>NZ_JAWJYQ010000003.1:0-447282 GCF_032971465.1 Pseudomonas sp. LSJ-87 | reverse complement strand
GGCGGAAACCCGCTGCAGGCCGTTGACGCGGATATCGGAGATGGTGAAGGACTCGGCGTGAACTTCAGCGATCATCAGTGCGGACATGACCGCAGTTAGCAGCAGACGTTTCATGAAGTCCTTTTATTCCAACTGGCAATAAACAGCCCGCCGCGACAAGACGGCAGGTTTCGCAATTGAGCGAAGCTTTATAGTCGACCCAGATCGTTGATCAGGGCGAGCAACATCACCCCTATGACCAAACTGATACCGATCTGGACCCCCCAACCTTGCACCCGATCCGACAGTGGACGACCGCGCGCCCACTCGACCAGGTAAAACAGCAAATGCCCCCCATCCAGAACCGGGATGGGCAGCAGGTTAAGAACCCCCAGGCTTATGCTCAGGTAGGCCAGGAAATTCAGGAAATCCCCCACGCCGGACTGGGCTGAAGCGCCCGCCACTTTAGCAATGGTTATCGGTCCGCTCAAGTTTTTTACCGAGAGCTCCCCGAACAGCATTTTCTTCAGCGATTCAAGGGTCAGGACGCTCATGTTCCAGGTGCGTGACAAGCCCTCACCCACCGCATCCAGCGGGCCGTAGCTGACTTCGCGGAGCATGTTGGCAGGCCATTCGCCACCTTTTACTCCGGCGCCAAGATAGCCGCCGGCCGCCTTGCCCTCGCCTTTGCGCGCCAGGGTGACCGGGACGTCCAGCGCAGCACCATCGCGCTCGACACGCACCACAACCTTGGCTTGCGGGCGGGCCCGCACGGCATCGACCACCTGCTGCCATTCGCTCACTGCCACGCCATCGAGGGCCAGCAGCTTGTCACCGGTTTTCAGGCCCGCAGCGGCAGCCGGCCCCTTCGGATCGATCTCGGCCAACACCGGCACGATCGCCGGGCGCCAAGGGTGCAGCCCAAGGGACTGGATCGGGTCCGGCTCGTCGGCGCCCTTGAGCCAGCTGTCCAGCTTCACCTGCAGCTGGCGCTCGGCGCTGGCGCCCTCTTCACGCACGCCAACCTGCAGGGTGCCGCTCTCGCCCAGGCGGCGAACCAGTTGCAGGTTGACCGCAGACCAACCATTGGTCGGCTTGCCGTCGATGGAGACGATTTCCTGACCTGCGGTCAGGCCTGCCGATGCTGCCAGGCTGCCGGCATCGACCGCACCGATCACCGGGCGGATCTGCTGGGTACCCAGCATCGCCAGCACCCAGAAGAACAGAATGGCCAGCAGGAAGTTGGCAACCGGGCCCGCCGCGACGATCGCGATGCGCTGGCGCACGGACTTGCGGTTGAACGACTGCTCGATCAGCGCCGGCGGCACGTCACCCTCGCGCTCGTCGAGCATCTTGACGTAACCACCCAGCGGGATCGCAGCGACCACGAACTCGGTGCCATGGCGGTCATGCCAGCGCAGCAGCGGCGTGCCGAAGCCCACCGAGAAGCGCAGCACCTTGACACCGCAGCGGCGTGCCACCCAGAAGTGGCCGAATTCATGGAAAGTGACCAGTACACCCAAGGCTACGAGGGTGCCGATAATCATGTAGAGCGCTGTCATATCCATCTCCGAATGATGTTCAGCGGGCTGGCATCATGCCCAGCCCCCTCGTGAACCGTGGCGGGCCTGCATCAGCGACCGTGACGCCTCAGCCACTCACGGGAAAGCTCCCGGGCACGCTGGTCGGCGGCGAACACCGCGTCCAGCGACGGCAGCGGTACGACGGGCTCCTGATCGAGCACCTGTTCGATCATACCCGCGATCTCCGGGAAGCGGATACGCCGCTGGAGAAATGCCTCGACCGCAACCTCGTTGGCCGCATTGAGCACGGCCGGTGCGCTGTTGCCGGCCTCGGCAGCCTGCCGCGCCAGGCGCAGGCAAGGGAAGCGCTGTTCGTCGGGCGCCTGGAAATCCAGACGGGCGATGGCGAACAGGTCCAGCGGCGCCACCCCGGAATCGATCCGCTCGGGCCAGGCCAGGGCGTTGGCGATGGGTGTGCGCATGTCCGGGTTACCCAGCTGCGCCAGCACCGAACCGTCGACATAATCCACCAGGGAGTGGATTACGCTCTGCGGGTGCACCACCACCTCGACCTTGGCCGGTGCGGCATCGAACAACCAGCAGGCCTCGATCAGCTCCAGGCCCTTGTTCATCATGCTGGCCGAATCCACGGAAATCTTGCGCCCCATGGACCAGTTGGGGTGCGCGCAGGCCTGTTCCGGGGTGACATCCAGCAGCGCCTCGACGGGGGTCTCGCGGAACGGGCCACCGGAGGCGGTGAGCAGGATCCGGCGTACGCCGACGGCACTCAGGCCGCGCGCGTAGTCGCCGGGCATGCACTGGAAGATCGCATTGTGCTCGCTGTCGATCGGCAGCAGCACGGCGCCACTGCGCCGCACCGCCTCCATGAACAGCGCGCCGGACATCACCAGCGCCTCCTTGTTGGCCAGCAACACCTTCTTGCCCGCCTCGACCGCCGCCAGGGTGGGGCGCAGGCCGGCGGCGCCGACGATGGCCGCCATCACTGCGTCCACTTCCGACGCAGAAGCCACCTGGCACAGCCCGGCCTCGCCTTCCAGCACCTCGGTGGCGCAGCCCGCCGCTACCAGGCTTTCGCGCAGTCGCGCGGCCGCCTCGGCGCTCGGCACCACGGCGAATGCCGGGCGATGGCGCACGCACAGGGCCTGCAATTCGTCGATACGCGAATAGCCACTCAGGGCGAACACCTGGTAGCGGTCGGGATGGCGCGCGATGACATCCAGCGTGCTCAGCCCGATGGAGCCGGTGGCCCCGAGCACGGTAATACGCTGCGGGCGGCTCACATAACACCCCATTCGGCAGCCCACAGCAGCACGGCGAAAATCGGGATCGCCGCAGTCAGGCTGTCGATTCGGTCGAGCACCCCGCCATGGCCAGGCAACAGGTTGCTGCTGTCCTTGATGTCGGAACGGCGCTTGAACATGCTTTCGGTCAGGTCACCGACCACCGAAGACATGACCACCAGCGCGGCACTCAGCAGGCCCAGCAGGATCTGGCCGAAGCCCCAGTCGCGGCTGATACCGACCACCAGGGTGATCACCAGGCTGACCGCCAGGCCGCCATACACGCCTTCCCAGCTCTTGCCAGGGCTGACCTGAGGCGCCAGCTTGCGCTTGCCGAAGGCACGGCCGGAGAAGTACGCGCCAATATCGGCAGCCCACACCAACACCATGACCGACAGGATCAGCCAGTTACCCAGCGGCCAGTGCTTGAGCAGCACCAACCCCTGCCAGGCCGGCAGCAATACCAGCAGGCCGATCAGCAACCGGCAGGCGGCACTGGCCCACAGCTCGCTGCTGCGCGGGTAGGTAAGCACCAGCCAGGTGGCCAACCCCCACCAGATCACCGCAGCGCCCAGCACCCAAGGCGCCAGCTCCGGAAGGATGTACAGCAACATCAGCGCTCCGGCGACGACCACGGCATAGGCGATGCGCAGTGGCTGGGCCATGAGCCCGGCCAGGCGCGCCCACTCCCAGGCGCCGAGGGTCACCACGAAGCCGATGAACAGGGCGAAATCCCCACCATTGAGCAGGAAGAAGCCACCCAGCGCGATCGGCAGCAGGATCAGCGCGGTAATGATGCGTTGTTTAAGCATTAAGCACGAGCTCCAGCCTCGACCTGCTCGCTGGTCTTACCGAAGCGGCGCTGGCGCGAAGCGAAATCGGCCAGGGCGTTGCGCATGGCCTCGTGTTTGAAGTCCGGCCAGTACAGGTCGGAGAAATACAGCTCGGCGTAGGCCAGCTGCCACAACAGGAAGTTGCTGATGCGGTGCTCGCCACCAGTGCGGATGCACAGGTCCGGCAGCGGCAGCTCGCCGGTTGCCAGGCAGGTCTGCAGCAGGCCCGGGGTGATGTCTTCCGGGCGCAGGTGCCCGGCTTGCACTTCCCGCGCCAGCCGCTGGGCGGCCTGGGCGATGTCCCACTGGCCACCGTAGTTGGCCGCGATCTGCAGGATGAAGCGGTTGTTGCCGGCGGTGAGCGCCTCGGCCTCGCGCATGGCGGCTTGCAGCTCGGGATGGAAACGCGAACGGTCACCGATGATACGCAGGCTGATGTTGTTCTCGTTGAGGCGCTTGGCCTCGCGGCGCAGGGCCGAGAAGAACAGCTCCATCAGCGCACCGACCTCTTCGGCGGGACGCTGCCAGTTCTCACTGGAGAAGGCGAACAGGGTCAGCACCTCGACCCCGGACTCGGCACAGACTTCGATGACCGCGCGAACGGCGTCGACACCCGCCTTGTGCCCGGCAACGCCGGGCAACAGGCGCTTTTTCGCCCAGCGGTTGTTGCCATCCATGATGATCGCGACATGACGCGGCACCGAGGACGGCGCCGCTGGCTTGGTCTTTTCCATTAAAAAACCCCGGCCTTAGACGGCCATCAGGTCCTTTTCCTTGGCTTTGAAGGCGGCATCGACTTCGGCAACGTACTTGTCGGTCAGTTTCTGGATTTCGTCAGCGGCACGACGCTCTTCGTCTTCGCTGATTTCCTTGTCCTTGGTCAGCTTCTTCAGGTCGGCCAGGGCGTCACGGCGCACGTTGCGCACGGCTACCTTGGCATCCTCGGCAACGCCGCTGGCCTGCTTGGTGTAGCCCTTGCGGGTTTCCTCGGTCAGGGCCGGCATCGGCACACGGATGGTGGTGCCGGCGCTGGACGGGTTCAGGCCCAGGTCGGAGGTGAGAATGGCCTTCTCGATGGCGGCGCTGAGGTTCTTGTCGTGGGCGACGATCTTCAGGGTGCGGGCATCTTCGACGGTGATCGCGGCCACCTGGTTCAGCGGCATCTCGCTACCCCAGGCCGGGACCTTGACGCTGTCCAGGATGCTCGGGTGGGCGCGACCGGTGCGGATTGCCGCCAGGTTGCGGGCCAGGGCCTCGAGGGACTTGGTCATGCGCTCCTGCGCGTCTTTCTTGATGTCGTTGATCATGCTTGGCCTTCCTCGATCAGAGTACCTTCAGCGCCACCCACCACGATGTTCAGCAGGGCGCCAGGCTTGTTCATGTTGAATACCCGCAATGGCATCTTGTGGTCACGGCACAGGCAGATTGCGGTCAGGTCCATCACACCCAGCTTGCGATCCAGGACCTCGTCGTAGGTCAGGTGATCGAACTTCTCGGCATGCGGGTCCTTGAATGGATCGGCAGTGTACACACCATCGACCTTGGTCGCCTTCAGCACCACGTCGGCATCGATTTCGATGGCGCGCAGGCAGGCCGCGGAGTCGGTGGTGAAGAACGGGTTGCCGGTACCGGCGGAGAAAATTACCACATCCCCGGAGTTGAGGTGGCGAATAGCTTTGCGACGATCGTAATGATCGGTGACACCGACCATGGAAATGGCCGACATGACCAGGGCCGGGATGTTCGAGCGCTCCAGCGCGTCGCGCATGGCCAGGCCGTTCATCACGGTGGCCAGCATGCCCATGTGGTCACCGGTGACGCGGTCCATGCCGGCTGCGCTGAGCGCGGCGCCGCGGAACAGGTTGCCACCACCGATCACCAGGCCGACCTGGACACCGATCCCTACCAGCTGGCCAACTTCGAGGGCCATGCGATCCAGCACTTTCGGGTCGATCCCGAAGTCTTCCGAGCCCATCAGGGCCTCGCCGCTAAGTTTGAGCAAAATGCGTTTATAGCGAGGTTGGCGACCACTCACCTGCTGAGCCATTGCGAGTCTCTCCTGCGGCGTACTTTTAGAAAATTCGTGCGGGCTGTTTGCAGCCTGCTAACTGTAGCGTGGCACCGCTTTGGTGCCAGCGGCGGCAGGTTTTATAAACCCTTCGCCGTTTTGACAAAGAGGCTGCGCGCGTGAGCGGGCAGCCTCTTCGGGGCGACAGACGGGGCTGTCTTACTGCTTGGCAGCAGCTACCTGAGCGGCAACTTCAGCAGCGAAGTCGTCGACTGGCTTCTCGATGCCTTCGCCTACTTTGAAGTAGGTGAAGGAAACGATTTCAGCACCGGCTTTCTTGGCCAGCTCGCCAACCTTGACTTCCGGGTTCATGACGAAGGCTTGCTCGACCAGCGAGGCTTCGGCCAGGAACTTCGAGATACGACCTTTGATCATGTTCTCGACGATGTTTTCCGGCTTGCCGGCGATCTTGTCAGCGTTCAGCTGCAGGAAGACGCCCTTCTCGCGCTCGATGGCTTCGGCCGATACTTCCGACGGCAGCAGGAACTCAGGGTTCGAAGCTGCAACGTGCATGGCGATGTTCTTGGCCAGATCGACGTCGCCGCCTTTCAGGACAACGGCAGCGCCGATCTTGTTGCCGTGCAGGTAGGCGCCGACAACGTCACCTTCAACGCGCACCAGGCGACGGATGTTGACGTTCTCGCCGCACTTGGCAACCAGGGCTTCACGAGCAGCTTCACGCGAGGCGATCAGCGGAGCAGCGTCGGTCAGCTTCTGGGCGAAGGCTTCTTCGATGCTCTCGGCAACGAAGTTCTTGAAGTCGTCTTGCAGGGCCAGGAAGTCGGTCTGCGAGTTCACTTCCAGCAGGACGGCGGATTTACCGTCGGTCTTGACGGCGATAGCGCCTTCAGCAGCGACGTTGCCAGCCTTTTTGGCGGCCTTGATGGCGCCCGAGGCACGCATGTCGTCAATGGCTTTTTCGATGTCGCCGCCGGCCTTTTCCAGGGCCTTCTTGCAATCCATCATGCCTTCGCCGGTACGCTCGCGCAGTTCTTTGACCAGCGCTGCAGTAATTGCTGCCATTTCAAAATCCTCTTGGAAAGTTTTTCAACCATTCCACCCGTTCGTCACGGGCGTTCAATTCTGCAAATCCGCTGTGTTTATCTCAGCGAGCCCATGATGCGGGGCCGATGCTGACAGCAGGATTTCAAGGTGGCAAAAAGGGGGCAGAGCCCCCTTTTTGCGTGCCAAGTCGACGCTAGCGTCTAATTACTCGGCAGCAGGTGCAGCCGCTTCTTCAGCGTAAACTTCGGTGCCGCCGGCAACGTTGTTACGGCCGCGGATGACTGCGTCAGCCATCGAAGTCATGTACAGCTCGATAGCGCGGATGGCGTCATCGTTACCTGGGATGATGTAGTCAACACCTTCCGGGCTGCTGTTGGTATCGACAACGCCGATAACCGGGATGCCCAGCTTGTTGGCTTCGGTGATCGCGATGCGCTCGTGATCAACGTCGATAACGAACAGAGCGTCTGGCAGACCGCCCATGTCCTTGATGCCGCCCAGGCTGCGATCCAGTTTTTCCAGGTCGCGGGAGCGCATCAGGGCTTCTTTCTTGGTCAGCTTGGCGAAAGTGCCGTCTTCGGCCTGGGTTTCCAGGTCGCGCAGACGCTTGATCGAAGCGCGGATGGTCTTGTAGTTGGTCAGCATGCCGCCCAACCAACGGTGGTCAACGTACGGCGAACCGCAACGAGCAGCTTGCTCGGCGACGATCTTGCCGGCGGAACGCTTGGTGCCGACGAACAGGATCTTGTTCTTGCCCTGGGCCAGGCGCTCTACGAACGACAGAGCGTCGTTGAACATTGGCAGGGTTTTTTCCAGGTTGACGATGTGGATCTTGTTACGCGCGCCGAAAATGTACTTGCCCATTTTCGGGTTCCAGTAACGGGTCTGGTGGCCGAAGTGCACACCGGCCTTCAGCATATCGCGCATGTTGACTTGGGACATGATAGTTCCTTGATAAGTCGGGTTGGGCCTCCACGTATCCCAATGACCAACCCGCGAATTCTGCAACTCGGGGCACCCAGGTCATCGTGTCGACACGTGTGTGGGTTAAGTGCTGACGGGGTCGTCCCCGAAAGCGGCGCATTTTATACCACAGACCGCGGCCGAACGGAACCCGGATACTGTTGCGTCCGTCAGCGGTTTTTGCAGCACCCCGGCTTTCGCGCCAGAATGCCAGCTGTAGACAGCAGCATGGCCGCCTTTATCCCGACCGATCGGCGCCCTGCTCTGCTAGAATCCGGCCTTTCCCGTTTGTTCGCGCCGCATGCGGCGCTGTAGAGAGCCTGTAATGACCGTCACCATCAAGACCGCAGAAGACATCGAGAAGATGCGCATCGCTGGCCGCCTGGCCGCCGACGTGCTGGAAATGATCGAGGAACACGTCAAGCCCGGTGTCACCACCGAAGAGCTGGACCGCCTGTGCCACGACTACATCGTCAACGTCCAGCAGGCCATCCCGGCACCGCTCAACTACAAGGGCTACCCGAAGTCGATCTGCACCTCGATCAACCATGTGGTCTGCCACGGCATCCCCAACGACAAGCCGCTCAAGGACGGTGACACGCTGAACATCGACGTCACCGTGATCAAGGACGGCTACCACGGCGACACCAGCCGCATGTTCCACGTCGGCACCGTGCCGGTATGGGCCGAGCGCCTGTCCAAGGTCACCCAGGAGTGCATGTACAAGGCCATCGAACTGGTCAAGCCGGGCTGCCGCCTGGGCGACATCGGCGAAGTGATCCAGAAGCACGCTGAAAAGAACGGCTTCTCGGTGGTGCGCGAGTTCTGCGGCCACGGCATCGGCAAGGTGTTCCACGAAGAGCCGCAGATCCTGCACTATGGCCGCGCGGGCACCGGCATGGAGCTGAAGGAAGGCATGACCTTCACCATCGAGCCGATGATCAACCAGGGCAAGGCCGACACCAAGGTGCTGGGCGACGGCTGGACCGCCATCACCAAGGACCGCAAGCTCTCGGCCCAGTGGGAGCACACCCTGGTGGTGACCGCGACCGGCTACGAGATCTTCACCCTGCGCAAGGACGACACCATCCCGCGCACCTCGGCCTGACCGCACTCCCACAGGCCACCCCCACGACAGGAACGTGACGCGATGCCCCAGGTGGACCCCGAGCTGTTCGACCGCGGCCAGTTCCAGGCGGAACTGGCCCTCAAGGCGAGCCCCATCGCCGCCTTCAAGAAAGCCATCCGCCAGGCTGGCGAGGTACTCGACAAGCGTTTTCGCAGTGGCAGCGAAATCCGCCCACTGATCGAGGCCCGCGCCTGGCTCGTCGACAACATCCTGCAACAGGCCTGGAACCAGTTCGACTGGGGCGACCAGAGCGGCATCGCCCTGGTCGCGGTGGGTGGCTACGGGCGCGGTGAGCTGCACCCGCATTCGGACATCGACCTGCTGATCCTGCTGGATGCTGCCGAACACGAGCAGTATCGCGATGCCATCGAGCGGTTTCTCACCCTGCTGTGGGACATCGGCCTGGAAGTGGGCCAGAGCGTGCGCACCGTCGACGAGTGCGCCGAGCAGGCCCGCGCCGACCTGACGGTCATCACCAACCTGATGGAAAGCCGCACCATTGCCGGCCCCGAGGCCCTGCGCCAGCGCATGCTGGAGGTGACCAGCACTGCGCACATGTGGCCGAGCAAGGACTTCTTCCTGGCCAAGCGGGCCGAACTCAAGGCCCGCCACCACAAGTACAACGACACCGAGTACAACCTCGAACCCAATGTGAAAGGTTCGCCCGGCGGCCTGCGCGACATCCAGACAGTGCTGTGGGTGGCCCGCCGCCAGTACGGCACCCTCAACCTGCACGCGCTGGCCGGCGAAGGTTTCCTGCTGGAAAGCGAGAACGAGCTGCTGGCCTCGTCCCAGGACTTCCTGTGGAGGGTGCGCTACGCCTTGCACATGCTGGCCGGGCGCGCCGAGGATCGCCTGCTGTTCGACCACCAGCGCAGCATCGCCGCGCTGCTGGGCTACAGCGACGACAACCCCAAGCGGGCGATCGAGCAGTTCATGCAGCAGTACTACCGGGTGGTGATGAGCATCAGCCAGCTGTGCGACCTGATCATCCAGCACTTCGAGGAGGTCATCCTCGCCGATGACGACAGCGGCACCACCCAGCCGCTGAACGCGCGCTTCCGCCTGCATGACGGCTACATAGAAGCGGCAAGGCCGAACGTGTTCAAGCGCACGCCGTTCGCCATGCTGGAAATCTTCGTGCTGATGGCCCAGCACCCCGAGATCAAGGGCGTACGCGCCGATACCGTGCGGCTGCTGCGCGAGCATCGGCACCTGATCGACGATACCTTCCGCACCGATATCCGCAACACCAGCCTGTTCATCGAGCTGTTCAAGTGCGAAATCGGCATCCACCGCAACCTGCGGCGTATGAACCGCTACGGCATCCTCGGCCGCTACCTGCCGGAGTTCGGCCTGATCGTCGGGCAGATGCAGCACGACCTGTTCCACATCTATACGGTCGATGCGCACACCCTCAACCTCATCAAGCACCTGCGCAAGCTGCAATACACGCCGGTGTCCGAGAAATTCCCGCTGGCCAGCAAGCTCATGGGCCGCCTGCCCAAGCCCGAGCTGATCTACCTGGCCGGCCTGTACCACGACATCGGCAAGGGCCGCCAGGGCGACCATTCCGAGCTGGGCGCCGTGGATGCGCAGAAGTTCTGCGAGCGCCACCAGTTGCCGGCCTGGGACAGCCGGCTGATCGTCTGGCTGGTGCAGAACCACCTGGTGATGTCGACCACCGCCCAGCGCAAGGACCTGTCCGACCCTCAGGTGATCAACGATTTTGCCCTGCACGTGGGCGACGAGACGCGCCTGGACTACCTGTACGTGCTGACCGTGGCCGATATCAACGCCACCAACCCCAGCCTGTGGAACTCGTGGCGGGCCAGCCTGCTGCGCCAGCTGTACACCGAGACCAAGCGCGCCCTGCGCCGTGGCCTGGAAAACCCGCTGGACCGCGAGGAGCAGATTCGCCAGACCCAATCGGCGGCGCTGGATATCCTGGTGCGCGAAGGCACCGACCCGGACGACGTCGAGCAGCTGTGGTCGCAGCTGGGCGATGACTACTTCCTCAAGCACACCGCTGCCGACGTGGCCTGGCACAGTGACGCGATCCTCCAGCAGCCGGCCGATGGCGGGCCGCTGGTGCTGATCAAGGAAACCACCCAGCGCGAGTTCGAGGGTGGCACGCAGATCTTCATCTATGCCCCCGACCAGCACGACTTCTTCGCCGTGACGGTGGCGGCCATGTCGCAGCTGAACCTGAACATTCATGACGCGCGAATCATCACCTCGAGCAGCCAGTTCACCCTCGACACCTACATCGTGCTGGACAACGACGGCGGCTCGATCGGCGACAACCCGCAGCGGGTCAAGCAGATTCGCGACGGCCTGACCGAAGCGCTGCGCAACCCCGAGGACTACCCGACCATCATCCAGCGCCGGGTACCGCGCCAGCTCAAGCACTTCGACTTCCCGCCACAGGTGACCATCCTCAACGATGCCCAGCGGCCGGTGACCATCCTCGAAATCACCGCGCCCGACCGCCCAGGCCTGCTGGCCCGGCTGGGGCGGATCTTCCTGGAGTTCGACCTGTCGCTGCAGAACGCCAAGATCGCCACCCTTGGCGAGCGGGTGGAAGACGTGTTCTTCATCACCGATGCCGACAACCAGCCGTTGTCCGACCCACAGCTGTGCAGCCGACTGCAGGAGGCCATCGTCCAGCAGCTGCAGGCCGGCCAGGCCAGCGATGCCAGCCCCACCCGCGTGACCTTTTAACGACTAGACGATTGACGAGACCTTGCGCCGATGAACCATGCCTTGACCCAGCTTCAGCCCTACCCGTTCGAGAAACTCCGCGCCCTGCTGGGCAGCGTTGCACCTGCGGCGGACAAGCGCGCCATCGCCCTGTCGATCGGTGAGCCGAAGCACGAATCGCCGGCGTTCGTCGCCCAGGCCATGGCCGACAACCTCGACAAGCTGGCGGTGTACCCGAGCACCATCGGCCTGCCCGCCCTGCGCCAGGCCATCGGCCAGTGGTGCGAGCGGCGCTTCGGCGTACCGGCCGGCTGGCTGGATGCCGACCGCCACATCCTGCCGGTCAACGGTACCCGTGAAGCGCTGTTCGCCTTCACCCAGGCCGTGGTCAACCGCGCCGATGACGGCCTGGTGGTCAGCCCCAACCCGTTCTACCAGATCTACGAAGGCGCAGCGCTGCTGGCCGGTGCCACCCCGCACTACCTGCCGTGCCTGGAAAGCAACGGTTTCAACCCCGACTTCGACGCCGTGCCGGCTGAAGTGTGGAAGCGTTGCCAGATCCTGTTCCTGTGCTCGCCGGGCAACCCCACCGGCGCACTGGTGCCGATGGACACCCTGAAGAAGCTGATTGCCCTGGCCGACGAGCACGACTTCGTGATTGCCGCCGACGAGTGCTACAGCGAGCTGTACTTCGACGAGGATGCCCCGCCACCAGGCCTGTTGACTGCCTGTGCGGAACTGGGCCGCAGCGACTTCAAGCGCTGCGTGGTATTCCACAGCCTGTCCAAGCGCTCCAACCTGCCGGGCCTGCGCTCGGGCTTCGTCGCCGGTGACGCCGAGATCATCAAGCCGTTCCTGCTGTACCGTACCTATCACGGCTGCGCCATGCCGGTACAAACCCAGCTGGCCAGCATCGCTGCCTGGCAGGACGAGGCGCATGTGCGCGAGAACCGCGACCAGTACCGCGCCAAGTACGATGCCGTGCTGGATATCCTGCAGCCGGTGCTGGACGTGCAGCGCCCGGATGGCAGCTTCTACCTGTGGGCCAAGGTACCCGGCGGCGATGCCGAGTTTACCCGCGACCTGTTCGAGGCCCAGCATGTGACGGTGGTGCCGGGGTCGTACCTGTCGCGCGAAGTGGATGGCGTGAACCCGGGCGCCGGGCGCGTGCGCATGGCACTGGTTGCACCGCTGGCCGAGTGCATCGAGGCGGCGGAGCGGATTCGCGAGTTCCTGCAGAACCACTGATTCGACAGGGGCCGTACAACTCTCGAGTGTTGTGCAGTACCTGTAGGAGCGGGTTTACCCGCGAACACCGGCACAGCCGGTGCCATGCACCGCGTCGCCTGATTCGCGGGTAAACCCGCTCCCACAGGGCCGCATAGCGGCCCCCTGCAATCTACTTGACTGCCCCCAGGTTCGCTTCACTCATATCCAGCTCACCCAGCACCTGCCGCACCACTTCATCCCCCACCAGATGCTGGCGATGCAGCTCATACAGCTCCAGCCGCTGCGCCCGCAGCGCCCGCAAGCGCAAACGCCGCTCCAGCAGGTCCATCTGCTCGGCCAGCGCCTTGGCTTCGGCGCTGTCGTTGTAGCTGTCCAGCTCATCGCGGTATTCCGCCATCAAGCGCGCCTTCAACTCGGTCGCCAGGGTCGCCTGCGCGGCATCCTGCGGCGCATTGCTGTCGATCACTTCCTCTGCCTCCAGCGCATGGATCGCCGCCTCGGCCGTGCGTCGCCAGGCCTCCTGCACCTCCTGGTGCAAGCGCTCGTCCGGGCTCTTGGTCACCCCGCGCAGCAACAGCGGCAACGCGATACAGGCACTGATCAACGACAGCAGGATCACCCCGGCCGCAATGAAGATCAGCAGGTCACGCTCCGGGAAGGCCTTGCCTGCTCCCATCAGCAACGGGATCGACATCACGCCGGCCAGGGTGACCGCACCGCGCACACCACCCAGGGTCAGCAACCAGCAGGAGCGCGCCGTGGGCATCAGCACCAGCGCCGGCTTGCCGCGCCAGCGGCGTACCACACCGATCGAGCGCCAGATGCTCTGGACCCAGATGAACCGCAGCAAGATCAGCGCCACAAAGATCGCCACCACGTCCAGGCAGCGCCAGGCCAGGGTCGGCCAGACGGTGGGTTCATGGCTGACCACGGCCTTGATGATGTCCGGTAACTGCAGGCCCAGCAGCAGGAAGATCAGGCCGTTGAAAGCGAACTCCAGCAGTGACCACACGCTGCGGTTGAGCAGGCGCGTGCTGGTCTGCCGTGGCAGCAGGTCGAGCCAGCTCTGCATCATGCCAGCCGCTACCGCCGAAAGGATGCCCGACACGCCCAGGCGCTCGGCCAGCACGTAGGCAGCGAACGGCAGCAGCAACATGAACACCACGTGGGTGGCCGGGTCGTCCCAGCCGCGGGCGATCATCCAGGCACGCAGGCGGCCGATCAGCCAGCTCAGGGCCACGCCCACCGCCAAGCCGCCCAGGGCGACCAGTACGAAGCTGAAGCTTGCGTCGGTCAGCGAGAACACCCCGGTGATCGCCGCCGCCAGGGCGAACTTGAAGGTCACCAGGCCCGAGGCATCGTTCATCAGGGCCTCGCCCTGGAGCATGTGCATCAGCGGGGTGGGCAGGCGGTCCTGGGTAATGGCCGAAACCGCCACGGCGTCGGTCGGCGACAACACTGCGGCCAGGGCGAAGGCCACGGGCAGCGGGATGCTCGGCAGCAGCCAGTGAATGAAGTAACCGGCCCCGACCACGGTAAACAGCACCAGACCCACGGCCAGCGCCACCACCGGCCCACGAATGCGCCACAACTCGCGCTTGGGAATGCGCCAGCCGTCGGCGAACAGCAACGGCGGCAGGAACAGGAACAGGAACAGCTCGGGGTCCAGTGCCACATGCAGGCCCAGTGTCGGCCACGCAAGCAAGGCGCCGGCGGCGATCTGTACCAGCGGCAAGGGCAGCGGAATCATGCGGCCGACCAGCTTCGACACGCTGACCAGCGTCAGCAGGATGAGGACGGTGTAGGCGGACTGCATCCGGGAAAGCTTCCTTTGTGAACCAGAAACGACAACAGGGCGAAACATCGCCATTGAAACAATATGTTAGCGGCGATGGGGGAATCGGGGCCGCTGCACGATAGTCGCAGGTGGCGGTTGAATATGTAACATGATGATACTTTGGCTTGATGACGGCGCAGGCTCGGGGCCGCATCGGCTTGGAGGCACACGCCTTGAGTGCTATGGGGCTGCTGAGATCGAGCGCCGCCCGCGCGGCGCATCGCCGGCAAGCCGGCTCCCACATCTGTTTCGGGCCAGTCTCTTCTGTGAAATTACCGCTGCCCGCCTTGTTTGTTCCCTTCGATATTGAAGGTATCGCTTCTGCTTCTCACCAAAATTCAGTCATGCACTAAGGGTTCGCGCGGCTGAGGTGCAGAAATAACTGGCCCGAAACAGATGTGGGAGCTGGCTTGCCGGCGATGCGCCGCGCGGGCGGCGCTCGGTCTCCGACACACTGCCAGACCCAAGACATGCACACCCGTGGCGCTCACAGGATCGTTCCCGCATAATCCCGCGACTGAAATCGGAAAACGGAGAGATTGGGGCAGCCTGTGATCCCCAATGTACACAAATGACCTACACGCTCTACGGCATCAAAGCCTGTGACACCATGAAAAAGGCACGTACCTGGCTCGAAGACCAGGCCATCGCCTACGAATTCCATGACTACAAAACCCAAGGCATCGACCGTGACAGCCTGAACCGCTGGTGCGACGAACACGGCTGGGAAGTCATCCTCAACCGTGCCGGCACCACCTTCCGCAAGCTGGACGACGCCAGCAAGGCCGACCTCGACCAGGCCAAGGCCGTCGAGCTGATGCTGGCCCAGCCGTCGATGATCAAGCGCCCGGTGCTCGACCTTGGCGCGCGTACCCTGGTCGGCTTCAAGCCCGACCTGTACGCCGCTGCCCTGGCCTGAGCCCCTACCCTATTTCGCACGAGGTAATCACATGTCCAATACCCTGTTCAGCCTGGCCTTCGGTGTCGGCTCCCAGAACCGCCAGGGCGCCTGGCTGGAAGTGTTCTACGCACAACCGCTGCTCAACCCGAGCGCCGAACTGGTCGCTGCAGTAGCCCCTGTTCTCGGTTACCAAGGTGGCAACCAGGCCATCGCCTTCAGCAACGCCCAGGCCGCGCAACTGGCCGAAGCCGTGAAAGGCGTGGATGCCGCCCAGGCCGCCCTGCTGACCCGCCTGGCCGAAAGCCACAAGCCGCTGGTCGCCACCCTGCTGGCCGAAGACGCCGCGCTGACCTCGACCCCAGAGGCCTACCTCAAGCTGCACCTGCTGTCGCACCGCCTGGTCAAGCCGCACGGCGTGAGCCTGGCCGGCATCTTCCCGCTGCTGCCGAACGTGGCCTGGACCAACCAGGGCGCGGTCGACCTGGCCGAACTCGCCGAACTGCAACTGGAAGCGCGCCTGAAGGGCGAGCTGCTGGAAGTGTTCTCGGTGGACAAGTTCCCGAAAATGACCGACTACGTGGTCCCGGCCGGCGTGCGTATCGCCGACACCGCCCGCGTGCGCCTGGGCGCCTACATCGGCGAAGGCACCACCATCATGCACGAAGGCTTCGTCAACTTTAACGCTGGCACCGAAGGCCCGGGCATGATCGAAGGCCGCGTTTCCGCTGGCGTATTCGTCGGCAAGGGCTCGGACCTGGGCGGCGGCTGCTCGACCATGGGCACCCTGTCCGGTGGCGGCAACATCGTCATCAAGGTTGGCGAAGGCTGCCTGATCGGCGCCAACGCCGGTATCGGCATTCCGCTGGGCGACCGCAACACCGTCGAAGCCGGCCTGTACATCACCGCCGGTACCAAGGTGAACCTGCTGGACGAGAACAACCAGCTGGTCAAAGTGGTCAAGGCCCGCGACCTGGCCGGCCAGACCGACCTGCTGTTCCGCCGCAACTCGCTGAACGGCGCGGTGGAGTGCAAGACCCACAAGTCGGCCATCGAGCTGAACGAGGCGCTGCACGCGCACAACTGAGAACCCTTCAACCGCTGCCGGAGCTAGCTTGCTCGCGAACAGCGGATTCTCAGCGTTTGAAATGTTAAGATCGGGTCTGGCACCACGCCAGACCCGATTTTCATTCCAGGCCCCGCGACCATGTTTCAGCCCTCCCCCTGGCGTGCCGATTTTCCCGCCATCGCCGCCCTGCAACGGCAGCACCAGACCTACCTGGACAACGCCGCCACCACCCAGAAGCCGCAAGCCCTGCTCGATGCCCTGAGCCATTACTACGGCCATGGCGCGGCCAACGTGCACCGAGCCCAGCACTTGCCCGGCGCACTGGCGACCCAGGCCTTCGAAACCAGCCGCGACAAGGTTGCCGCCTGGCTCAATGCGGCAGACTCGCGGCAGATCATCTTCACCCACGGTGCCACTTCGGCGCTGAACCTGCTGGCCTATGGCCTGGAACACCGCTTCGAGGCCGGTGACGAAATTGCCGTCAGTGCCCTGGAGCACCATGCCAACCTGCTGCCCTGGCAACAGCTGGCGCGCCGGCGCAACCTGCGCCTGGTGGTGCTGCCGCTGGATGCCCATGGCCGCATCGACCTGGACCAGGCGCTGCAACTGATCGGCCCGCGCACCCGGGTGCTGGCGGTGAGCCAGCTATCCAACGTGCTGGGTACCTGGCAGCCGCTGCCGGCGCTGCTGGCCCATGCCCGCTCCCAAGGCGCGCTGACCGTGGTCGACGGTGCCCAGGGCGTGGTGCATGGCCGCCATGATGTGCAGCAGCTTGGCTGCGACTTCTATGTGTTCTCCAGCCACAAGCTGTACGGCCCGGAAGGCGTCGGTGTGCTGTACGGCCGCAGCCAGGCGCTGGAACTGCTGCACCACTGGCAGTTCGGTGGCGAGATGGTGCAACTGGCCGAATACCACAGCGCCAGCTTCCGCCCGGCGCCGCTGGGATTCGAGGCAGGCACGCCGCCGATCGCCGGGGTGATCGGCCTGGGTGCAACCCTGGACTACCTGGCCAGCCTCGATGCCCAGGCGCTCGAAGCCCATGAAACCAGCCTGCACCAGTACCTGCTGCGTGGCCTGGCGGACCGCGATGGCGTGCGCATCCTGGGCACGCCACAGGCGGCCCTTGCCAGTTTCGTCATCGACGGCGTGCATAACGCCGACATCGCCCACCTGCTGACCGAGCAAGGCATTGCCGTGCGAGCCGGGCACCACTGTGCCATGCCGCTGCTGCAGGGCCTGGGCCTGGAGGGCGCAATCCGCGTGTCATTGGGGCTGTATAACGACAGCGATGACTTGCAGCGTTTCTTCGCGGCGCTGGATCAAGGCCTGGAGCTGTTGCGATGACCCTGCCGGATCAGGCGCGCCAGGCGCTGGAAGCTTTCGAGCAGGGCAAGGGCTGGGAACAGCGTGCGCGGCTGCTGATGCAGTGGGGCGACCGACTGGAACCGCTGGCGGACATTGAAAAGACCGAGGCCAACCGGGTGCATGGCTGCGAAAGCCTGGTATGGCTGGTGGCCGAGCAGGTCGAGGGCTTGTGGCGGTTCAAGGCCAGCAGCGATGCACGCCTGTTGCGTGGGCTGCTGGCGTTGTTGCTGGTGCGGGTGCAGGGATTGGCCAGTGAAGAACTCGCCGGGCTCGATCTGCGTGAGTGGTTCACTCAGCTGGGCCTGGAGCGCCAGCTTTCGCCGTCGCGCAGCAATGGGCTGCATGCGGTGTTGCAGCGGATGGCGGAGCTGGCGTCCAACCGTTGAATCGGTGCTGGCCTCTTCGCGGGCGCGCCCGCTCCCACAGGACCTTCACCTTTCTGGAGAGAGATGCAGTACCTGTGGGAGCGGGCAAGCCCGCGAAGAAGCCCACGCGGTCTATTCAGGCTTGACCCGCTCCGAAGGCCGCCGCGCCCCCGCTACCAGTTTTTCCACCGCCTTGCTCGCCGCCACCATGCCAAAGGTCGCGGTCACCATCATCACCGCGCCAAAGCCACCCGAGCAGTCCAACCGCACGCCCTCACCCACGAAGCTTTTCTGCAGGCAAACGCTGCCATCGCCCTTGGGGTAGCGCAGCTGTTCGCTGGAGAACACGCATGGCACGCCATAGTTGCGGCTGACATTGCGCGAGAAGTTGTAGTCGCGGCGCAGGGTGGAACGCACCCGCGAGGCCAGCGGGTCGTTGAAGGTCTTGTTCAGGTCGGCGATCTGGATCTGTGTCGGGTCGATCTGCCCACCGGCACCACCCGTGGTGACGATGGCGATCTTGCGCCGCCGGCACCAGGCAATCAGCGCCGCCTTGGCCATGACGCTGTCGATGCAGTCGATCACACAGTCGAGGTTCTCGGTAATGTACTCGACCATGGTGTCGCGGGTGACGAAGTCGGCCACTGCATGCACCGTGCACGCCGGGTTGATCGCCCGCAGGCGCTCGGCCATGACCTCGACCTTGGGCCGCCCCACCTGCCCATCCAGGGCATGGGCCTGGCGGTTGGTGTTGCTGACGCACACGTCGTCGAGGTCGAACAGGGTGATCTCGCCCACGCCACTGCGGGCCAGCGCTTCCGCCGCCCACGAGCCTACCCCGCCAATACCGACCACGGCCACATGGGCCTGGCCCAGACGGTGCAACCCCTGGTCGCCATACAGCCGGGCAACGCCGGCGAAGCGTGGATCTTCTGTGCTCATGTTCATACCCCAAAAAACCGGCGCGCATTATATGCCAGCGGGCCCATGGCCTGCATCGTTAGGAAAGAGACTATCAACCCTGCTTTAATGTCCTATCACTTCGACACATATGGACGACAATGTCTTCACGTAAATTCGGCCTGAACCTGGTCGTGGTCCTGGCCATCGCCGCGTTGTTCACCGGGTTCTGGGCGCTGATCAACCGCCCGGTCTCCGCCCCCGCCTGGCCAGAACAGATCTCTGGATTCTCGTATTCACCGTTCCGTCTGGGCGAAAGCCCGCAGAAGGGCCAGTACCCCAGTGACGACGAGATGCGCCAGGACCTGGAGCAGTTGAGCAAACTGACCGACAGCATCCGGATCTACACCGTGGAGGGCACCCAGGCGGATATCCCGCGCCTGGCCGAGGAATTCGGCCTGCGGGTGACGCTGGGCATCTGGATCAGCCCGGACCTGGAGCGCAACGAACGCGAAATCGCCACGGCCATCCAGCTGGCCAACACCTCGCGCAGCGTGGTGCGGGTTGTGGTCGGCAACGAGGCACTGTTCCGCGAAGAAGTCACCCCGGAAAACCTGATCAAGTACCTGGACCGAGTACGCGCAGCAGTAAAGGTGCCGGTGACCACCAGTGAGCAGTGGCACATCTGGAAGGAAAACCCGCAGCTGGCCAAGCACGTCGACCTGATTGCCGCGCACATCTTGCCGTACTGGGAGTTCGTGCCGATGAAGGATTCGGTCGAGTTCGTGCTCGACCGCGCCCGCGAACTGAAGCACCAGTTCCCGCGCAAACCCCTGCTGCTGTCGGAAGTCGGCTGGCCGAGCAACGGCCGCATGCGCGGCGGCGCCGATGCCACCCAGGCCGACCAGGCCATCTACCTGCGTACCCTGGTCAACACCCTCAACCGCCGTGGTTACAATTACTTCGTCATCGAGGCCTACGACCAGCCGTGGAAGGCCAGTGACGAAGGCTCGGTCGGCGCCTACTGGGGCGTGTACAACGCCGAGCGCCAGCAAAAATTCAACTTTGACGGCCCGGTGGTGGCGATCCCGCAATGGCGTGCCCTGGCGGTGGCCTCGGTGGTGCTGGCGATGATTGCCCTGATGGTGCTGTTCATCGACGGTTCGGCCCTGCGCCAGCGCGGCCGCACCTTCCTGACCTTCATCACCTTCCTGTGCGGGTCGGTGCTGGTATGGATCGCCTACGACTACAGCCAGCAATACAGCACCTGGTTCAGCCTGACCGTGGGCGTGCTGCTGGCCCTCGGCGCGCTGGGCGTGTTCATCGTGCTGCTGACCGAGGCCCACGAACTGGCCGAGGCGGTATGGATACACAAGCGCCGGCGCGAATTCCTGCCGGTGCAGGCCGACAGCGCCTACCGGCCCAAGGTATCGGTGCATGTGCCGTGCTACAACGAGCCGCCGGAGATGGTCAAACAGACCCTCGATGCCCTGGCCGCGCTGGACTACCCCGACTACGAAGTGCTGGTGATCGACAACAACACCAAGGACCCGGCCGTGTGGGAGCCGCTCAAGGCCCATTGCGAGAAACTCGGCGAGCGCTTCAGGTTCTTCCACGTCGCGCCCCTGGCCGGTTTCAAGGGCGGCGCGCTGAACTACCTGATCCCGCACACCGCCAAGGACGCCGAAGTGATCGCGGTGATCGACTCGGATTACTGCGTCGACCGCAACTGGCTCAAGCACATGGTGCCGCACTTCGCCGACCCGAAGATTGCCGTGGTGCAGTCGCCGCAGGACTACCGCGACCAGCACGAAAGCGCCTTCAAGAAGCTGTGCTATAGCGAGTACAAGGGCTTCTTCCACATCGGCATGGTCACCCGCAACGACCGTGACGCGATCATCCAGCACGGCACCATGACCATGACCCGGCGCAGCGTGCTGGAAGAGCTGGGCTGGGCCGAGTGGTGCATCTGCGAGGACGCCGAACTGGGCTTGCGGGTATTCGAGAAGGGCCTGTCGGCCGCCTATGCCCACAACAGCTACGGCAAGGGCCTGATGCCCGACACCTTCATCGACTTCAAGAAGCAACGCTTCCGCTGGGCCTATGGCGCCATCCAGATCATCAAGCACCACGCCAGCGCCCTGCTGCGCGGCAAGGGCAGCGAGCTGACCCGCGGCCAGCGCTACCACTTCCTGGCCGGCTGGCTGCCGTGGATCGCCGATGGCATGAACATCTTCTTCACCATCGGCGCGCTGCTGTGGTCGGCGGCGATGATCATCGTGCCGCACCGGGTCGACCCGCCGCTGATGATCTTTGCCATTCCGCCGCTGGCACTGTTCTTCTTCAAGGTCGGCAAGATCATTTTCCTCTACCGTCGCGCGGTAGGGGTGAACCTGAAGGATGCCTTTGCTGCGGCGCTGGCCGGGCTGGCGCTGTCGCATACCATTGCCAAGGCGGTGCTGTACGGGTTCTTCACCAGCAGCATGCCGTTCTTCCGCACACCGAAGAACGCCGACAGCCACGGCCTGCTGGTGGCGATTTCCGAGGCGCGGGAAGAGCTGTTCATCATGTTGCTGCTGTGGGGCGCAGCGCTGGGCATCTACCTGGTACAGGGGCTGCCGAGCTCGGACATGCGCTTCTGGGTGGCAATGTTGCTGGTGCAGTCGTTGCCTTATGTGGCGGCGCTGGTGATGGCGTTCCTGTCTTCGTTGCCCAAGCCTGGGGAAAAGGCCGTCGAGGCGCAGCAGGCCTGAGATTGCCGGGGGGGCGCTTTGCGCCCCTATCGCGACACAAGGCCGCTCCCACAGGTATTGCACACGCCTGATGGGCTGTGGTGATCCTGTGGGAGCGGCCTTGTGTCGCGATAGGGCCGCAAAGCGGCCCCAATGGCCCATCGGTTTGATATAAGATAACGCCCCTCAGATTTCCCCGCCTTGCCTTGCCCCGGAGTCCCCCATGACGGCCCCTGCCGAGCTCTCGCCTACCCTTCAACTGGCCTGCGACCTGATCCGCCGCCCCTCGGTCACCCCCGTCGACGCCGACTGCCAGGCGCAGATGATGAACCGCCTGGGCGCCGTGGGCTTCCAGCTCGAGCCGATGCGCTTCGAGGAC
Organism: Pseudomonas sp. LSJ-87; assembly: GCF_032971465.1. Classification (NCBI taxonomy): domain Bacteria; kingdom Pseudomonadati; phylum Pseudomonadota; class Gammaproteobacteria; order Pseudomonadales; family Pseudomonadaceae; genus Pseudomonas; species Pseudomonas sp. LSJ-87. The sequence continues at coordinate 425,003 of NZ_JAWJYQ010000003.1, read as the reverse complement.
GTCGACAATTTCTGGGCCACCCACGGCAGCCAGGATGGCCCGGTGCTGTGCTTTGCCGGCCACACCGACGTGGTCCCCACCGGCCCGGTGCAGCAATGGCAGCATGAGCCGTTCGAAGCGCTGATCGACGCCGACGGCATGCTCTGCGGCCGTGGCGCCGCCGACATGAAAGGCAGCCTGGCCTCCATGGTGATTGCCAGCGAGCGCTTCGTGCAGGACTACCCGGACCACCGCGGCAAGGTCGCGTTCCTGATCACCAGCGACGAGGAAGGCCCGGCCCACCATGGCACCAAGGCCGTGGTCGAGCGCCTGAAAGCACGCAACGAGCGCCTGGACTGGTGCATCGTCGGCGAACCCTCCAGCACCACCCTGCTGGGTGACGTGGTCAAGAACGGCCGCCGTGGCTCGCTGGGCGCCAAGCTGACCGTGCGCGGCAAGCAGGGCCATGTGGCCTACCCGCACCTGGCGCGCAATCCGATCCACCTGGCCGCTCCGGCCCTGGCGGAACTGGCGGCCGAGCACTGGGACGAAGGCAATGCGTTCTTCCCGCCGACCAGCTTCCAGATCTCCAATCTCAACTCCGGCACCGGCGCCACCAACGTGGTCCCGGGCGAGCTGACCGCACTGTTCAACTTCCGCTTCTCCACCGAGTCCACCGTCGAAGGCCTGCAGGCGCGGGTGTCGGCGATCCTCGACAAGCATGAACTGGACTGGTCGATCGACTGGGCGCTGTCGGGCCTGCCGTTCCTCACCGAACCGGGCGAACTGCTGAGCGCCGTCTCGGCCAGCATCAAGGGCGTCACCGGCCGCGACACCCAGCCGTCCACCAGCGGTGGTACTTCCGATGGCCGCTTCATCGCCACCATGGGCACCCAGGTGGTCGAGCTCGGCCCGGTCAACGCCACCATTCACCAGGTGGACGAGCGGATCCTGGCCAGCGACCTCGATTTGCTGACCGAAATCTATTACCAGACCCTGGTCCGGTTGCTCGCCTGATGCTCGCCTGCCCTCTTTGCCAGGCACCGCTGAGCCGGCTCGACAACGGTGTGGTGTGCCCGGCCGGCCACCGCTTCGACCGCGCCCGCCAGGGTTACCTGAACCTGCTGCCGGTGCAGCACAAGAACAGCCGCGACCCGGGTGACAACCAGGCCATGGTCGAAGCCCGCCGCGATTTCCTCGACGCCGGCCACTACGCGCCGGTGGCGCGCCGCCTGGCCGAGCTGGCCGCCGAGCGCCAGCCCGGTGCCTGGCTGGACATCGGCTGTGGCGAGGGTTACTACACCGCGCAGATCGCCCAGGCCCTGCCGGCTGCCGACGGCTACGCCCTGGACATCTCCCGTGAGGCGGTCAAGCGTGCCTGCCGCCGCGCGCCCGAGGTTACCTGGATGGTCGCCAGCATGGCCCGCGTGCCGCTGGCCGACGCCAGCTGCCAGTTCATCGCCAGCGTGTTCAGCCCGCTGGACTGGGCCGAGGCCAAGCGCCTGCTCAGCCCCGGCGGCGGCCTGATGCGGGTCGGCCCCACCAGCGGCCACCTGATGGAGCTGCGCGAAGTGCTCTACGATGAAGTACGCCCGTACGCCGACGACAAACACCTGGCCCTGGTCCCCGAAGGCATGGCCCATGCCCACAGCGAAACCCTGGAGTTCCGCCTGAGCCTGGCCGCGCCCAAGGCCCGCGCCGACCTGCTGGCCATGACCCCGCACGGCTGGCGCGCGAGTGCCGAAAAGCGTGCCCGGGTGATCGACCAGCCCGAGCCGTTCGAGGTCACGGTTTCCATGCGTTATGACTATTTCGTGCGCCAAGACTGAGCACACCCGGAGCCCTTATGCGCCAACCTGATATCGAGATCTACCTGAAGGACGCCGACGTCGACCACAAGCAGATTGCCGAGTGGCTCGCCCAGGCAATCGGCCCATGCAGCGAATGGAAGCAGAAAGGCCATACCTTCAAATGCCAGGCCGGTAACATTCCGGTCACCTGGTTACCCAAGGCTGTAGGGAAATGGAACAGCCTGTACCTGGAAAGCAACCAGACGCCGTGGGCCGATGACGTTGCCTGCGCCCGCGCCGCATTCGCCGCACTGGGCGTGGAAGTGCGCTGCGCGCCGGGTGGCTGGGTGGAGGAAGATGGGGAAGAAGATGCCGACCGCTGGGTCCGCATCAGCGCCGACGGTGAAGAGGAAATCACCTGGCGTACCTGAATGCACTGCATTCTTTGTGGGAGCCCGGCTTGCCGGCGATGCAGGCAACACGGTGCCTGGCACCGGCTTCGCCGGTGATCGCCGGCAAGCCAGCTCCCACAACAAGCCTTACAGCATGAGGCTCAGAGGCCTACCACATCCTCGGCTTGCAGGCCTTTCTGGCCCTGCACGCAGGCATATTCCACCCGCTGTCCTTCGACCAGGGTACGATGCCCCTCACCGCGGATCGCCCGATAGTGGACGAATACATCCGCACCACCTTCGCGCTGAATGAAGCCATAACCCTTGGCATCGTTGAACCACTTTACATTCCCAGTCTCACGAGACGACATCTGAACTACTCCGGATTTTTATTGTGAAGATCGCCTTGCAGACACAGAGTCCCTCCCTGTGTCGACGCCGCTTGCGCAAATATCTTGCAAGTGGCAGGCCGAGTATATGACACAGAACAAAAAAATTTGATGACCGTCGCGCCGTTCGGCGATTTTTGCTGAACTTGCGCGGATACGGCAGACTAATTGGCTGGATACCCACCTGAAAATCACACCCAGGGCACACACCCCATGACCCGTTCCCCCCTGCGCCGCCTGATCTTCGGCGCCCTGCGTCGCCTGTTGTACCTGTGGGTGCGCTCCGAGACCATCAACCAGTCCTCCCTCACCCTCAAGCTCGACCGCAGCCGCCCGGTGTTCTATGCCCTGCCCTCGCCCGCGCTCACCGACCTGGCCGTGCTCGACCATGAATGCACCAAGGCAGGCCTGCCGCGCCCGGTGCTGCCGGTGGCGGTTGGCCCGCTGCAGGAGCCGGCGGCGTTCTTCTACCTGACCCCGGACCCGGACTGGCTCGGCCGCCATGACAAGCGCGGCGCCCCGCCTACCCTGGAGCGCCTGGTCGCCGCCGTCAGCCAGCACGCCGAAGAGGATGCGCAGATCATTCCGGTCAGTGTGTTCTGGGGCCAGACCCCGGCGAGTGAATCCAGCCCGTGGAAGTTGCTGTTCGCCGACAGTTGGGCGGTTACCGGGCGCCTGCGCCGGCTGCTGACCGTGCTGATCCTCGGGCGCAAGACCCGGGTGCAGTTCTCCGCACCCATCCACCTGCGCGAACTGGTACAGCACAACAAAGGCCACGAGCGCACCGTGCGCATGGCCCAGCGCCTGATGCGCGTGCACTTTCGCAACCTCAAGACCGCCGTCATCGGCCCGGACATCTCGCACCGGCGCAACCTGGTCAAGGGCCTGATCCACGCGCCCCAGGTGCGCCAGGCCATCGTCGATGAGGCGCAGCGCGAAAACCTGCCGCTGGCCAAGGCCGAAGCCCAGGCTCTGCGCTATGGCAACGAAATCGCCTCGGACTACACCTACACCGCCATCCGCTTCCTCGAAGTGGTGCTGAGCTGGTTCTGGAACAAGATCTACGACGGCATCAAGGTCAACCACATCGAGCAGGTGCAAGGCATCGCCCCCGGCCACGAAGTGATCTATGTGCCGTGCCACCGCAGCCATATCGACTACCTGCTGCTGTCGTACCTGCTGTTCCGCAACGGCCTGACACCGCCGCACGTGGCCGCGGGCATCAACCTCAACATGCCGCTGGTGGGTAACCTGCTGCGCCGTGGCGGTGCCTTCTTCATGCGCCGCACGTTCAAGGGCAACCCGCTGTACACCGCGGTGTTCAACGAGTACCTGCATACCCTGTACACCAAGGGCTTCCCGGTCGAGTACTTCGTCGAAGGCGGCCGCTCGCGCACCGGGCGCATGCTGCAGCCACGCACCGGGATGCTGGCCATTACCCTGCGCAGCTTCCTGCGCTCGTCGCGCACGCCGATCGTGTTCGTGCCGGTGTACATCGGCTACGAGCGCGTGCTCGAAGGCCGCACCTACCTGGGCGAGCTGCGCGGTGCCAGCAAGAAGAAAGAGTCGATCTTCGATATCTTCAAGGTGTTCGGCGCGCTCAAGCAGCGCTTTGGCCAGGTATACGTGAACTTCGGCGAGCCGATCCGCCTGGCCGGCTTCCTCGACCAGCAACAGCCCGGCTGGCGTGAACAGGACCACGGCCCGCAGTACCGCCCGGCCTGGCTCAACGCCACCACCACCCGCCTGGGCGAAACCGTGGCCCGCCACCTCAACGAGGCGGCCGCGATCAACCCGGTCAACCTGGTGGCCCTGGCGCTGCTGTCCACCAGCCGCCTGGCCCTGGACGAGCGCGCCCTGACCCGCGTGCTCGACCTGTACCTGGCGTTGCTGCGCCAGGTGCCCTACTCGCCGCACACCACCCTGCCCGACGGCGACGGCCAGGCGCTGATCGAGCACGTGCGCGGCATGAACCTGGTGGCCGAGCAGAAGGACGCCCTGGGCCGCATCCTGTACCTGGATGAAGGCAACGCGGTACTGATGACCTATTACCGCAACAACGTGCTGCACATCTTCGCCCTGCCGGCGCTGCTGGCCAGCTTCTTCCTCAGCAGTTCGCGCATGAGCCGCGAACTGCTGGGCCAGTATGTGCACGCGCTGTACCCCTACCTGCAGGCCGAACTGTTCCTGCGCTGGACGCCGGAGCAACTGGATGCGGTGATCGACCAGTGGCTGACCGCACTGGTCGAGCAAGGGCTGCTGCGCCAGGACAACGACACCTACATTCGCCCGGCACCCAGCTCGCGGCAGTTCGTGTTGCTGACCCTGCTCGCCCGCACCATCACCCAGACCCTGCAGCGCTTCTACATGGCCACCTCGCTGCTGCTGAACAGCGGCCAGAACAGCCTCAGCGCCGAAGAACTGGAAGACCTGTGCGTGATGATGGCCCAGCGCCTGTCGATCCTGCACGGCCTGAACGCCCCGGAGTTCTTCGACAAGACCCTGTTCCGCCACTTCATCCAGACCCTGCTCGAGCAAGGCGTGCTGCATGCAGATGCCCAGGGCAAGCTGGGTTATCACGACAAGCTCGGCGAGCTGGCCGAAGGCGTGGCCAAGCGCGTGCTGTCGGCGGAGCTGCGCCTGTCGATCCGCCAGGTGGCATTGCACCGTGAAGACGGGCTGGAAACTTCCACCATCTGAGGCTTTATCAGCCGGGAAAATCCGCTAAAGTCCCTGGGGTTGGCCAAAAGCCAACGCCAAGGACTTCGGAGATACCATGAAAAAGCTCTTTATGCTGTGTTGCGCATCCTTGCTCGCAGCCTGTTCCAGCCACACCCCGTCCAACCAGGCCAACCTGGATGGCGAAGTCTTCTACCTGCAGCGCAGCGCCCTGCCACCTGCCGCCACCCTCAGCGTGGAACTGCAGGACGTCTCGCTGATGGACGCCCCGGCGGTGACCCTGGCCCGCCAGGCCGGCCCGGTCAAAGGCAACGTACCACTGCCGTTTCACCTCACCTACGACCCGGCCCAGGTCAAGCCCGGCCACCGCTATGCGGTAAGCGCGCGCATCGAGCTGGACGGCAAGCTGCTGTTCATCAACACCGAACACCACGGCGTCATGCTCGACGGCAGTGACCCACAGCCCGTGCGGATCAAGGTCGATCCGGTTCGCTGATACCCGTATTCATCTGTCTACAAGGAAAGCTTCATGATCCGCACTTCCCTGCGTTTCACCACCCTGTGCGCCGGCCTGCTGCTGTCGGCCAGTGCCCTGGCCCTGTCGCTGGGCGACCTGACCCAGAAAGACGCCACCGGCGGCCTGAAGGATGCCCTGACCCAAGGCGCGCAACTGGCCGTCAAGCAGCTGAGCACCCCGGGCGGCTTCAGCAACAACCCGGACGTGCGCATCGAACTGCCAGGCAACCTGGGCAAGGCCGCCAAGGCGATGAAGATGTTCGGCAAGGGTGAACAGGTCGAAGCCCTGGAAACCAGCATGAACAAGGCCGCCGAGGCTGCCGTGCCGCAGGCCCAGGCGATTCTGGTAGATGCCGTGAAGAACATGAGCGTGACCGATGCCAAGGGCATCCTCAGCGGCGGTGACGACTCGGCTACCCAGTACCTGAACAAGAGCAGCCGCGAGCAGATCCGCGCCAAGTTCCTGCCGATCGTCAAGCAGGCTACCGACAAGGTTGGCCTGGCTCAGCAGTACAACAACTTTGCCGGGCAGGCCGTGGCGTTGGGTGTGGTCGATGCCAAGAGCGCCAGCATCGAGAACTACGTGACTGAAAAGGCACTGGATGGCCTGTTCGAAATGATTGCCAAGCAGGAGCAGAGCATTCGCCAGAACCCGGCTGAGGCGGCTACCAGCCTGGCCAAGAAGGTCTTCGGCGCCCTCTGAGGGCCCTGGGGGCTGCTTTGCAGCCCATCGCCGGCAAGCCAGCTCCCACAGAGATAGCGCATGGCTTGAGGACAATGCGGTCGAGGTGGGAGCGGCTTTAGCCGCGAAGAATCCAACGCGGTGTATGGCACCGGCTGCGCCGGTGTTCGCGGCTAAAGCCGCTCCCACAGTGTCCCTGCTAATGAGTTATGTGCAGTTCTGTGGGAGCTGGCTTGCCGCGGTTCGAGGGCAAAGCCCTCCCCTGCGGCCTTCAGCCCTTCTTCACCCTGAACCAAGCCGCATACAACGCCGGCAAGAACAGCAGGGTCAGCACCGTGGCCACGATCAACCCACCCATGATCGCCACCGCCATCGGCCCGTAGAACACACTGCGCGACAACGGAATCATCGCCAGCACCGCAGCCAGTGCAGTCAGCACGATCGGGCGGAAGCGCCGCACCGTGGCTTCGATGATCGCCTGCCAGCGCTCCAGCCCCGCCGCGATGTCCTGCTCGATCTGGTCCACCAGGATCACCGAGTTGCGCATGATCATCCCCGCCAGGGCAATGGTGCCGAGCATGGCGACAAAGCCGAACGGCTGGCGGAAAACCAGCAGGAACAAGGTCACGCCAATCAGCCCCAGCGGCGCGGTGAGGAACACCATCACCGTGCGCGAGAAGCTGCGCAGCTGGATCATCAACAAGCTCAGCACCACCACCACGAACAGCGGCATGCCGGCATTCACCGACTTCTGCCCGCGCTCGGAGTCCTCGACCGTGCCGCCCACTTCCAGCAAATAGCCATCCGGCAGCTTGGCGCGGATGTCATGCAGGGTCGGCTCGATCTGCTTCACCAGCGTCGCCGGCTGCTCCTTGTCGTAGATATCGGCGCGCACGGTCACCGTCGGCAAGCGGTTACGGTGCCAGATGATGCCTTCCTCGAAGCCGTACTCCAGGGTCGCAACCTGCGACAACGCCACGCTCTGGCCATTGTCGGTCGGCAGTGCCAGGCTGCCGAGGTTGCCCAGCTCGCTGCGTTCCTGGCGGGTGCCGCGCAGCAGGATCTCGATCAGCTCGTTGTCCTCGCGGTACTGGCTGACCGTGGTGCCGGTCAGCGAGCTTTGCAGGAAGCTCGACAGGTGCGCGGTGCTCACGCCCAGGGCGCGGGCGCGGTCCTGGTCGATCTCGAGGAACACCGCCTTGCTCGGCTCCTCCCAGTCCAGGTGAACGTTCACCACATGCGGGTTCTGGCGCACCTTGTCGGCCACCTCGCGGGCCAGCGCACGGGCCTTCTCGATGTGCTCGCCAGTTACCCGGAACTGCACCGGGTAACCCACGGGCGGGCCGTTTTCCAGGCGGGTGACCCGGGCACGCAGGTCGGGGAACTGCTGGTCCACGGTGCTGATCAGCCAGCTGCGCAGGCGCTCGCGGTCTTCCATCGACTTGGCCAGTACCACGAACTGGGCGAAGCTGGCCGCCGGCAGCTGCTGGTCCAGCGGCAGGTAGAAACGCGGCGAACCGGTGCCCACATAGGCCACGTAGTTGTCGATTCCCTCCTGCTGCTTGAGCAACGCCTCCAGTTGCTTGACCCGCTCGGCGGTGTTGACCAGCGAGGCACCCTCGGCCAGTTTCAGGTCGACCATCAGTTCCGGGCGCCCGGAGGCCGGGAAGAACTGCTGGGGCACGAAGCGGAACAGCAGGATACTGCCGACAAAGGCGGCAATAGTCAGCAGGATCACCGTCTTGCGCCGCCGCACGCACCACTCCACCACACGCCGTACACGCTGGTAGAACGGTGTGGCGTAAGGGTCTGGCGCGTGGCCGTCCTTGCCATGGCGCGCGGCATGCAGCCTGGCCAGGTCCGGCAGCAGGCGCTCGCCCAGGTAAGGCACGAATACCACGGCGGCCACCCAGGAGGTCAGCAAGGCGATGGTCACCACCTGGAAGATCGAACGGGTGTATTCGCCCGTACTGGAGGCTGCCGTGGCAATGGGCAGGAAGCCCGCCGCCGTGATCAGGGTGCCGGTGAGCATCGGGAAGGCGGTGCTGCTCCAGGCGTAGCTGGCCGCCTTGAGGCGGTCGTAGCCCTGCTCCATCTTGATCGCCATCATCTCCACGGCAATGATCGCGTCATCGACCAACAAGCCCAGGGCCAGCACCAGCGCGCCAAGGGAGATCTTGTGCAGGCCGATGCCGAAGTAGTGCATGGCGGCGAAGGTCATGGCAAGCACCAGCGGGATGGCCAGCGCCACCACCAGCCCTGTGCGCAGGCCCAGCGAGAAGAAGCTCACCAGCAGCACGATGACCAGCGCCTCGACCAGCACCTGGACAAACTCGCCCACGCCAGCCTTGACCGCCGCCGGCTGGTCCGAGACCTTGCGCAGCTCCATGCCGGCCGGCAGGCTGCGCGCCAGGCGCTCGAACTCGCTTTCCAATGCCTTGCCCAGCACCAGGATGTCGCCGCCGTCCTTCATCGACACCGCCAGGCCAATGGCATCCTCGCCCATGAAACGCATGCGCGGTGCGGGCGGGTCGTTGAAACCGCGGTGCACCTCGGCCACATCGCCGATACGGAAGGTGCGGTCACCCACGCGGATGGGGAACTGGCGAATCTGCTCGACGCTGTCGAAGCGCCCGCTCACCCGCAGTTGCAGGCGCTCGCTGGGCGTTTCGAAGAAGCCGGCGGTGCTGACCGCATTCTGCTCCTGCAGGGCCTGCTGCACGGCCTCCAGCGGCACGCCGAGGGTGGCCAGCTTGAGGTTGGACAGCTCGATCCAGATTTTCTCGTCCTGCAGGCCGATCAGCTCGACCTTGCCCACGTCCTTGACCCGCTGCAACTGGATCTGGATACGGTCGGCATAGTCCTTGAGCACCGCGTAGTCGAAGCCCTCCCCGGTCAGTGCATAGATATTGCCGAAGGTGGTGCCGAACTCGTCATTGAAGAACGGGCCCTGGATTTCCGGTGGCAAGGTGTGGCGGATGTCCGCGACCTTCTTGCGGATCTGGTACCACAGCTCGGGGATGTCCTTGGAATGCAGCGAGTCGCGGGCCATGAAGGTGACCTGCGATTCGCCCGGGCGGGAGAACGATACGATCCGCTCGTACTCGCCGGTTTCCATCAGCTTCTTCTCGATGCGCTCGGTGACCTGGCGCGACACTTCCTCGGCAGTGGCACCGGGCCACAGGGTACGGATGACCATGGCCTTGAAGGTGAACGGCGGGTCCTCGCTCTGGCCGAGCTTGGTGTAGGACATGGCGCCAATGGCCGCCAGCAGGATCATCAGGAACAGGACGATCTGGCGGTTGCGCAGCGCCCAGGCAGAAAGGTTGAAACCCATCGGGACTTACTCCTTGGCCGTCAGGTTCACTACGCGGTTGGTACGGTCCACGGGGCGTATCTCCTGGCCCTCGCGCAATACATGGCCACCCGCGGCGACAACCCAGTCGCCGGGGGCGAGGCCTTCGAGCACGGGCACGCTGTCGGCGCCGTAGGGCCCCAGGCGCACCACTGCCCGCTCCAGGCGGCTGTCCTTGTTGACCCGCCAGACGTAGGCCTGGCCGTTTTCCGCAGTGACTGCCGACAGCGGCACCGCCAGCGGGATCAGCCCTTCGTGGGCGATGAACACCCGGGCGCTCTGGCCCAGCTCCGCCGGCGTGGCGGCCGTGGTAAAGGCGATGCGGGCAGCAAAGGTGCGCGAACGCGGGTCGGCGGCCGGTGACAACTCGCGGATACGCCCCTGGAAGCGCTCTTGCGGGTGCGACCACAGCTCCACGCTAACCGGCTGGCCCACGGCGAAGCGGGCGAACTGTTGCTCCGGCAGGCCGATGGCCACTTCCCGCTCGCCATCGGCGGCCAGAGTGAACACTGTCTGCCCTGCGGCGACCACCTGGCCCACTTCCACCTGGCGCTTGGCGATCACCCCGGCCTGGGGTGCGCGCAGCACAGCATATTCAGCCTGGTTGCCAGCCACGTCGAACTCGGCCTTGGCCTGTTTCAGCCGGGCCAGGCCGGCGCGGTAGAGGTTTTCGGCGTTATCGAACTGGGAATGGCTGACCATCTGCCGGTCCAGCAGCTTCTGGTAACGATCGCGCTCGGCGCGCACCAGCGACAGGTTGGCCTCGGCGGCCGCCAGCTGGGCACGGTTGGCTTCCAGTTGCAGGCGCACATCCTGCGGGTCCAGCTCGGCCAGCGGCTGGTCGGCCTTGACCCGCTGCCCTTCCTCGACCAGGCGTTTGCTGACCTTGCCGCCAATGCGGAAAGCCAGTTCCGGCTCGAAGCGCGCCCGCACTTCGCCGGGGTAACTGTCGGCAGCGGCTTCGGCCGGCTGCGGCTGCACCACCAGCGCCGGGCGCGGCGCAGCAGGTGGGGCGGCTTCCTGGCCGCACGCCGCCAGCAACAGCACGGCAGTGGCGGACAGAGCGATGGACAAGGCATGGCGCAACATGATGAATCCTTTCGCGGAGGGCACATTCAATATTTGTACTGGAGAGTATATTAAGTCAGGCAACGGATGCCGGGAAGAGGCGGCAAAGATCTGGACGGTGGAATACCAGCCGCTGAAGCACCCGAACACGGGCAATCCTGACGATGCCGTCAATCTGCTGAACAAGGTGTTCATCGGCACCACCGGCACGGAACCGGTCCTGACCGTCGATGAAACGGACCTGACGACCGACGCCACGCAAAGCTTCGCCGCCAACTTCACCTCGGCCTTCGGCAACGATAGTGCCGGTAAGACCGACGGAGATCGTGTTCTTCTCCGCCAAAGCACTCGCCTCGACGGCGAATCCTCGGCCAGTACGATGCCAAGCGCGCTGCCTCGATGGCCTGGGCAACGGGGACGGTCTCGTACAACTCCTTGAGCACCAGCACTTTCATTCCGCCGGTGCGCGCGAGTTCGGCAACTACCCCGAGCGGGTCCAGCGCATCTGGAACCCGTCAATTTTTTGCCATGCGTCGGGCTTTTGCTGCACTCGATCTCCTACCTCACTGTCGATCAGCTTTTCGCTGACAAACAGCAGGTTTTGCCCGCAGGCTTTAGCCGGATGGCGCCTGACCCGTTAAGATGGTGTTTCTTCAACCAGATGCAGACCACAATGTCCAACGACGCACCCATCGGCCCGGGCCGGCCCAAGGATCTGGCCAAACGCGAGGCGATTCTCGAAGCAGCCAAGGCCTTGTTCCTCAGCCTTGGCTACGCCAACACCAGCATGGATGCGGTCGCTGCGGCGGCAGGTGTTTCAAAGCTCACCGTATACAGCCACTTCACCGACAAGCAGACGCTGTTCTCCTCGGCGGTCATGGCAACCTGCCAGATCCAGTTGCCCGACCTGCTGTTCGAGTACCCCGAGGGGGCGCCGGTGGAAGAGGTGCTGCTGACCATTGCCCGTGGCTTCCAGGCGCTGATCAGCAGCGATGAAGCGGTCAAGCTCAGCCGCCTGATCATGGCCCAGGGCAGCCTGGACCCGAGCTTTGGCGAGTACTTCTACGAAGCCGGGCCCAAGCGCGTGCTGGCGGGGATGGAAGCATTGCTGCGCGGGGCGCACGAGCGCGGGCTGTTGCGCATCGACAACCCGCTGCGTGCGGCGGAGCACTTCTTCTGCCTGGTCAAGGGCGCACCGGATTACCGGTTGCTGCTGGGGTGCGCGGGGCCGCTGGAGGGGGATGAGGCCGAGGCGCATGTGCGCGAAGTGGTCGGGGTGTTCCTGCGGGCATTCCAGCCCTGAGATCAGGCTGTCTGTGCGGGCCTCTTCGCGGGTAAACCCGCTCCCACAGGGTCAATGTGATCTTGAAGTTTGTACAGCACCTGTGGGAGCGGGTTTACCCGCGAAGAGGCCCGAACAGGCATAGCCAAATCAGGCCTTCAGCGCCTTCTTCGGGTAAATGTCATACCGGCTCGACTTGCCCTCCAGGCTGTGGCTCGGCTTCGGCCCGTCGATGATCGGCGCCTTGCGCGGCCGCTTCACCACCACCCGGTGGCTGGCCAGCGCCAGGGCAGCTTCGAGCAGGGCCGGGGCATCCAGGTCATCACCGACCAATGGGCGGAACACACGCATTTCCTTCTTCACCAGCGCACTCTTGTCCCGGTGCGGGAACATCGGGTCGAGGTAGATCACCTGTGGCGCCTCGCCTTCCCAGGCGCGCATGCGCTCGATGGCGTTGCCGGTCAGCAGGCGCATGCGCCCCACGATCGGCCCCACCTCTTCATCCGACCGCGCCCGCGCCAGGCCATCCTCCAGCAATGCGGCAATCAGCGGCTGGCGTTCGATCAGGGTCATCTGGCAGCCCAGGCTGGCCAGCACGAACGCGTCCTTGCCCAGCCCGGCAGTGGCATCCAGCACCTGCGGACGCACGCCTTGGGCAATGCCCACCGCCTTGGCGATCATCTGCCCGTTGCCACCACCGAACATGCGCCGGTGCGCGGCCTGGCCTTCGACAAAGTCGACCCGCACCGGCCCCGGGGCCTGCGGGCCCAATTGCTGGATCTGCAAGCCATCAACGCCCACCTGCACGGCAAACCCGGCAGCATCGTCCTGCAGCGGCAACTCAAGGCGCTGTGCCCACGCAGCAGCTTGCGCCTCGAATTCAGCCGACAGCGCCTCGACCCGGATACCTGTGCCCTGCTCTTCCATCATTCACACCTAGAAATTGAACCCAGCCGTTAATGTATCGGCTACTTCGGCCGATACAGGCAATATCACGCTATTCTGCCAGAGCACAACGCGCGCGACTGCCATGTCAGATACTCTTCCCATCGGCTTGACCTACCTGTCGCCTGTCGGCAACTACAGTCAGCACAACACCCAGGCACTCGGGGGCGTCAGCCACCTGTGGCAGGATTTCTTTGCCCGGGCCATGGCCGAGCAGCAGGAAGAGCCGGTAGACAGCGTCAGCCAGTCGTTCGTGCAATACGACCAGAGCAGCGGCGAGCCGATCGGCGGCGCCCGTGCGCTGGCCCTGATCGACGCCCAACGTGCCTGCCCGGTACACGACACCGAGGTGGCACCGCCCGAGCCACTGTTCCTGCCCAAGGCAGAACTCGAAGCCAATCTGCTGCCGCCCGCCCCCGAGCCGTTCAGCGCAGTCGAGTTGATCGAGCAGCAGCGCCAGCTCGACATCAGCAACAGCTGGCTACGCCCGGTGGTGATGAGCCAAGGTCACCCGATTGCCGAACCCGGCCCCGGCCCTACCCCGCGCTCGCTGTTCCTGCCGATCGCCGAGTTCGAGACCAACCTGCTGGACCCGGCGCCCGAACCGTTCGATGACGCCACCCTGGCCAAGCAACAGAACGACCTGGAGTTCGACATCCACTGGGCACGCCCGGTGGTGCTGAACAACGTGCGCGCCCACGCCTGAACGCGCCCACGCTCAACGACAGATCTGCCAGCGGCCCATGTCCACATGAAAGTGGTTGTGGTGTGCAGCGTTGTAGTCCGGCCCCAGTACCGTGCTGAAGTTGTCACAGGCCGCCTGCTGCACCTGGCGAAGGAATTCCGCTTTTTGCCCGCCCGCCTGCCAGTCCCGCGCGAGGACGATGCGCTGGCCGTCCTGCAGGCGAAAGCCACTGATGTCCAGGGCATCGGCCGTGGCGTGCTGGCTCAGCCGGCCCTGCTTGCGGTGGTAGACATTGCGGCAGGCAAAACTGCCCAGGTGGTCGACCTGAACCACCGGCTGCCCCAACACCCGTTGCGCTACAGGCTGCAGGCCATGGTTTTCGAACAGTGCATACGCCACTGCCAACGGACAGCTGGCCAGGAAGCTGCCGCCGAGCCGCGCCTGACCACCGTCGATACGCCATACGTTTCGCAATGGGCAGTCGGCAGCAGCCGAACTGTCGGCTTGTGCCCGGTAGCGCAACTGGCTGGTTTGAAGTGCCAGGCGACACAGCATCGGGTCATCACGAAGGCGGGACAGCTTGTAGGGGGTCAGCAGGTTGGGGGGCTGACGCACGTCCAGCGGCGCCCACGGGTTCCACGCGGCGGGCAGCCGCCAACCCAGGTGCCAGGCCAGCCCCGCAAGCAACGACAGGCCGGCCAGCAACGCCAGCACGGCCCTCATCAGCGGCGGAACAGGTCGTTGAGTTGGGCGAACGGCAGCGCCTGCTCACCGTAGCCGAAGGTGCCCTCATCGCGAATCTCTAGCGCAGCCCGGTGGAAGGCCCCCAACGCGGCACGGGCAAGCGACGAGCCGACGCTGATGCGGCGTACACCCAGGTCCTGCAACTGGTTGACGCTCAGCGGCACGCCCGCCATGCCCATCAGCACATTCACCGGCCGCGGCGCGACGGCCTGCACCACCGCGCGGATTTCCTCGACAGTACGCAGCCCGGGCGCATAGAGCACATCAGCACCGGCCTCGGCATAGGCCTGCAGGCGCAGGATGGTGTCGTCCAGGTCCATGCGCCCGTGCAGCAGGTTCTCTGCCCGGGCGCACAGGGTGAACGGGAACGGCAGGCTGCGTGCCGCCTGCACGGCTGCGCGCACACGCTCTACTGCCAGCCCGAAATCATAGATCGGCGTATCGCTGTGACCACTGGCATCCTCGATAGAGCCACCCACCAAGCCGACTTCGGCGGCCCGCAGAATGGTCTGGGCGCAATCTTCGGGCAGGTCGCCAAAGCCGTTCTCCAAGTCAGCGGCTACCGGCAAGGGGGTAGCGTCGACAATCTCGCCAGCATTATCGAGGGTATCGTCCAGGCTCAAGGCGCCTTCGGCATCCGGACGGCCCAGGCTGAAAGCCAGGCCTGCACTGGTGGTGGCCAGCGCCTCGAAGCCCAGGCTGGCCAGCAACTTGGCCGAGCCGGCATCCCACGGGTTGGGGATGACGAAGGCGCTGTCACGCTCGTGCAGGGCCTTGAAGGCTTCGGCTCGCAGGGTTTGCACATCCATGGTTCAACCTCCGGCAGTCAGGGAAAGGTCAGAGTAGCCCCAGTTGTTCGACCTCGGGGGTGCGCGGCAATTCCGGCAACGCGGCAAGGCCCGGCAGGCGCTGCATCAGGCGTTGGTGAAAGCGCTGGGCCAACGCCGCTGCCAGGCGGTTGTCCGAGGTGTGCAGGAAGATGTAGGGGTTGCGGCCTTCCTCGATCCAGGCGGCGGCCTTGTCCACCCAGGGGGTAAGAAAGGCCTCGTTGGCCTCCAACTGCGGGTGGCCGATGAAGCGCACCTGCGGGTGCTGGCTGAAGGCTGCCGGGCGTGGCGGTACCTTGGGCTTCTTGGCCTGCGCATGCAGCACGGCGGGATCACGGGAGGTGCAGCTGAACAAGGCACGCGGGTCGAGGCAGATACGCTCCACGCCACGCTCATGCAGCAGGCGGTTGAGCAACCGCTCTTCTTCACCCTTGGCGAAGAAGGCCTGGTTGCGCACCTCCACAGCCACCGGCACTCCGACTTCGTCAAGGAAGTGGCAAAGCTCGCCCAGCCGTGCCGGGCTGAACTGGGCCGGCAACTGCAGCCAGTACGGCGCTACGCGCTGGCCCAGCGGGGCCATCAGGCGGGTGAAGTCAAAGGCCGGCTCCAGCTGATCGCGCAGGTCGCCTTCATGGCTGATGTCCCGGGGGAACTTGGCAGTGAAGCGGAAGTGTTCGGGCATGATCTGCCCCCAGCGCGCAATGGTGCCGGGTGCGGGACGTGCGTAGAAAGTGGTATTGCCCTCGACAGCGTTGAACACCTGGCTGTAGTAGCCGAGCATTTCACTGCTGTTGGCATCGGCGGGATACAGGTAGTCGCGCCAGGCGTTTTCGCTCCATGACGGGCAACCGAGAAAATAAGGCAGTGGTGATGGACTCATCCACTAAATGTACAGGTCGAGCCCCAGCACTTCCATGTCCCAGTCGGTAAAACCGGCGGTGCTCAGGTAGCTGGCCAATGCGGTAGCGGTGCGGCGGTCACGGGCGCGGGGGAAGATCATGTCCTGCTGGCGGGCTGGCAGGCCACCGCTGCGACGGCGGGCGGTGGCTTCCTGAGGGGCGGTTTCGACCTCCTCGATCACCTCGGCATCATCGATGGCCTCGTCACGCACCGCTGCCTTGCGTGGGGTGCGCTTGATCGGGTAGGACTGCGATGAGAAGCCGTCGATACGCATGGCATGAGCACTCAGAACCAATGATGGCAATTTAGCAGCATCAGGGTTCCATCGCTAATGCTCGAGTGATAACTAGACCACAGATCGCGCAAAAGGTTTTAGTGTCATCGGCGATAACCGACGAACAACACTCAGCGCTTCTTGGGTGTCGCTACATTATCGCGCAGGTAGACCGGTTGTGCCTGTTCGGCAACGATCGCCTCACCGCGTGCCCAGGCAAAGCTGGCCAGGCTGAGGATGTCCAGGGCGTTGGGCAAGGCACTGGCATTGCTGGCTGCCACCTGCACCGCCAGGCGCTCGGCATAGCCCCAACCGGTACCGGCACCGAACCACTCGCCAGCGCTGCCCGCCGGCAGCGCCACCTGCTCGGGCGACAGCACTGCCTCCTGGCCGACCAGGCGCATTTCGCCCTCGGTGGCCTGATAGCAGCCCCAATACACTTCATCCATGCGCGCATCGATGGCGGCCGCCACTTGCTGCACGCCGTGCTCGCGCAGCGCGCCCTGGGCCAGTGCGGCCAGGTTGGACACCGGCAAAACCGGGCGCTCCAGGGCGAAGGCCAGGCCCTGGACCACACCGATGGCGATGCGCACGCCGGTGAACGCGCCCGGTCCACGGCCAAAGGCGATGGCATCCAGCGCATTCAGCGCCACGCCGGACTCGGCCAGCAGCTGCTTGATCATCGGCAGCAGCTTCTGGGCATGCATGCGCGGGATCACCTCGTAATGGCTGGTTACCTTGCCGTCATGCAGCAGTGCGACGGAACAGGCTTCGGTGGCGGTATCCAGGGCCAGGAGGGTGGTCATCGAACGGGTATCCAGGTACTAGGGGGAAAAGAGCGGCAGTATAGAGCAGCGGCGGCGTTGTGTCCCGAAGGGGCAGCTGTACGGCCCCTTGACGCGGTCTCTGTGGGAGCGGCCTT
The DNA here is from genome assembly GCF_032971465.1 of Pseudomonas sp. LSJ-87. Classification (NCBI taxonomy): domain Bacteria; kingdom Pseudomonadati; phylum Pseudomonadota; class Gammaproteobacteria; order Pseudomonadales; family Pseudomonadaceae; genus Pseudomonas; species Pseudomonas sp. LSJ-87. Next base: position 407,574 of record NZ_JAWJYQ010000003.1, on the reverse strand, counting down.
GTGTCGCGATGGGGCGCGCAGCGGCCCCACATTTTCAGCTTCGCCGCGAAGATTGCCGGGGCTGCTCCGCAGCCCTTTCGCGACGCAAGGCCGCTCCCACAGGGGCCGCGACCCACAAACGACAACGGCCCGCAAGCGGGCCGTTGTCGAGGTGCGTCAGGCGCTGGATCAGCTCAGGGCTGCCAGGACCTTGGCGGTGATGGCTTCGACCGAGCCGACGCCTTCGATGTGGCTGTACTTCGGCTTGCCGGCATTGGCGGCGGACAGCTTCTGGTAGAAGTCCACCAGCGGCTTGGTCTGGCTGTGGTAGACCGACAGGCGATGGCGAACGGTTTCTTCCTTGTCGTCATCACGCTGGATCAGGTCTTCACCCGTCTCGTCGTCCTTGCCTTCCACTTTCGGCGGGTTGTACTGAATGTGGTAGGTGCGGCCCGAGGCCAGGTGCACGCGGCGGCCAGCCATGCGGCCGACGATTTCCTCGTCGTCCACGGCGATTTCCACCACGGCGTCGATGTCGACACCGGCAGCGACCATGGCTTCGGCTTGCGGGATGGTACGTGGGAAGCCGTCGAACAGGCAGCCCTTGGCGCAATCAGGCTGGGCGATGCGCTCCTTGACCAGGCTGATGATCAACTCGTCGGAGACCAGCTGGCCGGCATCCATGACTTTCTTCAGTTCCAGGCCCAGCGGGGTACCGGCCTTGACGGCGGCACGCAGCATGTCACCGGTGGAAATCTGGGGGATACCGAACTTTTCGGTGATGAACTTTGCCTGAGTACCTTTACCGGCCCCGGGAGCTCCCAGCAGAATTACGCGCATCTCGTGCTCCTCAAATTTTTTTATGAAATTCAATGGATTCGGCGACCAGGGCCAAGTCCGGAAAATCGGGTATGACCATAAATCGGTCAGAAGGCTGCTCAAGATACACAGCGCCCGGCAGCCAGACAAGCGTCCCAAAGTTGCAGGAATGCGCCACCTACGGCTGGCCTGGCAGGCGGTTGCGCCCGGCGCAACCACCCTCTTCGCCCACTTGCATCCCCCGCACGGCACCTGCCCTGTGCGCCCCGGGCCTACCCTCAGCCGGTGTTGCGCAGGCCGGCTGCAATACCCGCCACAGTCACCAGCAAGGCCTGCTCCAACGGGCTGTCCAGAGCGGCTTCGCGGCTGCGCGAGCGGGCCAGCAACTCGGCCTGCAGGCGGTGCAACGGGTCCAGGTAGGTATTGCGCAGGCTGATGAATTCCAGCGTCTCGGGGCTGTGCGCCAGTAGCACCGGCTGCCCGGTAAGGCCCAGTACCACCTGGCACGACTGCGACAATAGGTCGCGCAGGTGCGCACCCAAAGGCAGCAGGTGCGGTTGCACTAGACGTTCGTCGTAGGCCTCGGCGATCTGCGCGTCGGCTTTGGCCAGCACCATCTCGAGCATGTCGATGCGGGTGCGGAAGAACGGCCATTGCTCGCGCATCTGCGCCAGCAGTTCACCCTGGCCACGGGCCAGGGCATTGTTCAATGCCGTTTCCCAGCCAAGCCAGGCCGGCAGCATCAGGCGAGTCTGGGTCCAGCCGAAGATCCACGGAATGGCCCGCAGGCTTTCGATGCCACCGGCGCGGCGCTTGGCCGGGCGGCTGCCCAGCGGCAGGCGCCCCAGTTCCTGCTCCGGGGTGGACTGGCGGAAGTACTCGACGAAATCGGGGTTCTCCCGCACCACGCCGCGGTAGGCCTTGACGCCATCGGCGGCCAGCTGGTCCATCACCTCGCGCCAGGCTGGCTGCGGTGGTGGCGGTGGCAACAAGGTGGCTTCGAGCACGGCGGCCAGGTACAGGTTCAGGTTCTGCTCGGCGATGCCCGGCAAGCCGAACTTGAAGCGGATCATCTCGCCCTGCTCGGTGGTACGGAAGCGCCCCGCCACCGAACCCGGTGGCTGCGACAGGATCGCCGCGTGGGCCGGGCCGCCGCCGCGGCCTACCGTGCCGCCACGGCCGTGGAACAGCAGCAACTCGACCTGGTGCTCGGCGCAGATACGCACCAGGTTTTCCTGGGCCCGGTACTGCGCCCAGGCCGCTGCCGTGGTACCGGCATCCTTGGCCGAGTCGGAATAGCCGATCATCACTTCCTGCGGGCCGCGCAGGTTGGCGCGGTAGCCTGGCAGGCCGAGCAGGCGCTGCATCACCGGGCCGGCATTGTCGAGGTCGGCCAGGGTCTCGAACAGCGGCACCACGCGCATGGGCCGAGTCAGGCCGGCCTCCTTCAGCAGCAGCTGCACCGCCAGCACATCCGAGGCAGCACCGGCCATGGAGATGACGTAAGAGCCCAGCGAGGCGGCCGGTGCGGCAGCAATTTCCCGGCAGGTGGCCAGTACCTCGGCGGTATCGGCCTGTGGCTTGAAGTGCGCGGGCAGCAGTGGCCGGCGGTTTTTCAGCTCGGCCTGGAGGAACTCGATGCGCTGCTCTTCATCCCAGTCGGCATAGCGCCCCAGGCCCAGGTAGTCGGTAATCTCGCTCAACGCATCACGGTGGCGGGCGGCGTCCTGGCGCACGTCCAGGCGGCCCAGGAACAGGCCGAAGGTCACGGCGCGGCGCAGGCAGTCGAGCAACGGGCCTTCGGCGATCACACCCATGCCGCAGGCGTGCAGTGACTGGTAGCACAGCTCCAGCGGCGCGATCAGGTCGCGGTTGTCCACCAGCACCTCGGCACTGGCCGGCTGGCTGCTGGTCAATGCCGAATGCGCCCAGGCGCGCGTCGCCCGCAGGCGATCGCGCAGTTGCTTGAGCAGGGAGCGGTAGGGTTCGGCACTGTCGCCGACCCGCTCGCGCAGGGCATCGTCGGCCTGCTGCATGGACAACTCTGACGCCAGCGCATCGATGTCGCGCAGGAACAGGTCGGCAGCCATCCAGCGCGCCAGCAGCAGGACTTCGCGGGTGACCGCTGCGGTCACGTTGGGGTTGCCATCACGGTCACCGCCCATCCACGAGGCGAAGCGGATCGGCGCCGCCTCCAGCGGCAGGCGCAGGCCGGTAGCCTCCAGCAGGGCCTTGTCGACCTTGCGCAAGTGGCTGGGGATGGCGTGCCACAGCGAATGCTCGATCACCGCGAAGCCCCACTTGGCTTCGTCCACCGGCGTCGGTCGGGTGCGGCGGATTTCTTCGGTGTGCCAGGCCTCGGCAATCAGCCGGCGCAGGCGCTCGCGCACCTGCTGGCGTTCGCCCGGAGTCAGGTCGCGGTGGTCCTGGGCTGCCAGTTGGCCGGCGATGGCGTCGTACTTCTGGATCAGGGTGCGGCGGGCCACCTCGGTGGGGTGAGCGGTGAGCACCAGCTGGATGTCGAGCTTGGCCAATTGCCGGGCCAGGGCATCATTGCTGTGCCCGGCCTGCTTCAGGCGCGCCAGCAGCTCGGGCAGCACCCGGGCCTCGAACGGCTCGGGCTGGTCGGCGTCGCGGCGGCGGATCAACTGGTACTGCTCGGCCATGTTGGCCAGGTTGAGGAACTGGTTGAAGGCCCTGGCCACGGGTAGCAAGTCTTCATCGGCCAGGTCCGCCAGGGTCGAGCTCAGTTGCTCGCCGGCAACGCGGCGGTCGGCCTTGGCACTGTGGCGGATGTCCTCGATCTTCTGCAGGAACGCCTCACCATGCTGCTGGCGAATGGTGTCGCCGAGCAGCTCACCCAACACATGGACATCTTCACGCAAACGCACATCGATATCGGTCATTGGCCCTCTCTCCGGCGCGGCTCTGGCGCATTGCATCCCTTTTTCAGCCCTTACGCGAGCCCCTGTGGGAGCGGGTTCACCCGCGAAGCATCCAGCGCGGTGCCTGGCACCGGCTGCGCCGGTGTTCGCGGGTGAACCCGCTCCCACAGGGGTGCACGGTATTCGCCCCAAGAGTGCCCACAGCCAGGCGCCGATGGCAAGCCGTGATCGGCCAAAGCAAACTAAAGTGAAAGCACGACACTCCCATGCATTGCAGCCCTTTCAGGCGTCAACAGAGGTCAGCATGAAAATCCGTGAACTCGCCCAGCACTGGGAACAGAATGCCGCCGGTACCCTCAGCCCCACGGGCCATGTCCTGCATCTGGACCTTGAGTCCGAAGCGCGCCTGGCCGCGCTGATCGACATGTACCCCAAGCGCACCGCCGAGGAACTGCTCGGTGAGCTGGTCGCGGCAGCCCTCGAGGAGCTGGAAGCCAGCTTCCCCTATGTGCAAGGCCGCCAGGTCATTGCCACCGACGAGGAGGGCGACCCGCTGTACGAGGACATCGGTCCTACTCCGCGCTTTCTGTCACTTTCGCGACAGCATCTGCACGCCCTGAGCAACCCGGCAGCCGACAGCGAGAAGTAACCCGCCGCCCCCGCTCCGGGCCTGGCAAAGGCCCGGAATACCGCTACGCCCCGCGAAAGTTCCGGGCGAATCGCACTGACCGATTAGTCAGAAATAGTTATCCGCTCAGGATGATTTTTTCTGAACTATCCGAAAAACGCGTCAGTCACAGCCAATAGCCATCACGCTAAAACCCTGCACACCTGCCGTTGTGCACCGTTGAGCTGAAGCGCGTGCACGTGTCAGGGAACGAGCGATGGACTGCTACGGACAACGTCGTAAACAGGAGTGATCCAATGGAACTGACCACCAAGAACACCCGCATCTACAAACCCTCATCCACTCATGTGCGCGGGTTCAAGCTGGCAGCGCTGGCCCTGGGCAGCAGCCTGGTCCTGGCCGGCTGTGCGGGCAACCCGCCTACCGAGCAGTATGCAGTCACCCAGTCCGCCGTGAACTCCGCCGTCAGCGCTGGCGGCACCGAGTTCGCCGCCGTAGAAATGAAAGCGGCACAGGACAAGTTCAAGCAGGCCGAGATCGCCATGCATGACAAGAAGTACGACGACGCCAGGCGCCTGGCCGAACAGGCCGAGTGGGACGCCCGCCTCGCCGAACGCAAGGCCCAGGCGGCCAAGGCCCAGAAGGCCGTGCAGGATGCCCGCCAGGGCGTTCAGGACGTACGTGAGGAAGGCCTGCGCAGCGCTCAGTGAGCCCTGCCCCGCCTACCTCGGCCTTCGCACACGATCAAAGGATGAACACTATGCGCAACTACGTCATGATTCCCGCCCTGCTGGCCCTGAGCGTCGGCCTTGCTGCCTGCTCGCACGACCCTAACGCCAACCTCGAATCGGCCCGCACCAACTTCTCCTCGCTGCAGAGCGACCCGCAATCGAGCAAGGTTGCCGCGCTGGAGACCAAGGACGCCCAGGACTGGCTGAACAAGGCCGACAAGGCCTACATGGACCGTGAAGACGAGAAGAAGGTCGACCAGTTGGCCTACCTGACCAACCAGCGCGTCGAAGTGGCCAAGCAGACCATCGCCCTGCGCACCGCCGAAGGCGAACTGAAGAACGCCTCGGCCCAGCGCGCCCAGGCCAAGCTGGACGCCCGCGACGCACAGATCGCCAAGCTGCAGGACAGCCTCAACGCCAAGCAGACCGACCGCGGCACGCTGGTCACCTTCGGTGACGTGCTGTTCGACTTCAACAAGGCCGAACTCAAGAGCAACGCCTACCCGAACGTCACCAAGCTGGCGCAGTTCCTCCAGGAAAACCCGGAACGCAAGGTGATCGTCGAGGGTTACACCGACAGCGTCGGCTCGGCCAACTACAACCAGGGCCTGTCGGAGCGCCGCGCCAACAGCGTGCGCATGGCACTGGTACGTGCCGGCGTCGACCCGGCGCGCATCGTCGCCCAGGGCTATGGCAAGGAGTACCCGGTAGCGGACAACTCGAGCAATTCGGGGCGTGCGCAGAACCGTCGGGTGGAGGTGACCATCTCCAACGACAACCAGCCGGTGGCGCCGCGCTCGGTGAGCCAGGTACAGCAGTAAGGCTGGCTAGCTGAACTGACAAGCCCCGCGATCGAAGCGGGGCTTTCTTTTGCCTGTTCCGGCCTCTTCGCGGCTAAAGCCGCTCCCACAGGGACTGGCGCGGTCCCTGTAGGAGCGGCTTTAGCCGCGAAAGGGCCAGCACAGGCAGCAGAGATAATGGCTCACTGCACCTGCTGCGGGGTTTCCTCGCCCATGCAACGCACCGCGCGCTTGCGGTTGTCCACCAGCACGCCGGTCAGGCCTTTCTGCTGGGTATCGAACAGCACCAGCACGCCATCGACGCACTGGGCCACTTGTGGCGCCGGGTCCAGCGAGACCTTGTAGTCCTCGCCGGGGATGGTCTTGAGCATGGTGAAGTCCTGCAGCAACAGGGCATCCTCGGGCTTGGCGAAATGCAGGTAACCGTAGTACCACAAGGCCCCCACCGTCACGATGATGCTGCCGACACCGGTCAGGATCAGCGGGATGGCGTTGCGTTCTTCACTCATTGCTTGTTCTTCTCGTCAGGGTAATTGGGTACTTCGGCCAGCCGCCGCAGGCCGTTGAAATGGCTGGGGTCGTCGAGGAAACGCAGCATCACCTGGCGCCAGGTCGGGTCGGCGAAGGTCTGCACATGGCCACCACGGGTCAGTTGCAGCACCCGCGGCGCTGGCGCGTGCTGGTACAGGCGGATGCCGTTGTCCATCGGCACCAGGGTGTCGTCGATGCTGTGGAAGAACAGCTTGGGCGGGCTGCTCAGCTGCTCGATCGAGCGGATCGCGCTGTCACCGTCCGGCACCAGCCACGACAGCGGCACCTGCAGCGGCCAGGTCATCCAGGAAGTGCTGAGGGCAAAGCGCCCGACCGCACGGTAACTGGCCGGCACACCGTCGAACACCAGGGCACTGAAACGCTGGCGCTGCTCCGGGTGGGCCGCCAGGTAGTGAATGGCCATGGCCCCGCCAAGGCTCTGCCCCAGCAGTACCAGTGGCTTGCCCTTGACCTCGGGAGCCTGCTCCAGCCAGGCCATGGCCGCGGCGATGTCCTGGTACACCTCGGGCAGGCTCGGCTCGCCCTGGGACAGGCCATAGCCGCGGTAATCGACCATCAACACCTGGTAGCCCTGCTCCGGCAGCCAGTAGCTGCCGCCCAGGTGCCCAGGCAAGTTGCCGCCATTGCCATGCAGGTGCAGCACCGTGCCCTTGACCTCGACCCCGGCCTTGGCCGGCAACCACCAGCCGTGCAGGCGGATGCCATCAGCAGTGGTCAAGGTGACATCGCGGTACTCGAGCTTGGCCCGCTCGGGCGTGAACGGCTGGCCGCGCTCGGGATAGAACAGCAGGCTGCTGCAACCGCCCAGGCCCAGCAGGATCAAACCCAGGGCCAGCAGGCGGCAGCATTCAGAGAATGTTCGCGTAATCGGCTTCAATGCGGTCCAGGCTCAGGTGGTTGAGGAAGTTGGAGAAGCACATCCAGGCCGACAGCGCGTTGAGGTCGCGGAATTGCTCAGGCAGGTACTTGGGCGGCTCGACCAGGCCTTCCTCGACCAGCTGTCGCAGGGTACGCATGTCTTCCAGGGTGGTCTTGCCGCAGAACAGCAACGGGATCTGTTCGAGCTTGCCCTTCTTCACGGCCAACTGAATGTAGTTGTAAACCATGATGAAGCCTTTGAGGTAGGACAAGTCCTTGGTAAATGGCAGGCCATTGGGCACCGACCCACGGAACACCCGGCTGGCGTTGCTGTAGCTCTGCGCCATCTCGAACCCCTGCTCGCGGAAGAAGTTGTAGATCTGCATGAAATCGGCACCCTCCTCGACCATGTGGATGGCGCGGGTCCGATTGGTGAGCTTGCGCAGGCGGCTGGGGTAGGAGGCGAAGGCGATCACCTCCATGAGGATGGCCAGGCCTTCCTGGGTGACCGTCGACGAGGGCGGGCCCTTGGCCAGGAAGGTACAGATCGGCTGGTTCAGGCCGTTTAGCGTGGTGCCGACATGCACCAGCCCTTCGTGCACCTCCAGGGCGCGCACGTCACGGGAGTTGAACATGGCGTCGGCACGCACCTTGATGTAGTCGGCCCCGGCCGCGGCATCGGCGACGATGCCGTCGGACTCGAACACACGGATGGTCTCCTCGGCCTCGCCGAACACCTTGTTCAGCCGGTGCTGGAGGATTTCCACGGCCTCCTTGGCGGTGAGGTTCTTCGGTTCGTCCTTGAGGTCGCCACGGCCATCGATGTTGTTCAGGTAGTCCGACAGCATCAGGCCGAGGTCGGCCAGGGTCGGATCACCAGCGTGGAAGGCATCCGAGGCAGCGCCGTACAGTTCCTGGGAGATCAGCCCGAAATCCTCGGTGCCGCGCGCTTCGAGCATGCGCACCACCATGCGGTATTCGCGGCACATGCGCTTCATGATCTGCCCGACCGGGTTGAACTGGCCGAGCTGGCGAATGATGTCGCGCTCGATGCCCTGGAACTCGGCCTTGACCGCGCTGGAATCGAACGCCAGCGGGCGCGACTGGTAGTAGGCACGGTCGACGGCCGGCGGCTCCTTGCCCTTGGCCTTGAGGAAACCCTGGCGGATGTTGTCGTCCCACTTCACCGCGTCCAGAACCCGGATCGGGGTCTGTGCCGCAACGATGCGGTCGGACAGGGCACGGATGGTTTGCTGGTATTCGTCCACCGAGGACTCCTTTCTAGTACAAGAAACCTGTACCGGCCTCTTCGCGGCTAAAGCCGCTCCCACAGGTACTGCATCAGGCTCGAAACCGATGCGGTCCCTGTGGGAGCGGCTTTAGCCGCGAAGAAGCCAGCACGGTCATTTGCCGGAGCGCTGGAACCGCGCCACTTCAACGAACAGGTCGGAGTTGGCCGGGTCGTCCAGATACGCCAGCACCCGCGCCGACGGGCTGTCGATCAGCACGCCGTCGCCGTTGTCTTCCGGCACCTCGGTGCTGCGCCCGGTCAGCTCCTTCTTGTCCACCGCCTGCTGCACCTGCTCGACATCCAGGTTGTAGACCACCAGTTCCTTGCCATCGACGATATCGAAACCGCCGATCAGGAAGTTGCCACCCAGGCGCTTCGGCACGCCAGCCGACAGGTACCAGCGGTTACCGTGGCGCGACACGGTGAACACGTATTCCTCGGGCGCCTTGCCCTTGGCCGTGGCCACTGCCTTGTAGGCATCGCCGCCGCTACGGCTGATCACCAGCTTCAGCGGCTCGCCCCAGGCGTCCTTGCTGCTCCACTTGCCGAGCAGGGCCTTGGGCGCCGCCTGGTTGCTCGGCAAAGGCTCGTGGAAGGTCACCAGACAACCGCCCAGCAGCAGGAATGACAAAGTCAACAACACCACACGCCAGGCTTTCATCAGGTTCTCCTTGAAAAGTCGGTCTCGGCTCAGGCCGATGCCAGCACCAGCTGCAGGTATCGGCTAAGCATAGCGAGCATCTGCCCATCGGCTTGCGCGTTCGCATCCTTGAGCAGGCCCTGATATTCCATCTGCTCGATAATCGCCGTCAACATTTGGGCGTCCTGTTCCGGTTGCTGCGAGCCCACCACCTGCAGCAATTGGCGGGTGCCATGCAGCAGGATCTGTTCATGGGCGCACACCAGTTGAGCCAGGCGCGGGCACAGCAGCGCCTCCTGGCGGAAGGCCTGCTCGGCCATCAGGAAGTCGCGGCGGTTCAGAAGTTGCCGCTGCACGTAGTCGGCTGTCATGCGCGCTACCTCGTCAGCCAGGCGTGCCCGCGCCTGCGGGCTGCCGTCACCCTCGGCCAGCAACTGGCGCAACACCACCTCGGTATTGGCCCACAGCTTGGCCATGTAGGCGGCGCTGCGTTCGACGTACTGGGCGAAGGTATCGGTCAGCAGGTCCTCGATGTCCTTGAAGTAGTAGGTGGTGGCCGACAGTGGCACACCGGCCTCGGCGGCGACGGCGCGATGGCGCACACCGCGTACGCCATCGCGCACGACAATGCGCATGGCGGCGTCGAGGATCAGTTGGCGACGCTGCTCGCTGCCCTGGCGGGCAGTCTTGCGGCCTTGGTATTGCACGCTTTCGGCGACGGCGGTGGCGATGCCGGCGGCGCCCTGGTGAGGCATTGCGGGTGTCACGGAGGGTACCTCATGGACAGTGTTTCGTCAGTGCCGGCCTCTTCGCGGCTAAAGCCGCTCCCACAGGGACCGCACCAGCCTGAGGGTAGTGGGGTCCCTGTGGGAGCGGCTTTAGCCGCGAAAGGGCCGGTACAGGCAATTCAAGTGTACGGGCAAGAAAAAGCCGCCTCGAAAGGCGGCTCGTTCAATTCACTCAGGCCTGCGGACGCATGTGCGGGAACAGGATCACGTCGCGGATCGACGGCGAGTTGGTCAGCAGCATCACCAGGCGGTCGATGCCGATGCCTTCACCTGCAGTCGGCGGCATGCCGTACTCCAGGGCGCGAACGAAGTCGGCGTCGTAGTGCATGGCTTCGTCGTCACCGGCGTCCTTCTCGGCCACCTGGGCCAGGAAGCGCTCGGCCTGGTCTTCGGCATCGTTGAGCTCGGAGTAGGCGTTGGCGATCTCGCGGCCACCGATGAACAGCTCGAAACGGTCGGTAACAGCCGGGTTGTCGTCGTTGCGACGGGCCAGCGGCGACACTTCGAACGGGTACTCGGTAATGAAGTGCGGCTGCTCCAGCTTGTGCTCGACCAGCTCTTCGAAAATCATCACCTGCAGCTTGCCCAGGCCTTCGTGGCCCAGCACCTTGGCACCGGCCTTTTTGGCGATGTCGCGGGCGCGGTCGACGTCCTGCAGGTCGGCAGCGGTCAGCTCCGGGTTGTACTTGAGGATCGAGTCGAATACCGACAGGCGGGCGAACGGCTCGCCGAAGTGGAACACCTTGTCGCCGTACGGCACGTCGGTAGTGCCCAGTACCAGCTGCGCCAGCTCGCGGAACAGTTCCTCGGTGAGGTCCATGTTGTCGCGGTAGTCGGCGTAGGCCTGGTAGAACTCGAGCATGGTGAATTCAGGGTTGTGACGAGTCGAAACGCCTTCGTTACGGAAGTTGCGGTTGATCTCGAACACCTTCTCGAAGCCACCAACCACCAGGCGCTTGAGGTACAGCTCCGGCGCGATACGCAAGAACATGGCCATGTCCAGGGCGTTGTGGTGGGTTTCGAACGGCTTGGCCGCAGCACCACCCGGGATGGTTTGCAGCATCGGCGTCTCGACTTCGAGGAAGTCGCGCTCGATGAGGAACTTGCGGATGTGCGAGATCACCTGCGAACGCACACGGAAGGTGTGGCGGGTTTCTTCATTGACCATCAGGTCGACGTAACGCTGGCGGTAGCGCTGCTCGGTGTCGGTCAGGCCGTGGTGCTTGTCGGGCAGCGGGCGCAGCGACTTGGTCAGCAGACGCACGTTGGTCATTTCGACGTACAGGTCGCCCTTGCCGGAACGGGCCAGGGTGCCTTCGGCGCTGATGATGTCGCCCAGGTCCCAGGTCTTGACCGCGGCCAGGGTTTCTTCCGGCAGGGTCTTGCGGTTGACATAGACCTGGATACGGCCGGTCATGTCCTGAATGACCATGAACGAGCCGCGGTTGAGCATGATGCGGCCGGCAACCTTGACCGGAATCGCTGCAGCTTCCAGTTCTTCCTTGGTCTTGTCCGCATACTGCTTCTGCAGGTCGTTGCAGTAGCTGTCGCGACGGAAGTCATTGGGGAAGGCATTGCCCTTGGCGCGCTCGGCGGCAAGCTTTTCCTTGCGCAGGGCGATCAGGGCGTTTTCTTCCTGTTGCAGGTCTTGCGCTTCGGTCTTGAGGTCGCTCATTTCGTCATTCTTTCCATCAGGTGTTCGGTGCCCCTTTCGGGCAGGGCACGCGATACCGGCCCCAGGCCAGGTACCGCGGCGGTTGTGTGCGGTTTACAGCCCCTGCTTGAGGCTCGCTTCCAGGTACTGGTCGAGGTCGCCGTCCAGCACCTTCTGGCAGTCGCTGCGCTCGACACCGGTACGCAGGTCCTTGATACGCGAGTCATCCAGCACGTAGGAGCGGATCTGGTGGCCCCAGCCGATGTCCGACTTGCTGTCTTCCAGCGCCTGCGAGGCGGCATTGCGCTTCTGCATTTCCAGCTCGTACAACTTGGCCCGCAGCATTTTCATGGCGGTGTCCTTGTTGGCGTGCTGGGAGCGTTCGTTCTGGCAAGCCACCACGGTGTTGGTCGGTACGTGGGTAATACGCACCGCCGAGTCGGTGGTGTTCACGTGCTGACCACCGGCACCGGAGGAACGGTAGGTGTCGATACGCAGGTCGGCCGGGTTGATCTCGATCTCGACCTTGTCGTCGATCTCGGGCGACACGAACACCGCCGAGAACGAGGTGTGGCGACGGGCACCGGAGTCGAACGGGCTCTTGCGTACCAGGCGGTGCACGCCGATCTCGGTGCGCAGCCAGCCGAAGGCGTACTCGCCCTTGATATGCACGGTAGCGCCCTTGATGCCGGCGACTTCACCTTCGGAAAGCTCGATGATGGTGGCATCGAAACCACGCTTGTCGGCCCAGCGCAGGTACATGCGCAGCAGGATGTTGGCCCAGTCCTGCGCCTCGGTACCACCGGAGCCGGCCTGGATGTCCAGGTAGGCGTTGTTCATGTCCATCTCGCCGCTGAACATGCGACGGAACTCGAGCTGGGCCAGTTTTTCTTCCAGGCCTTCCAGTTCGGTCACGACGTCGCCGACGGCGCCTTCGTCATTTTCCTCGACGGCCATGTCGAGCAGGTCCTGGCAGTCGGCCAGGCCACCGGACAGCTTGTCCAGGGTCTCGACGACCTGTGCCAGCATGGCACGCTCGCGGCCCAGGGCCTGGGCGTACTCAGGCTTGTTCCAGACGTTGGGGTCTTCCAGCTCGCGGTTGACTTCGATCAGGCGGTCATGCTTGTGATCGTAGTCAAAGATACCCCCGAATGGACTGGGAACGCTCGGTGAGGTCCTTGATGGTGTTCAGGATCGGTTGGATTTCCATGGGCTGGCTACTCGCACGAATTCGGTGAAAAGCCTGCGAGTATAACCGAGTCCGCCGCAGGGCGGCAGACCCGCCGGGCGGTAGAAGTGGTGTCGGCAGAAAGAGGTGAACGCCTGCCCCGGCCTATCGCCGGCAAGCCAGCTCCCACAGGTACAGCGCAGGTCTCAGGCATGCGCTGTACCTGTGGGAGCTGGCTTGCCGGCGATGAGGCCCTGTCAGGCGATACCAACCTGGTTGCGCCCGCCATTCTTGGCCTGGTACAGGCCTTTGTCCGCAGCCGAGATCAGTTGCCGGCTATGGCTGCCGATGGACGGAGTCTGGGTGGCCAGGCCAATGCTCACGGTCAGATACGAGTCGGGCACCGGCGCGGTGTGCGGGATGCCCAGGCCGAGCACGGTCTGGCGCAGCTTCTCGGCCACCAGGCGTGCCCCGCCCGGCGAGGTGTTGGGCAATACCAGGACGAATTCCTCGCCACCATAGCGCGCCGGCAGGTCGGTCGGCCGCGAGCACGAGCCGCGGATCGCCTCGGCCACCTGGCGCAAGGCCTCGTCACCGGCCAGGTGGCCAAAGCTGTCGTTGTAGGCCTTGAAATAGTCCACGTCGATCATCAGCAGCGACAATTGCTGCTGCTCACGCATGGCCCGGCGCCATTCCAGTTCCAGGTACTCGTCGAAGTGGCGGCGGTTGGACAACCCGGTCAGGCCATCGGAGTTCATCAGCCGCTGCAGCATCAGGTTGGTATCGAGCAGTTGCTGCTGGCTGACGCGCAGGGCGCGGTAGGCCTCGTCGCGCTGCAACAGGGTAAGGTAGGAACGCGAGTGATAGCGGATGCGCGCCACCAGCTCGATGGTGTCCGGCAGCTTGACCAGGTAATCGTTGGCCCCGGCAGCAAAGGCCGCGCTCTTGACCAGCGGGTCTTCCTTGGTCGACAGGACGATGATCGGGATATCCTGGGTCGCCGGGTTGTTGCGGTATTCACGCACCAGGGTCAGCCCGTCCAGGCCAGGCATGATCAGGTCCTGCAGGATCACCGTGGGCTTGATGCGCACGGCCTGGGCCACCGCCTGGTGCGGGTCGGCGCAGAAGTGGAAGTCGATGTTCTCTTCATGGGCCAGGCCACGCCGCACCGCCTCGCCGATCATGGCCTGGTCGTCGACCAGCAGCACCATCGCCGAGTTCTCGTTGGGGGTCGTGAAACCTTCGATCGGTAAATCATTCATACCTGTTCACCCGATCACTGCCGGCCTGGCGGCGTGATTCAATACACTTCGTCATTTTGCGAAAAATTCCATCAAGCGCCCGGCTATGCGTTCCAGCGGGCGGATTTCCACTGCGGCATCGATGGCCGCAGCGGCCTTGGGCATCCCGTACACCGCACTGCTGGCCTGGTCCTGGGCAATGGTCAGGAAGCCCTGCTGGCGCATCAGCTTCAGGCCCTGGGCACCATCGCGGCCCATGCCGGTAAGCAACACGCCCACCGCATCGCCGGTCCAATAGCGCGCCACACTCTCGAAGAACACATCGATCGAGGGCCGGTAAATTTCATTGACAGGTTCGGCAGTGTAGGCCAGTTGGCCGTTCTGTAGCAGGCGGATGTGGTGATTGGTGCCGGCCAGCAACACCTGCCCCGGCTGCGGCGGCTCGCCTTCCCGGGCCAGGCGCACCGGCAGCCCGGCAGCGCTGCTGAGCCATTCGGCCATGCCCGCGGCAAACACCTGGTCCACATGCTGGACCAGCACGATGGCCGCCGGAAACGCCGCCGGCAGGCCCTGCAGCAACACTTCCAGCGCCGCCGGGCCACCTGCCGACGAGCCGATCGCCACCAGGCCGCGGCGCTGGGAAGCCTCGCGCAGCGGCGTGGCCACCGGGCGGGCGGCAGGCGCACGTTGCTGGCCGATCAGCCAGCCGATATTGAGGATTTTGCGCAGCAGTGGCGCCGCCGCTTCACGGGGATCGCCCGCGCCCAGCGCCGGCGTGTCTACCACGTCGAGGGCGCCGTAGCCCATGGCCTCGAACACCCGGTGCACGTTCTGCTTGCGGTCAACCGTGACGATGACGATGGCGCATGGGGTTTCGGCCATGATCCGCCGGGTGGCCTCGACGCCATCCATGACCGGCATGATCAGGTCCATGAGGATCAGGTCTGGCTGCTGTTCGGTGCAGCGCTGCACCGCCTCGGCGCCATTGCTGGCCACCCATACCACCTCGTGCGCCGGCTCCAGGGCGACCGCCCGGCGCAGCGCCTCCACGGCCATGGGCATGTCGTTGACGATGGCGATCTTCATCCCTGAGCACCTCCGATCAGCTCAACCACAGCATCCAGCAACGCATCGTCATGGAAACTGGCCTTTGCCAAATAGTAGTCGGCGCCGGCATCCAGGCCACGCCGTCGGTCTTCCTCACGGTCCTTGTAGGACACCACCATCACCGGCAGCGATTGCAGGCGCTGGTCGCGGCGCACCAGGGTGACCAGCTCGATGCCGTCCATGCGCGGCATGTCGATGTCGGTGATCAGCAGGTCGAAGTCCTCGCCACGCAAGGCGTTCCAGCCGTCCATGCCATCCACCGCCACGGCCACGTCGTAGCCACGGTTGCCAAGCAGCTTGCGCTGCAGTTCTCGCACGGTCAGCGAATCGTCGACCACCAGGATGCGCTGGCGCGCCACGCCACGGGCGCCGCTGCTGCCGCGCTCGATGCGTTCCAGGCTGCCGGTGCTGAGCAGTTTCTCCACCGAGCGCAGCAGGTCCTCGACATCGACGATCAGCACCACCGAGCCATCGTCGAGCAAGGCGCCGGAAGAAATGTCCTGCACCTTGCCCAGCCGTGGGTCGAGCGGCATCACCACCAGGACCCGCTCGCCCACCAGCCGCTCCACGGCCACGCCGTACAGTTGCTCGCGCTCGCGGATCACCACTACCCGCAGGCTGCTCTCCTGCGATTGCCCGGCCGGGCGGTTGAGCAGTTGGCTGGCCGCCACCAGGCCGATGTGCCGGCCTTCGTGCCAGAAGTGCTGGCGCCCCTCGATCTGCACGATCTCTTCGGCGCTCACTTCCAGCGTGCGTTCGATATGAGCGAGCGGGAAGGCATAGGCCTCGCCGCCCACCTCGACCACCAGGCTGCGCACCACCGACAGGGTCAGTGGCACCTGCAGGTGGAAACGGCAGCCCTGCCCGGCCAGCTGGGTCAGCTCGATAGAACCGCGCAGTTCACGGATCATGTGCTGCACCGCATCCAGGCCCACGCCGCGCCCGGACACCTCGGTGACTTTGTCGCGCAGGCTGAAACCGGGCAGGAACAGGAACGTCAGCAACTCTGCCTCGCTCATCCGCGCCACCGTGTCGGCGGGCGACAGGGCACGCCCGACAATGCTGCTGCGCAGGCGCTCGAGGTCGATGCCGGCACCGTCGTCGATCAGTTCCAGGCTGAGCATTCCGGCCTGGTGCGAGGCCCGCAGGCGGATAACCCCCTCCTCCGCCTTGCCCGCCAGCAGGCGCCGCTCGGGCAGCTCGATGCCGTGGTCGACCGCATTGCGCAACAGGTGGGTCAGCGGTGCTTCGAGCTTTTCCAGCACATCGCGGTCGACCTGGGTCTTGTCACCTTCCACCAGCAGCCGCACCGGCTTGCCCAGCGAACGGCCAAGGTCGCGCACCATGCGGCTCTGGCCGGTCAGCACATCGGCAAACGGCCGCATCCGGCAGGCCAGCGCGGTGTCGTACAGCAGTTGTGCGCGCTGGCTGGCCTGCCAGCCGAACTCGTCCAGGTCGGCAGCCTGCTGCTGCAGGATCTGCTGGGTTTCCGCCAGCAGGCGCTGGGTCTGTGCCAGGGCTTCGAGCACCTCGCTGCTCTGGCCACTGTCCTCCAGTTGCATGCGCAGGCCATCAAGCGCCTGCATGCCCTGGCCGTGCATGCGCTTGAGGCGCTGCAGGGTGGCCAGGTAAGGCTTGAGCCGCTGGGTTTCCACCAGCGACTTGCTGGACAAGTCGAGCAGGCTGTTGAGGCGGTCGGCGGTGACCCGCAGCACCCGCTCCGTACCTTCGCCGGTGCGCTTGCCGGCCTTGCGACGTGGGGCCAGCTCGGGCTCGGGCTCAGGCTCCAAGGGTTCGACAGGCAGCGGCAAAGGTTCGGCTTGCACGGTTTGCACCGGCGCTTCCGGCAGCGCTGGCACGGCTGGTGGCGCGGGGGGCACGGCTGCCGCCCCCGGGTCGAGCAGGTTGGCCATTTGCGCAAGGAACACCGGCAGGGTCGCCTGCGCCCCGGCATCGCCAGGCGTGGCGATGCGCATCAACAGGTCGGTGCCCTGCAACAGGGCATCGATATGCTCGGCGCTCAGGCGCAGGCGGCCCTCCTGGGCGGCCACCAGGCAGTCCTCCATGACGTGGGCGACGCTGACGCCAGCGTCCACCCCGACAATCCGCGCCGCGCCCTTCAGCGAGTGGGCCGCGCGCATGCAAGCCTCAAGCTGGTCGGCCTGCGTGGGATTACGCTCCAGCGCCATCAGGCCGACGCTGAGCACCTGGGTCTGCGCCTCGGCCTCCAGGCTGAACAGTTCGAGCAACGATGCGTCGCGCATTTGCTCTGGGGTCATGACAGGCTCCGCTGCACGGCAGACAGTAAGTGTTGATCGTCCAGCACCCGCACGCTGCGGCCACGCCATTGCAGGACCGCTGCGGTGAAGTGGGAGGCGTCCTGGCCGCTGCCCAGCAGCAGCGGGTCGAGCCGGTGAATGCCGTCGATTTCCTCGACCGCCATCACCACCGGCCCGCCATCCGCGGCCAGGATCAGCATGCGTGGCATCGCCCGGCCGCCACGTTGCTCGGCAGCGCTGGCCTGCACACCCAGCAGGTCGGCCAGTGACAGGCACGGCACCAGCGCACCGCGCACGTTGGCCACCCCCTGCAACACTCGCGAGCGCTGGTGCGGCAGCGAATGCACCGCCTGCAGCGGGGCAATTTCGGCCAGGCAGGCGGTGGCCAGCGCCAGCCACTCTTCGCCCAGGCGGAACAGCAGCATGGAGCGGCCGGTGTTTTCCTCGACCGGTGGCGCCACGGCAGCCTGGTGGTCCTGCATCAGCGCGTAGCGGTCGAGCAGGCGTGTGGCCGCTGCGGCATATACCTCGCAGTTGCGGCAGTGAACGTGACGTTCCAGCAGCGGGCACTGCTTGTCGCCGTGCACGCCAATGCGGTTCCAGCAGTCGTCGATGTGCGCGTCATCCTCGGCGAGCAATTGCATCGCGGATTCCTTCATCGTTCAGACTCCCGACCAACCCGTGCGGCGCGCTCCTGCAGGCGCCGGGCACCGGACAGGTCACCCTGGGCCGCCAGCAAGGCCGCCAGGTGCACCAGCGCCTCGGGGTGCTGCGGTTCCAGGTACAGGGCTTTGCGATAGTGGGTCAGTGCCTGCTGCGCATCGCCTTCGGTATCGCTGAGCAGCCCCAACCAGTAGTAAACCTGCGCCGAAGGCGCGAACTGGCCCAGGTAGCGCTGGCATTCGGCACGGGCCTGCTCGCTGGCGCCGGCATTGGCAAGCCGGGCAATGCTGGCCAGCAACTCGCTTGCCTCCTCGCGCTTGTGTTCGCGCACCGGCGCTGGCTTGGCAGCCACGGGCAGCACCCGCAGTGGGCGCGGCGACGCTGCGCTCGGTAACGGATAGCCTGGCTTGGCCGGTGCTGGCGATGTGCGCCGCAAGGGCTGGACCGGGGGCGCAGCCAGCGCAGCGCCGCCACCCTCCTGGCGTACGTAGGCGAACGACTGGGCAATCCCCAGCGGGCGCATGCCCAATCGCGCCAGCAAGCTGCCTTCGGCCGGGCCGATGAACAGCACACCCTGTGGGTGCAACAAGCGCTTGAGCACTTCGAACACCCGTTGTTGGGTCGGCACGTCGAAATAGATCAGCAGGTTACGGCAGAACACGAAGTCGTACAGTCCATCGCGGCTGGCCAGCGCCGGGTCGAGCACGTTGCCCACCTGCAGGCTGACTTGCTCGCGCACCCGCTCATGCAGGAGGTGGCCTTCGTCGAGGGCATCGAAGTAACGCTCGCGAAAGCCCAGGTCGCTGCCACGGAAGGCATTGCGCCCGTACACGGCCTGCCCGGCCTTGGCCACGGAACTGGGGCTGATGTCCATGCCGTCGATCATGAACGCCCCCGGCGCGATACCGGCATCGAGCAAGGCCATGGCCAGCGAATAGGGTTCCTCGCCGGTCGAGCAAGGCAGGCTGAGCAAACGCAGCGGGCGCGCCCCGGCCAGCTCGGCCAAGCGCTTGTGCGCCAGGCTGGCCAAGGCGGTGAAGGATTCGGGGTAACGGAAGAACCAGGTTTCCGGGACGATGACCGCTTCGATCAGCGCCTGTTGCTCATCCATCGACTGCTGCAGGTGCAGCCAGTAATCATCCAGGTCCGCAGCGTTCACGGCCACGCAGCGCTGGCGCAGCGCACGCTCGACCATGGGCGCGCCCACCGACTCCACGTCCAGGCCGATGCGTTCACGCAGGAAGCGGAAAAAATGCTGTTCGTTCATGTCGGCATCCCTGTCGGATCATCCGCGTACAGCAACTCGTGCACGGCATCGGGCAGCAGGTCGTTGACTTCGATGCGCTGCAACAAGCCCTGCTCGTCCTGACGCACCGGCCCCAGGTACGGGGCTTCACCGCTATCCACGCCATACGGCTGGAACTCGTCGGGGTGGCAACGCAGGGTTTCGGTGGCCTGTTCCAGGATCAGGCCAAGCTGCAGGCCGCCTCGGTAGTGCACCAGCACCAGGCGGGTACTGGTGCGCTGCGCCGCCGGCTGGCCGAAGCTCAATGCCGCCAGGTCGACCACCGGTACCAGCAGGCCCCGGTGTGCAAGGATGCCTGCGACCCAGGCAGGCGCCTTGGCGATCGGTTTGAGCGGCTGGCGCGGCAGCACCTCGATCACCTCGTGCACGCTCAGGGCAAAGCGTTGCTCCCGGATGCGAAACTGCAGGTACAACGCCCCCTTGGCGTTGACCGCCCGCGCGGCGCGCGGTTGCAAGTCGTTCATCGCAGTCAGACTTTGAAGCGCGACACGCCGCCACGCAGGCCAGCGGCCACCTGGCTCAGCTCATCGATGGCGAAACTGGCCTGGCGCAGCGATTCGACCGTCTGGGTGCTAGCATCGCTGAGCTGGGCCAGCGCCTGGTTGATCTGCTCGGCACCGGTGGCCTGGGCCTGCATGCCTTCGTTGACCATCAGCACGCGTGGGGCCAAGGCCTGCACCTGGTGGATGATCTGGCTGAGCTGTTCGCCCACTTGCTGCACCTCGAACATGCCGCGGCGCACTTCTTCGGAAAACTTGTCCATGCCCATGACCCCGGCCGACACCGCCGACTGGATCTCGCGCACCATCTGCTCGATATCGTAGGTGGCCACGGCGGTCTGGTCGGCCAGGCGGCGCACTTCGGTGGCTACCACGGCAAAGCCGCGGCCGTACTCGCCGGCCTTTTCCGCTTCGATGGCAGCGTTGAGCGACAGCAGGTTGGTCTGGTCGGCGACCTTGACGATGGTCACCACCATCTGGGTGATGTTGCTGGCCTTTTCGTTGAGGATGCCCAGCTTGGCGTTGACCAGGTCGGCGGCGCCCATCACCTGGTGCATGGTTTCTTCCATGCGTGCCAGGCCCTGCTGGCCGGAACCGGCCAGGCTGGAGGCCTGGTCGGCGGCCGAGGTGACTTCGGTCATGGTGCGCACCAGGTCACGCGAAGTGGCGGCGATTTCCCGCGAGGTGGCGCCGATTTCGGTGGTGGTGGCGGCCGTTTCGGTGGCGGTGGCCTGCTGTTGCTTGGAGGTTGCGGCGATTTCGGTCACCGAGGTGGTCACCTGCACCGACGAACGCTGGGCCTGGGCCACCAGGTTGGCCAGGGCCTCGGCCATTTCGTTGAAGCCGCTTTCGATGGCGCCGAACTCGTCCTTGCGGTCCAGGCTCAGGCGCATGCTCAGGTCGCCGGAGCGCAGTTTGTCGAGGGCATGGACAATGCGCTGCATGGGCGCGGTGATGGCGCGCATCAGCAACAGGCCGCAGATACCGGCGGCGATGATCGCCAGCAGCAGCGAAACTATCATGCTGCCCTTGGCCGTGCTCACGGCGCCGACAATCTCGTTGGTGTCGGCGTCGGCGGAGGCGCGGTTGTGCTCGATCACTTCGTTCAGGTGCTTGCGGCCTTCGAGCCAGGCTGGGGTGAGCACATCGGTGATCAACCGCTGGGCTTCCGCGTAGTTGCGCTGTCGATAGGCTTCCAGCACCTGGTCGACGATCTTGAGGTAGGCAACTTCCATCTGGATGAAGGCGTCGAAGCGCGCCTGGTCGTCATCATCCTGAATGGTGCCCTGGTAGCTGGCCATGTGCTCTTTCAGGCGGTCCTGGAAGCTCTTGAACAGCTCCGCGTCGGCCGAGGTGAATTCGCGGTGGTTGGACAGCCCCACCAGCTGCTGGCTGGTGACGTAACTGTCGACCCAGGCACTGCGGATCATCGAGCTGTAGTAGAGGCCGGGAATGCTGTCGGTCCCCACTGCCTGCTCGGCGGATGCGATGGTCACCAACCGCGAGTAGGCGGCCACGATCATCAGCAGCATGATGGCGATGATCACGGCGAAACTTGCCAGGATCCGTTGGCGCAAGGTCCAGTTCTTCACATTCAGCCCTCAGGAATTCACAACGAGCGGGAAAAATCGCCGAAGTATAGCCCAGGCGCCCAGTGCTCATGCGGCTGAAATGTGGGGTAACCAGGTAACCTTGCCGACAGACCGGTCATTTGTGCCCAACGCCATTGGGGCCGCTGTGCGGCCAATCGCCGGCAAGCCATGTGCGATCCCTGTGGGAGCCGGCTTGCCGGCGATGGGCTGCAACGCAGCCCCCGTCACTGGCCGGCGGCAAGCCTTGCCTGGCTTTCCAGTTCCTGCCGCAGGGCCGGGTCCAGGCGCAGCTGGCGGGCCAGTTCGTCCAGGTAGGCGCGCTCCATGAAGTTTTCCTGGTCGACCATCATCACGCTGGCCAGGTACATCTCGGCGGCCATTTCCGGCGTTTGCGCGGCACGGGCCACTTCGGCCGGGTCCAGCGGCTTGTTCAGCTCGGCATGCAGCCAGTGCTGCAACTCGCGGTCGTTGTCCAGGCGGGTGAATTCGCCCTCGATCAGCGCACGCTCGCGTTCGTCGATATGGCCATCGGACTTGGCCGCCGCCACCAGCGCCCGCAGTACCGCCTGGCTGTGCAGCTCGGCCTGGGCCGGCGGCAGGCGGTCGACGGTCTGTGGCTCGGTGGCGGCCACCTGCTGGCGCGCCTGCCAGTTGCCGTAGGCCTTGTAGGCCAGCACACCGAGCGCGGCCAGGCCGCCATAGGTAAGGGCCTTGCCGCCATATTTGCGGGCCTTCTTGTTGCCCAGCAGCAAGCCCATGGCACCCGCCGCCAGGGCGCCGCCACCGGCACCGGAAAGCAGGCTGCCAAGGCCGCCGGCACTGGTGCCTGGCTTGCCAGAGCTGCCCTTGCCGGCCTGGCTGGCGAGCAAGTCCTGGCCGGACTTGAGCAACTGGTCGAGCAATCCCCGGGTATTCATCAAACGGTCTCCACGTTGGCCAAGGGAGCCGTCAGGTTAAGCCCTGCCCGCCCGATCGCCATGGGGGGATTTGCTTCCGGATGTTGCATTGGCTGGCAAAAAGCCAACTAGACTCGATATCGCCAATACCGCGCTAACCGCACCACGTTCATGACGATCGCTTCACGGCTTGCTTGATGACTGCCCCGACCAAAATCTCCAAGAAGAGGGAACACCATGTCAGTGCACAAGACCGCATTGCTCGGCGCAACCGCCTGCGCCCTGCTGGCCAGCGCCAGCCTGCAGGCTGCCGAACCGCCCAAGGCCCTGGGGCCCGGCGAGGGCCGCCTGGACATCGTCGCCTGGCCCGGCTACATCGAGCGCGGTGAAAGCGACAAGGCCTACGACTGGGTGACCGGCTTCGAGAAGGAAACCGGCTGCAAGGTCAGCGTCAAGACCGCCGCCACCTCGGACGAGATGGTCAGCCTGATGACCAAGGGCGGCTACGACCTGGTCACCGCCTCGGGCGATGCCTCGCTGCGGCTGATCGCGGGCAAGCGGGTACAGCCGATCAACACCGCCTTGATCCCCAACTGGAAGAACATCGACCCACGGCTGCAGAACGGTGGCTGGTACGTGGTCGACAAGCAGGTCTATGGCACCCCCTACCAGTGGGGGCCGAACGTGCTGCTGTACAACACCGACGTGTTCAAGCAGGCGCCCACCAGCTGGGGCGTGCTGTTCGAGCCGCAGAACCTGCCCGACGGCAAGCCGAACAAGGGCCGCGTGCAGGCCTACGATGGGCCGATCTACATCGCCGATGCGGCGTTGTACCTGAAGGCGGCCAAGCCGGAGCTGGGCATCCAGGACCCGTACGAGCTGAGCGAAGCGCAGTACAAGGCCGTGCTGGAGCTGCTGCGCCAGCAGCAACCGCTGATCCACCGCTACTGGCATGACGCCACGGTGCAGATGAGCGACGTGAAGAACGAAGGCGTGGTTGCCTCCAGCTCCTGGGGCTACATGGTCAATGGCCTCAAGGCCGAAAAGCAGCCCGTGGCCTCGACCATTCCCAAGGAGGGCGCGACCGGCTGGGCCGACACCACCATGCTGCACAGCGAGGCCAAGCACCCCAACTGTGCCTACAAATGGATGGACTGGTCGCTTCAGCCGAAAGTACAGGGGGACGTGGCGGCCTGGTTCGGTTCGTTGCCGGCAGTGCCGGCGGCCTGCACCGGCAGCGAGCTGCTAGGGGCCGAGGGCTGCAAGACCAACGGTTTCGACAACTTCGACAAGATCGCCTTCTGGAAAACCCCGCAGGCCCAGGGCGGCAAGTTCGTGCCGTATAGCCGCTGGACCCAGGATTACATTGCGATCATGGGCGGGCGCTGAGGTTACCTGAATGCCTGTGCCGGCCTCTTCGCGGGTGAACCCGCTCCCACAGGTTCATCACCACCTGTAAGGGTGGTGCTTTACCTGTGGGAGCGGGCATGCCCGCGAAGAGGCCAGCACAGGAGAAAGCCAGTTGTCCGGAGCCTATGCATGCCCCTAGCCGTCCAGTTCACCCAGGTTTCCCGCACCTTCGGCGAGGTCAAGGCCGTCGACCAGGTCAGCATCGACATCATCGATGGCGAATTCTTCTCCATGCTCGGCCCCTCTGGCTCGGGCAAGACCACCTGCCTGCGCCTGATCGCAGGCTTCGAGCAACCCACCAGCGGTTCGATCCGCATCCACGGTGTCGAGGCTGCGGGCGTACCGCCCTACCAGCGCGACGTCAACACCGTATTCCAGGACTACGCCCTGTTCCCGCACATGAACGTACTGGACAACATCGCCTACGGCCTGAAGGTAAAAGGCGTGGCCAAGGCCGAACGCCACAGCCGCGCCGAAGAAGCCCTGGCAATGGTGGCCCTGGCCGGCTACGGCGCACGCAAGCCGGCGCAGTTGTCCGGGGGCCAGCGCCAACGCGTGGCCCTGGCCCGCGCGCTGGTCAACCGGCCACGGGTACTGCTGCTGGACGAGCCGCTTGGCGCGCTGGACCTTAAGTTGCGCGAACAGATGCAGGGCGAGCTGAAAAAGCTGCAGCGCCAGCTGGGCATCACCTTCATCTTCGTCACCCACGACCAGACCGAGGCGCTGTCGATGTCCGATCGCGTCGCAGTGTTCAACCGCGGCCGTATCGAGCAGGTCGACACCCCGCGCAACCTGTACATGCAACCGGCAACCACCTTCGTCGCCGAATTTGTCGGCACCTCCAACGTTGTGCGCGGCGAACTGGCCACGTTGCTCAATGGCAGCCCGGCGCCCTTCTCCATCCGCCCCGAACACATCCGCCTCGGCGACCCGGCCACAGCCGGCCAGCACGTCCAGGTCAGCGGCCAGCTGCGCGATATCCAGTACCAGGGCAGTGCCACCCGCTACGAGCTGCAACTGGACAGCGGCCAGTTGCTGGCGGTGAGCCAGGCCAACGACCGCTGGCAGGCGCAGGCACAGGCCTGGCAACCCGGGCAACGGGTACAGGCGCACTGGCCCCGCGAAGCCATGACGGTGCTGCAGGAAACCGAGGGCCGCTGAAATGAGCACACTGCGCGGCCTGTCCAACCTGCTGTACCGGCGCCCCAACCTGTACCTGGCCCTGCTGCTGGTCCCACCGCTGACCTGGTTCGGCGCTATCTACCTGGGCTCGCTGCTGAACCTGCTGTGGCAGGGCTTCTATACCTTCGACGACTTCACCATGGCGGTGACACCGGACCTGACCCTGGGCAATTTCGCCGCGCTGTTCAACCCGTCGAACTTCGACATCATCCTGCGCACCCTGGGCATGGCGCTGGCGGTGTCGCTGGCCAGCGCGGTGCTGGCCTTCCCCATCGCCTACTACATGGCGCGCTATACCAGCGGCAAGACCAAGGCGTTTTTCTATATCGCGGTGATGATGCCGATGTGGGCCAGCTACATCGTCAAGACCTACGCCTGGACCCTGCTGCTGGCCAAGGGCGGCGTGGCCCAATGGTTCGTCCAGCAGCTGCACCTGGATGCCCTGCTGCAAACGGTGCTGGCGGTACCGGGCGTGGGCGGCAGCACGCTGTCGACTTCGCACCTGGGGCGCTTCATGGTGTTCGTGTACATCTGGCTGCCGTTCATGATCCTGCCGATCCAGGCCTCGCTGGAACGCTTGCCGCCATCGCTGCTGCAAGCCTCGGCAGACCTCGGCGCCCGGCCCGGGCAAACCTTCGTGCAGGTGATACTGCCGCTGTCGATCCCGGGCATTGCCGCCGGCTCGATCTTCACCTTCTCGCTGACCCTGGGCGACTTCATCGTGCCGCAGCTGATCGGCCCGCCCGGCTACTTCATCGGCAGCATGGTCTATGCCCAGCAAGGGGCGATCGGCAACATGCCGATGGCTGCCGCGTTCACCCTGGTGCCGATCGTGCTGATCGCGGTGTACCTGTCCATCGTCAAGCGACTGGGGGCCTTCGATGCACTCTGAAAAAGCCTCGACCGGGCTACGCCTGGCGGCCTGGGGCGGGTTGCTGTTCCTGCACTTCCCGATCCTGATCATCTTCCTGTATGCCTTCAACACCGAAGACGCGGCGTTCAGCTTCCCGCCCAAGGGCTTTACCCTGAAGTGGTTCGCCGTGGCCTTCGCCCGGCCCGATGTGCTGGAAGCGATCAAGCTGTCACTGCAAGTGGCCTGCCTGGCCACGCTGATCGCCCTGGTGCTCGGCACGCTGGCCTCGGCGGCGCTGTACCGGCGCAGCTTTTTCGGCAAGGAGAGCATTTCGCTGATGCTGATCCTGCCCATCGCCCTGCCCGGCATCATCACCGGTATCGCCCTGCTCTCGGCGTTCAAGACCTTGGGGATCGAGCCCGGGATGTTCACCATCGTGGTCGGCCATGCCACGTTCTGCGTGGTGATCGTCTACAACAACGTGATCGCCCGCCTGCGGCGTACTTCGCAGAGCCTGATCGAAGCCTCGATGGACCTGGGCGCCGATGGCTGGCAGACCTTCCGCTACATCATCCTGCCCAACCTCGGCTCGGCTCTGCTGGCCGGTGGCATGCTGGCCTTTGCCCTGTCGTTCGACGAAATCATCGTCACCACCTTCACTGCCGGCCACGAACGCACCCTGCCGATCTGGTTGCTAAACCAGCTCAGCCGCCCGCGCGACGTGCCGGTGACCAACGTGGTCGCCATGCTGGTGATGCTGGTGACCATGCTGCCGATCCTTGGCGCCTATTACCTGACCCGTGGCGGTGAAAGCGTCGCGGGCAGCGGCAAATGACCCTGGAGGAGTCCCCGATGCAAACGCAGATGCTGATCAATGGCCAGCTGGTCGCTGGCGAAGGCCCGGCCTGGACCGTGCTCAACCCGGCGCTGGGCAGTGCCCTGGCGCAGATCAACGAAGCCAGCGAGGCCCAGGTGGACAGCGCCGTGCGCGCCGCCGACCAGGCCTTCGACAGCTGGTCGCAAACCAGCCCCAAGGAACGCTCGCAAGCCTTGCTGGCGCTGGCCGACGCTATCGAAGCCCATGGCGATGAACTGGCCCGACTGGAATCGCAGAACTGCGGCAAGCCGCTGAGCGCCGCGCTGAATGACGAGATCCCGGCAATTGCCGACGTGCTCCGCTACTTCGCCGGTGCGGCGCGCTGCCTGGGTGGCTCGGCAGCCGGCGAGTACCTGCCGGGGCATACTTCGATGATCCGCCGCGACCCGCTGGGCGTGGTGGCCTCGATCGCACCGTGGAACTACCCGTTGATGATGCTGGCGTGGAAGATCGCCCCGGCCCTGGCTGCCGGCAACACGGTGGTGATCAAGCCCTCCGAGCTGACCCCGCTGACCGCCCTGCGCCTCGGCGAACTGGCCCAGGACCTGCTGCCACCGGGGGTGCTGAACATCCTCTTCGGCCGTGGCCAGACGGTCGGCAACCCGCTGGTCAACCACCCCAAGGTGCGCATGGTGTCGCTGACCGGCTCGATCCCCACCGGCGCTCACATCATCAGCGCCACTGCCGACAGCGTGAAACGCATGCACATGGAACTGGGCGGCAAGGCCCCGGTGCTGGTGTTCGACGATGCCGACATCGATGCCGCCATCGACGGCATCCGTACCTTCGGCTTCTACAACGCCGGCCAGGACTGCACCGCCGCCTGTCGGCTGTACGTGCAGGATGGCATCTACGAGCGTTTCGTCGAACGCCTGGGGGCCGCAGTGGCCAGCCTAAAGCCAGGCCTGCAGGAAGCCGAGGACACCGAACTGGGGCCACTGATCAGTGCCCAGCACCGCGACAAGGTCGCAGGGCTGGTGCAACGGGCCATCGCCCAGCCGCACATTCGCCTGGTGACCGGTGGCAAGGCGATTGATGGCGACGGTTTCTTCTTCGAACCAACCGTGCTGGCCGATGCCCTGCAGGATGACGAAATCGTGCGCAACGAAGTGTTCGGCCCGGTAGTGTCGGTGACCCGCTTCAACGACGAAGCGCAGGCACTGGAATGGGCCAACGACTCCAACTACGGCCTGGCCTCATCGGTATGGACCCGCGACACCGGCCGCGCCCACCGCCTGGCGGCGCGCCTGCAGTATGGCTGCACGTGGGTGAACACCCACTTCATGCTGGTCAGCGAAATGCCCCACGGCGGGCAGAAGCATTCGGGGTATGGCAAGGACATGTCGATGTATGGGCTGGAGGACTACACCTGTGTGCGGCATGTGATGATCAAGCATTGAGCGGTCGTGTTGGATCGAGGGGCTTTGCATCCCCTCGGTCAACATCTCAGACGTTTCCTTCAAGGACGATCCCCTTCATCCTACTACTCATCCATTGAGCCCCTCTCATTGGTATCATAATCTGATACCATGAATAACCATCAGCAAGCCACACTTGAAGCAGTACTGAAAAAGCCGGTTCCCAGGACGCTGGAATGGGTGCGACTGGAGTCAATGTTGGTATCACTGGGTGCCCGGGTCATCGAAGGAAGAGGGTCACGGGTTCGCTTTGAACTCAATGGCGCTGTAGCAACCTTCCATCGCCCTCATCCGGACAGGCACGCCAAGCCCTATCAACTAAGAGACGCCCGCCAGTTCCTCGAGCAGGCAGGAGTAATACCATGAATGTCATGACCTACCGCGGCTACGCCGCTCGTATCGAATACAGCGACGAAGACCAGTTACTGATCGGCCATGTCGCAGGTATTCGCGATGTGATCGGCTTCCATGGCGAATCGATCAGTGAGCTGCGCCAGGCATTTGAAGACGCCGTGGACGATTATCTTGAGACTTGCCAACGCCTGGGCCGTGAGCCACAGAAAACCTACTCCGGCAAGCTCAGCCTGCGCCTGGAGCCTACCCTTCATGCCAGTGTGGCGGCCAAGGCAGAGTTGGCCGAGAAAAGTATCAACCAGTGGGTAAGCGATATTCTCAGCAAGGCTGCCTATAGCTGAATTGAGATGCCGACGCGGTCGTTGTAGGAGCGGCCTTGTGTCGCGAAAGGGCCGCAAAGCGGCCCCGGCAATATCAGCGGCGGAGCTGGAAACCTGGGGCCGCTTCGCAGCCCTTTCGCGACACAAGGCCGCTCCTACAACGACCGCGTAATGCTTGGGTCAGGTCAATCCCGCAGGTCCGACTCGTGAATCGGGTTGGCCCGACTGGTGGCACGCTGGTATTGCGCAGGCCAGGTAGCTTTGTTGCCGCCCAGGTCGTCGTCGGCATGCAGCGGCCAGTACGGGTCGCGCAGCAGTTCGCGGGCGAGGAAGATGATGTCGGCCTGGCCGGTGCGCAGAATGTGCTCGGCCTGGGCCGGTTCGGTGATCATGCCCACGGTGCCGGTGGCGATTTCCGATTCCTTGCGCACACGCTCGGCGAAGCGCGTCTGGTAGCCGGGGCCGGTGGGGATTTCGGCGTTGACCGAGGTGCCGCCGGAGGACACATCGATCAGGTCGACGCCCAAGCCACGCAGGCGGCGGGCCAGTTCGACGGTTTCATCCGGGTTCCAGCCGTCCTCGACCCAGTCGGTCGCCGATACCCGCACGAACAGCGGTAACTCGGCAGGCCAGACTTTGCGCACGGCCTCGACCACCTGCAGGGTCAGGCGGATGCGGTTTTCGAAGCAACTGCCGTACTCGTCGCGACGCTGGTTGCTCAGCGGCGACAGGAACTGGTGCAACAGGTAGCCGTGGGCGGCGTGGATCTCGACCACTTTGAAACCGGCCTTCAGGGCACGCTCGGTGGAGGCGACGAAGGCGGTGATCACCTGATCGATCTCATCCTTGTTCAATTCCCGCGGCGCGGTGTGCTGCGGGTCGAAGGCGATTTTCGACGGCCCTACCGGCTGCCAGCCGCCCTCTTCGAGCTTGACGCTGCCTTGCTTGCCCAGCCACGGGCGATAGGTGCTGGCCTTGCGCCCGGCGTGAGCCAGTTGGATACCGGGCACGCCCCCCTGGGCGGTGATGAAACGGGTGATGCGTTGCAGCGGGGCGATCTGAGCGTCGTCCCACAGGCCGAGGTCTTCAGCGGTGATGCGGCCATCGGCGGTCACCGCCACGGCTTCAGTGATTACCAGGCCAGCGCCACCCACGGCGCGGCTGCCTAAATGGACGAGGTGCCAATCGTTGGCCAGGCCATCGACGGCGGAATACTGGCACATCGGCGAAACGGCGATGCGGTTGGGCAGGGTCAGCTGACGCAGGGTGTAAGGCTCGAGCAGCAGGCTCATGAGGGCACCTCCCAAGGACTCCAATGGTGATCCGGCCCGGACACTCAATTGCACGTCCCTGGCCCAGGTCCGGTCATAACTTCAGACTAGACCAGAATGGTTGGGGGGGAGGTTCCATGGGATTTGGTAGAGGTTGAACGGCTCTGCGTTACCAGCGCCATGTCTGATCAGAGTTTCAGATATCCCTTACGGCCCAGATCTAGTGAAGCCTAGGCTGAGGAAATAACCTACAAGTCCTGTCGACTCGCGTCTGATTGTTACTGGAATCCTGACTCTCTAGCCTTTGCTGGTCGCTGGCATTCAGCGGCCGGGGGTGGAATCCCGATCAATTACCGAGTAGCTGTCGTCATGGCAGTTGTGCGCGGAAGGCCGCAAAGCCTACCGGGTTTACTCGTAGCCTGGATTCCACACCGCGTACAACTGCCACCCTTCGTGTGGAATCGGAGAGGCGGTCAATCAGCAACCATACGAGTGATTGATATGAAAATGACAGTCCCTGATCCCCCCTCATTTCTTCTCCTTCGACAAAGCGCTCAGAATGATCAGGAGAGGAATCAATGAAGACAGACGACACCCAATTCACCGTCGGCAAGACCACTTTCTTTCAGGGTGAGAACCAGACCCACCCATTATTTCGCATCGAAGCGGGCATTCCGTGCCGAGACGCCCGTGATCAGGCTTCGGAATTGATGGGCTATGTGCGGGAGTTGACCATCGTCGGGCTGATGGATGAGAAACCCATGATGATCTGGGCTGCGCACTATCTCAGTGCAATGGCCAAGGCGCTGATGGATGATGCCGAGTTAGGTATGGCGCGCTGAGTTTGATGTGATCATCGATCGCACATGGAGCACATTAGCCAGCCCGCCGCAGAGCCTTGTGGGCGGGTTTACCCGCGAAGAATGCGACTTGGTGCATGGCACCGGCTTCGCCGGTGTTCGCGGGTGAACCCGCTCCCACAGGTACAGCGCAAGCCTTGAGCCCGGTGCAGGCTCTGTGGGAGCGGGCATGCCCGCGAAGCAGGCGACTCAGTGGATGGCACCGGCTTCGCCGGTGTTCGCCGGCAAGCCAGCTTGCACAGGTACAGCGCAAGTCTCAAGCCCGCCGCAGGCCCTGTGGGAGCGGGTTTACCCGCGAAGCAGGCGACGCGGTGTATGGCACCGGCTTCGCCGGTGTTCGCGGGTGAACCCGCTCCCACAACGGGCCAACGCCAGGCCGTCAGCAGCGGCGGTATCTACCCTCAGCGCGGCTCCATGTGGGCAATCATCAACTGCACACTTTCATTGCCACGAAACTCGTTCACATCCAGCTTGTACGCCAACTCGACCCAACGCACCGTCGGGTTCGGCCACACTTCGCGGTCAATGCCAAAGGCAATGCCGTCCAGCCGCACCGAGCCGCACTCGCTCTTGAGCACCACCTTCAGGTGCCGCTCGCCCACCACGCGCTGCTCCACCAGCTGGAACACGCCATGGAACAGCGGCTCGGGGAAGTGCTGCCCCCAGGGCCCGGCAAGGCGCAGGGCCTTGGCCAGGTCGAGGTGGAACTCCTCCACCGCCAGGCTGCCGTCGGACAACAGCCGACCGGTCAGGTCCTCTTCGCGCAGCTGGCGGCGCACTTCTTCGTCGAACGCCTCGGCAAATGCCGGGAAATTGGCCTCGGGCAACGACAACCCCGCCGCCATCGCGTGGCCGCCGAACTTGCTGATCAACTGCGGGTGGCGCGCCGCCACGGCATCCAGCGCATCGCGAATATGGAACCCCGGCACCGAACGCGCCGACCCTTTGAGCATGCCCTCGCCAGCGTCGGCGAAAGCGATGGTCGGCCGGTGGTAACGCTCCTTCAGGCGCGAAGCCAGAATACCGATAACCCCCTGGTGCCAGTCGGCATCGAACAGGCACAGGCCATATGGCATCGACTCGACAGGCAGGTCCTTGAGCTGGGCCAGGGCCTCGCGCTGCATGCCCTGTTCGATGGACTTGCGGTCCTGGTTCAGGTCGTCCAGCTGCTGGGCCATGTCCTGGGCCAGGGCCGCGTCTTCACACAGCAGGCATTCGATGCCCAGGCTCATGTCGTCCAGGCGCCCGGCAGCGTTCAGCCGCGGTCCCAGGATGAAGCCAAGGTCGGTCGAGGTGATACGCCGGTGATCGCGCCGGGCCACTTCAAGAATGGCCTTGAGCCCCGGCCGGGCACGGCCGGCGCGAATGCGCTCGAGGCCCTGGTGCACCAGGATGCGGTTGTTGGCATCCAATGGCACCACGTCGGCGACGCTGCCCAGGGCAACCAGGTCGAGCAATTCGCCGATGTTCGGCTGCGGCTGCGTTTCGTAGCGCCCCAGGCTGCGCAGGCGCGCACGCAGGGCCATCAGCACGTAGAAGATCACCCCTACCCCGGCCAGCGCCTTGCTCGGGAAACTGCAGCCCGGCTGGTTGGGGTTGATGATGGCGTCGGCGCCGGGCAACTCCGCGCCCGGCAGGTGGTGGTCGGTGACCAGCACCTTGAGCCCGGCGGCCTTGGCGGCTGCCACACCGTCGACGCTGGAAATGCCGTTGTCCACGGTGATCAGCAGCTGCGGCTGGCGTTGCAGCGCCACCTCGACGATTTCCGGGGTCAGGCCGTAACCGTATTCGAAGCGGTTGGGCACGAGGTAGTCGACGTGGGCCGCGCCCAGCAGGCGCAGGCCCAGCACGCCGACAGTACTGGCAGTGGCGCCGTCGGCATCGAAGTCGCCGACGATGAGGATGCGCTGGCGCTGGTCGATAGCCTCGACCAGCAGGTCCACGCCGGCCTCGATGCCCTTGAGCTGCTGGTACGGCAGCAGGCGCGCGAGGCTTTTGTCCAGCTCGGCCTCGCTCTGCACGCCGCGCGCGGCGTACAGGCGGGTCAGCAAGGGTGGCAGGTTACCCAGGAATGGCAGGGTCGGCGGCAGCGGGCGAGGTTCGATACGCATGGGGGGCTTCAGCCGCGCTCACCAAGCAGCCACTCCAGCTGCACTTCGTGCTGGCCACGGTCGTCGGTGACGAACAAGGTGCCTTCGCTGATCATCACGTCCCACTTGATGGTGCGGGGCATGTCGGTGGCGAGGGTTTCCAGCACCTCCTGCGGCACGGCGGCAATGCTCAGGTTCTTCAGGCCCTTGACCGCGTCCACCACCTTGTTCTGCCATACGCGCAGGCTGCCGTAGGCCAGCAGGCTGGTACGCTCGGTGCGGCGCGAGCACCAGGTCAGTCGGTCGGCGTCCGGCTGGCCCACTTCGATCCAGTGCAGGATGCGATCGTCCAGGCTCTTTTCCCACAGCGCCGCTTCGTCCACATCGGACAGGCCACGGCCGAACGACAGGTTCTCGTTGTACCACAGGGCGTAGGCCAGCAGGCGTACGGCCATGCGCTCTTCGGTTTCCGAAGGGTGGCGGGCGATGGTCTGACGGACGTTTTCGTACACGCCGCGGTCGAGGTCGGTCAGGTTCAGTTCGAATTTGTAGGTGGTGGACGGCTGGGCCATGGTCGACGGGCTTCTTGCGCAGAGAAAAAGTGACACAGTCTAACCGATACTGCCCTTCGTTGCCCCGCAGCAGTATCTGCCGCTTCGGACCTATGATAAAACCACGCATCTGCCCAGCTGCCACGGATGCCCCATGACTACGCCCAGCAAACCCCTCGCCGGTCTCAAAGTTGTCGAACTCGGCACCCTTATCGCTGGCCCGTTCGCCTCGCGCATCTGTGCCGAATTCGGCGCCGAGGTGGTCAAGGTCGAATCGCCCGATGGCGGCGACCCGTTGCGCAAATGGCGCAAGCTGTACGAGGGCACTTCGCTGTGGTGGTTCGTGCAGGCTCGCAACAAGCAGTCGCTCACCCTCAACCTCAAGCACCCAGAGGGCCGCGAGATTCTCAAGCGCCTGCTGGCCGAGGCCGACATCCTGATCGAGAACTTCCGCCCGGGCGTGCTGGAAAAACTCGGCCTGGGCTGGGACGTGCTGCACGCGCTCAACCCGCGCCTGGTAATGGTGCGCCTGTCGGGCTTCGGCCAGACCGGGCCGATGAAGGACCAGCCGGGCTTCGGCGCCGTGGGCGAGTCGATGGGCGGCCTGCGCTATATCACCGGCTTCGACGACCGCCCACCGGTGCGCACGGGCATTTCCATCGGTGACTCGATTGCTGCCCTGTGGGGGGTGATCGGCGCACTGATGGCGCTGCGACACCGTGAAGTCAACGGCGGCCAGGGCCAGGTGGTGGATGTGGCCCTGTACGAAGCGATCTTCGCCATGATGGAAAGCATGGTCCCGGAGTTCGATGTGTTCGGCTTTATCCGCGAACGCACCGGCAACATCATGCCCGGCATCACGCCCTCCTCCATTCACACCAGCGCCGACGGCAAGCATGTGCAGATCGGCGCCAACGGCGATGCGATCTTCAAGCGCTTCATGCAGGCCATTGGCCGCACCGACCTGGCCGACGACCCGACCCTGGCCACCAACGATGGCCGCGACCTGCGCCGTGACGAGCTGTACGGGGTAATCGACCGCTGGGCCAACAGCCTGCCGCTGGAGCAACTGATACAAGTGCTGAACACCGCCGAAGTGCCGGCCAGCCGCATCTATTCGGCCGAGGACATGTTCAACGACCCGCAGTACCTGGCACGCGAAATGTTCCTGCAGGCCAAGCTGCCGGACGGCAAGCCATTCCGCATGCCGGGCATCGTGCCCAAGCTGTCGGACACCCCCGGCTCCACCGAGTGGGTAGGCCCGGCGCTGGGCGAACACACCGAGGCACTGCTCGGCAACCTGGGCTACGACGCGGCGGCCATCGCCAGCCTGCGCGCAGCAGGCACGGTCTGACCCTGGCGCGGCCCTGGTCCATGCGCGCTGCCCGTTGCCTACGCCACCTGGCCCTGCTGTGCGGGCTGCTGCCCGCATTGCTGTTGCAGCCTGCCAGTGCCAAGGAGCGCATCTTCTGGCTGGTGCGCGACCTGCCGCCGTTCACCATTCTGGAAGGGCCGGAGAAAGGCCAAGGGGTGATCGACCAGCTGTTGCCCCTGCTGATCAGGCAGATGCCCGAATACGACCACAGCATCGTGCGGGTCAACCGCGCCCGCGGCATCCAGATGCTGCAGGACCTGAAGAGCTTCACCTGCGACCCTACCCTGCTGTGGACGCCGGAGCGCGCCGAATATGTGCGGTTTTCCGTGCCCTCCCTGGGCGTGCTCAGTGGTGGCCTGGTGCTGCGCAAGGACAGCGAGGCGCTGGTGGTGCCTTACCTCGACGGCCAGGAGGTAGACCTGCATGCCCTGCTGAGTAAGACCCCGCTGAAGCTGGGGGTCGTCGCCGAGCGCAGCTATGGCACGCAGATCGACGCCATCCTGCGCCAGTTGCCCGACACCGCGTTCAGCCGCCACTACGGCAACGACGCCACCGCCAACCTGCTACAGATGCAACAGCTCGGGCGCCTGCGCATGGTGCTCGGTTACTGGCCCGAAGTGCGCTACCTGGTGGAGCAGCAAGGCGGGGCACTGGCTGACTACCGGTTTCATCCTGTGCAAGGGGTGAATCGCTACCAGTTTCTGCATGTAGGTTGTTCGAACAGCGAGCTGGGGCGTGAAGCGATTGCGCACATCGACCAACTGCTGCCTGCCTTGCGCCGGGATGTGTTGCCGGGGTTGTATGCACGCTGGCTGGACCCGGCGTTGCAGGAAGATTACCTGGAAGAGAGCAAGCGCTTCTTCGAAGGCCACTGATTGCCTGCACCGGCCCTATCGCCGGCAAGCCAGCTCCCACCTCGACCGCATCAACCTCAAGCCATGTGCAGTAACTGTGGGAGCTGGCTTGCCGGCGATAGGGCCGGTGCAGGCAACTCAAAAAGAAACCCCGGGCGCTGGGGAAACACGCCCGGGGCCAAGCGAAAGCCCCTGGGGCTTCCCGTGACAGCCTTGCCAGCGCCGGAGCAAAGCACTGGCCCGGCTGCCCCTACAGTGTCTGATAAATCACTCAGGCAAAGGTTCCATGGGGTTGCTGGCGCTGCTGCAATGCCGCGATCACACAGGGCTGCAAACGCCCTTCGGCGATCTGCAGGTCGCGGTGCAAGCCATCCACCAGGTCGATCAACAGGCTTTGTTCCTGCAACTGGCGCTCGCTGACCGTGCGCCGCAGGGTGATGCCGGCGAGGCGGTCGTGAATGGTCAATTGGCGATTACCCTCGGCATCGGCGACGCCGAGCTGGGTTTGATAGGGGGTCAGGGCTTCGTTGAGCAGTCTGCAGATTCTTTCCATCCGGATCACTCGCTGCGTGGTGGGATATAGAGGAACTGACCAACAGACGCAGCGGAAAGTTCGTTACACCGCGGCTGCTTCAGTGAGCATGCGGGGCGGACGTGACAGTTTGAATACGCCGCCACGGGCGCGCCTGCAGTGCTTGCAGGGCACGCTGCAGGCTTGGCATCGACAGCGGCCAGGGCAGTTCGGCGAGCACCCAGAGGCCCCGGTTTCTGGCCTCTTGGGCAAGATTGTGGCGCTTGGGGATAGCCTGGCCGACGAACAGCAAAGCGCGGGTTCGGTGCTGCTGTTCGAGCAAGGCAAGGCCAGCCCGGGTAGGCATGGCGTGGTCAAGGATCAACAGATCGGGGCGGTGATCGGCGTTCAGGCAGGCGTCGAGGTCTGCGCTGGTTTCGCTGATGCGCACATGGAACATGCCTTGGGCATTGAGGGCCTGGTGCAGGAGGATCTGATGGGATGGGCGAGCCTGGTGGATCAACACGTAGGGCTGGTGCATGAGCCGCTCCTGATGGGAGGACCGGCTAATTTAGGCTTTGCGCTGGGCGGCCTGAATAGGATGTTTCTGATGGAGCAGTGGGAAGATTCGGAGAATTAGGGCTGCTCCGCAGCCCATCGCCGGCAAGCCAGCTCCCACAGGGATTGCACATGACCTTGGGCCTATGCGGTCGGGGTGGGAGCTGGCTTGCCGGCGATGGGCCGCAGTGCGGCCCCGATGTTTACAGCGGCTTGCCGCGGTTGCCATGCTGGCTGACAAAGCCCTGCACAGCCTTCAGGTCATTGGCCAGCACCGTGCAACGCTCTTCACGGCTGAACAGGTCGCTGAGGTGCGCCGGCAGCTCCAGCGCCTTGCCAACACCGGCCTTCTCCACCGCTTCCGGGAACTTGACCGGGTGCGCGGTACCCAGCACCACCATCGGCGTGTCCAGGCTGCGGCGGCACTCGCGGGCGGCCTTGACGCCGATTGCGGTGTGCGGGTCAAGCACTTCGCCGGTGGCGGCGAACACTTCGGCGATGGTTTCGCAGGTCTGCTCGTCGCTTACAGCCAGCGAGTCGAACAGCTTGCGCGCTTCGGTCCAGCGGTCTTGCTCGACACTGAAGCCGCCACCTTGCTTGAAGTTGGCCATCAGTTCGGCAATGGCGCCGCCGTTGCGGCCGTGCAGGTCGAACAGCAGGCGCTCGAAGTTGGACGAGACCATGATGTCCATCGACGGCGACAGGGTCGCGTGCAGGGTTTCCTTGACGTACTGGTTGCCGCTCATGAAGCGGTGCAGGATGTCGTTGCGGTTGGTGGCGACGATCAGCTGGCTGACCGGCAGCCCCATGTTACGTGCCAGGTAACCGGCGAAGATGTCACCGAAGTTGCCGGTCGGCACCGAGAACGCCACGGAACGCGCCGGGCCACCCAGCTGCAGGGCCGCGTGGAAGTAGTAGACGATCTGGGCCATGATCCGCGCCCAGTTGATCGAGTTGACCGCAACCAGGCGGGTGCCCTTGAGGAACGACTGGTCGGCGAAGCTGGCCTTGACCATTTCCTGGCAGTCGTCGAAGTTGCCTTCGATGGCGATGTTGTGGATGTTGTCGCCGAAGATGGTGGTCATCTGCCGGCGCTGCACTTCCGACACGCGCTGGTGCGGGTGCAGGATGAAGATGTCGACGTTGTCGCAACGGCGGCAACCTTCGATGGCGGCGGAACCGGTGTCACCGCTGGTAGCGCCAATGATCACCACGCGCTCGTTGCGCTTGGCCAGCACGTGGTCCAGCAGGCGGCCGAGCAGTTGCAGGGCGAAGTCCTTGAACGCCAGGGTCGGGCCGTGGAACAGCTCCAGCACCCACTCGTTGCTGTTCAGCTGACGCAGCGGGGCAACCGCGGCGTGGGCGAACTCGCCGTAGGTTTCTTCGAGGATCTTCTTGAAGTCGGCGTCGGCGATGCTGCCTTCGACGAACGGGCGCATCACCCGGAAGGCAAGTTCGTGGTACGGCAGGCCGGCCCACGAGGCGATTTCTTCCTGGGTGAAGCGTGGCAGGTTTTCCGGGACGTACAGGCCGCCGTCGCTGGCCAGGCCAGCCAGCAGGACGTCTTCGAAATTGAGGGCCGGAGCCTGGCCGCGGGTACTGATATAGCGCATGGGTGCAAACCTTCGATGCTGGGGCCGGGGCCGCACTGGCGGCCCGCCGGCACTATTGTTAGTTGAGCTGCTCGACGCGAATGCGCACGACCTTGCCGACCACGTCCTGCAGGGCTTCCAGGGCGACGATGGCGTCGTTGATACGCTGCTCGACCACGCGATGGGTCAGCAGGATCATCGGCACCAGGCCGTCCTGTTCCTCGGCTTCCTTCTGCATGATCGACTCGATGTTGATGCCACGCTCCGAGAGGATGCTGGCCACCTGGGCCAGTACGCCCGGGTGATCCTTGGCCTGGATGCGCAGGTAGTAGGCGCTTTCACAGGCCTCGATCGGCAGGATCGGGTGGGCCGACAGCGAATCCGGCTGGAAGGCCAGGTGCGGCACGCGGTTTTCCGGGTCGGAGGTCATGGCACGGACCACATCGACCAGATCGCCGACCACCGACGAAGCGGTAGGCTCCATGCCGGCACCGGCGCCGTAGTACAGGGTGGAACCGGCGGCGTCGCCGTTGACCATGACGGCGTTCATCACGCCGTTGACGTTGGCGATCAGGCGGTCGGCCGGGATCAGCGTCGGGTGTACGCGCAGCTCGATACCTTCGGCAGTGCGGCGGGCCACACCCAGGTGCTTGATGCGGTAGCCCAGGGCCTCGGCATAATTCACGTCAGCAGTGGTCAGCTGGGTGATGCCTTCGGTGTAGGCCTTGTCGAATTGCAGCGGGATGCCGAAAGCGATCGAGGCCAGGATGGTCAGCTTGTGCGCGGCATCGATGCCTTCAACGTCGAAGGTCGGGTCGGCTTCGGCGTAACCCAGCGCCTGGGCTTCGGCCAGCACATCCGGGAAGGCACGGCCCTTCTCACGCATTTCGGTGAGGATGAAGTTGCCGGTGCCGTTGATGATGCCGGCCAGCCAGTTGATGTGGTTGGCCGACAGGCCTTCGCGGATGGCCTTGATCACCGGGATGCCACCGGCCACGGCCGCTTCGAAGGCGACGATCACGCCTTTCTCGCGGGCCTTGGCGAAGATTTCATTGCCGTGCACGGCAATCAGCGCCTTGTTGGCGGTGACCACGTGCTTGCCGTTTTCGATGGCCTTGAGCACCAGTTCGCGGGCCACGGTGTAGCCACCGATCAGCTCGATGACAATGTCGATCTCCGGGTTGCTCGCAACTTCGAACACATCAGCGGTAATGGGGGTACCGGTAATCTGGCAGTTCGGGTTCTGCGAGCGCATGGCAATCTGTGCCACTTCAATACCGCGCCCGGCACGGCGGGCGATCTCCTCGGCGTTGCGCTGAAGTACATTGAAGGTTCCGCCACCGACGGTCCCCAACCCACAGATGCCTACTTTGACCGGTTTCACTGTGAACTCCCCATTGAACGGCCGACACCTATGCCGACCGTGAAACATGCCGTCACCCCATGACGACGGCGTACTGAATTGGATTACTTGGCCAGTGCCAGCTTGGCGACCTGCGGTGCCGGCTGGTAGCCCGGAATGACCTGGCCGCTTTCAAGGACGATCGCCGGCGTGCCGTTGACGCCGATCGACTGGCCCAGCTGGAACTGCTTGCTGACCGGGTTGGCGCACTTGGCGGCCTTGATTTCCTCACCCTCGACCATCTTGTCCATCGCCGCACGGCGGTCGCTTGAACACCAGACGGCCTGCAACTGCTGGTCACCCGGCGAACCGAGACCCTGACGCGGGAAGGCGACATAGCGCACTTCGATACCGCGGCGATTGAGTTCGGGCACCTCGGCGTGCAGCTTGTGGCAGTACGGGCAGGTGGTGTCGGTGAACACGGTGATGTGCGACTTGGTCTCGCCCTTGGCAGGATAAACCACCATCTCGGCGGCTGGAATGCCGTTGATGAGCTTGGCAATGCCCAGGCGCTCGGTCTTCTCGGTGAGGTTGACCGGCTTGCCGTCCTGGATCTGGAACAGGTAGCCCTGCATCACGAACTGGCCGTCGCCGCTGGCATACAGCACGCGGCCGCCCTGCAGCTTGACTTCATACAGGCCACTGACCGGGCTGCTGGCCACGCTTTCGACGGGCACTTCCAGCTCGAGGTTCTGCAACGACTTACGGATGGCCTGCTCGGCAGTGGCATTGCTGTCGGTTGCCGCAGCAACGGCAAAGGTACTGGCCAGCGCCAACGCGGCGGCGGCGAAAAACTGGGTCACGCGCATGGGAACTCCTGAAGGCGGACAGGGGCCGGAGGGCGCCACCTGCGGAAAATACGCGGTGACCGTGCGGCCCTTGGTGCAAACCGCCCAAGCCTACCACATCACACCGCCGGTGAAGGGCCTTGCAAGGACCGGTCGGCGGAACATGAAAAACATTCATCCACGCGGGTGGTGCTGGGCGTGCAATTGCTGCAGGCGGGCCTTGGCGACATGGGTATAGATCTGCGTGGTCGACAGGTCACTGTGGCCCAGCAGCATCTGTACCACGCGCAGGTCGGCGCCATGGTTGAGCAGATGAGTAGCGAAGGCATGGCGCAGGGTGTGCGGCGACAGCGGTTTGTCGATGCCGGCGACCCGGGCATGGTGCTTGATGCGATGCCAGAAGGTCTGGCGGGTCATCTGCTCGCCACGCTGGCTGGGGAACAAGACATCGCTGGGGCGGCCATTGAGCAGTTCGGCGCGGCCATCGCGCAGGTAGCGTTGCAGCCACACCACCGCCTCTTCGCCCATGGGCACCAGGCGCTCCTTGCTGCCCTTGCCCATCACCCGCAGCACGCCCTGGCGCAGGTTGACCTGGTCGAGGGCCAGGCTGACCAGTTCGGTGACCCGCAGGCCGCAGGCGTAAAGCACTTCGAGCATGGCGCGGTCACGCTGGCCGATGGCTTCGCCCAGGTCCGGGGCCTGCAGCAAGGCTTCGACGTCGGCTTCGGACAACGACTTGGGCAGTGGCTTGCCCAGTTGCGGCATGTCGACTTGCAGGGTCGGGTCGATGGCCACCAGCTTTTCCCGCAGCAGGTAGCGGAAGAAGCCGCGCAGGCCGGACAGGAAGCGTGCCGTGGAGCGCGGCTTGTAGCCCTGGTCGAGGCGCCAGGCCAGGTGGTCGAGAATCAGGTCGCGGCCGGCGTCGGGCAAGCTGACGCTGTGCTCCTGCAGCCAGCCGTTGAACAGAGCCAGGTCGCTGCGGTAGGACATGCGGGTGTTGTCGGACAGGCCCTTTTCAAGCCACAGGGCGTCGAGGAACTGGTCGATCAGGGGGTGGTCTAGGGCGGGCATTCGGGGCTGCTGGGTGTTGGAGATGGCTTAGTGTTTCACAGCAGCATAATTGTTGTCTGTACTGGCCTCTTCGCGGCTAAAGCCGCTCCCACAGGAATATCACCGCCCTCGAGGTATGTGCGACCCCTGTGGGAGCGGCTTTAGCCGCGAAAGGGCCAGTGCAGGAGAACTCAGGCCTGGGGCAAAACCGGCACCGGCCGCTTGTCCTCGTCGATGGCGACGAAGCTGAACACCCCGTGAATCGCTCGCTCGCGCCCATCCAGGTACATGTTCTCGACGAACACATCCACCTGCACCTGCAAGCTGGTATTACCCACCTTGATGACCGACCCCACCAACTCGACGATCGAGCCCGCCGGGATCGGGTGCTTGAAGTCGATACGGTCAGTGGACACGGTCACCAGCGGCAGGCGGCAGAAGCGCGTGGCGGCGATGAACGACACTTCGTCCATCCAGGCCAGGGCGGTGCCGCCGAACAGGGTGTTGTGGTGGTTGGTGGTGTTGGGGAACACCGCCTTGGTCACGCGGGTCACCGACAGCTCGGTGCGGCGCAGGATTTCCTGGTCTCGGGTAGTCATGG
Source organism: Pseudomonas sp. LSJ-87 (assembly GCF_032971465.1). Lineage (NCBI taxonomy): Bacteria > Pseudomonadati > Pseudomonadota > Gammaproteobacteria > Pseudomonadales > Pseudomonadaceae > Pseudomonas > Pseudomonas sp. LSJ-87. The sequence continues at coordinate 365,280 of NZ_JAWJYQ010000003.1, read as the reverse complement.
CAATCACATCTTCGGGGGTTCAAAACGCAAAAAAGCAGCCCGAAGGCTGCTTTTTTCTCGCTAGGCGGCCTTGGCCACCGGGCAAACTGCACTCAGGACAGTTTTTCCTTGATGCGAGCGGCTTTGCCGGACAGGTCGCGCAGGTAGTACAGCTTGGCTTTACGCACGTCACCACGACGTTTCACGGCCAGGCTGTCGATTTGCGGGCTGTAGGTCTGGAAGGTACGCTCTACGCCAACGCCGCTGGAGATCTTGCGCACGGTGAAGGCGCTGTTCAGACCGCGGTTACGCTTGGCGATAACGACGCCTTCGAACGCCTGCAGACGGGAACGCTCACCTTCCTTCACTTTAACCTGAACGACAACGGTGTCGCCTGGTGCGAAGGTCGGGATTTCCTTGCTCATCTGCTCGGCTTCGAGCTGCTGGATGATCTTGTTGGTCATGCTGTGCTCCTAAGATGGATACGTGATCCACCATCGATACGTTTAACTATCGTCCCGCTCGCGGAGATATTCCTCGAGCAGCTTCTTCTCTTCTCCAGAAAGCGAGCGACTTTCCAGAAGATCGGCGCGTCGTTCGAAGGTCCTACCAAGGGACTGCTTCATTCTCCAACGCCGGATGTGTGCATGGTTGCCACTTAGCAACACGTCGGGAACACGCTGATCCGCATACACCTCAGGCCGGGTGTAGTGCGGGCAATCGAGCAGACCGTCGGTGAAGGAATCTTCTTCCGCCGAATCCACATGCCCTAAAGCTCCGGGCAGCAGCCGTGTAACCGCATCGATCAGTACCATGGCCGGCAGCTCGCCACCGGAAAGCACATAGTCGCCAATCGACCACTCCTCATCGACATGAGCCTCGATAAAGCGCTCGTCGATGCCTTCATAACGACCGGCGATCAGGATCAACGATTCCTGTTCGGCCAGGCCCTTGACCGCCTGCTGAGTCAGCTTGCGGCCTTGTGGCGAAAGGTAGATCACCTTCGCCGCTGCTCCGGTCGCTTGCCTGGCGCTAACCAGGGCGTCTTCCAGAGGCTTGATTTTCATCACCATGCCCGGACCACCGCCAAACGGCCGATCATCCACCGTGTGGTGACGATCTGTGGTGTAGTCCCGCGGGTTCCAGCAAGTCACCTGAAGCAACCCCTGTTTCACCGCGCGGCTGGTAATGCCGTACTCCGTGATGGCCGAGAACATCTCGGGGAACAACGTGATGACGTCTACGCGAAGGTTACCCATCGTTTAGAAGTCCGCGTCCCATTCAACCCGCATCACGCCTGCTTCCAGGTCGATGTCGAGCACGCATTGCGCCGTATAGGGCAACAGACGCTCGCGATCATCCAGGCTGCCTGCGCAGGGCTTGACCACCATTACATCGTTCGCACCGGTCTCCAACAGGTGATCGACCTTGCCGAACAGTTGTTCGTCCTGGTTGATGACCTTCAGGCCCACCAACTGGTACCAGTAGTACTCGTCAGCAGCCAGGTTGGGCAAAAGGCTCCGCGGAATGCAGATTTCGTAACCGCTCAGAAGACGGGCTTCATCACGATCATCGAGGCCTTTCAGTTTCACGACCAGGCCCTTCTGGGAGCCACGACCGTTGACCAGCTCGACCTGCTTTACCTTGCCTTCGTGCCGAAGCGTCCAGCGCGGATAATCCAACAGGTTTTCAATCGGATCGGTAAAGGAATACACCTTCACCTCGCCGCGAACGCCGTGAACCGAAAAAATCTTGCCAACGACGATGAGGTCGTCAGCCTTTTCTGGCGTCGCGTTCATACTACTCAGGCAGCAGCCTTGGCAGCGTCCTTCAGCAGCTGAGCAACGCGCTCAGACGGCTGTGCACCCTGGCTCAGCCAGTAGTTGACGCGCTCTTGGTTGACCGACAGCTTGACTTCGGCGCCAGCAGCGATCGGGTTGAAGAAACCTACGCGCTCAACGAAACGGCCGTCACGGGCGTTACGCGAGTTGGTCACGGTCAGGTGGTAGAATGGGCGCTTTTTCGAGCCGCCACGGGCCAGACGAATGGTTACCATGTGAACATCGTTCCTATAGTCGGTGCTGCAGTTGATACAGCAGCTGGTACTGCAAATCTGAATGCCAAATAGGCACACGGGTGCCCAAAAGGCCGCATATTCTCGGGGAATACACGGACATTTGCAAATGACTTTTTCGGCAAGGCCCTGCCCTGCCGTCCAGATCTGCCGGTTGAGCCGCGAAATCCGCGGCCATTGCCCCGCCACAGCGGGGGTTCTGGGCGCCTGCCGGACAAACGGCAGGCCCCCGGAATAGGGGTTACAGCTTCGGCATGCCGCCGCCCGGCAGCATCCCGCCAAGGCCGCGCATCATCTTGGCCATGCCGCCCTTGGCGGAGAATTTCTTCATCATCTTCTGCATTTGCTTGTGCTGCTTGATCAGGCGGCCGACGTCCTGCACCTGGGTGCCGGAACCGATGGCGATACGGCGCTTGCGCGAGCCGCTGATCAGCTCCGGATCACGGCGCTCGGCCGGGGTCATGGAGTTGATGATCGCTTCCATCTGCTTGAACTGCTTCTCGGCGGCGCCCTGGGCGTTGCCCATCTGCGACAGGTTGACCCCGCCGATGCTCGGCAGCTTGTCCATCAGGCCACCGAGGCCGCCCATGTTCTTCATCTGCTGCAGCTGGTCGCGGAAGTCTTCGAGGTCGAAGCCCTTGCCCTTCTTCAGCTTCTTGGCCAGCTTGTCGGCCTTGGCCTTGTCGATGTTCTGCTCGGCCTGCTCGATCAGGCTGAGCACGTCACCCATGCCGAGGATGCGCGAGGCGACGCGGTCGGGGTGGAACGGTTCGAGGGCTTCGGTCTTCTCGCCCATACCGATGAACTTGATCGGCTTGCCGGTGATGGCACGCACCGACAGCGCGGCACCGCCACGGGCGTCACCGTCGACCTTGGTCAGCACCACGCCGGTCAGCGGCAGCGCCTCGCCAAAGGCCTTGGCGGTGTTGGCGGCGTCCTGACCGGTCATGGCGTCGACCACGAACAGGGTCTCGATCGGCTTGACCGCGGCATGCAGCGCCTTGATCTCGTCCATCATGTCGGCGTCGATGTGCAGACGGCCGGCGGTGTCGACGATGACCACGTCGATGAACTTCAGCTTGGCTTCGCGGATGGCCGCTTCGGCGATGGCCACCGGCTTCTGGCTGATGTCGGACGGGAAGAAGGTGACGCCGATGTCGTTGGCCAGGGTTTCCAGCTGCTTGATCGCTGCCGGGCGGTAGACGTCGGCGGACACCACCATCACGCTCTTTTTCTTGCGCTCCTTGAGGAAGCGCGCCAGCTTGCCGGCGGTGGTGGTCTTACCGGCGCCCTGCAGGCCGGCCATCAGCACCACGGCGGGCGGGGCGGCGTTCAGCGCGAGGTCTTCGTTGGCCGCGCCCATCAGGCTTTCCAGTTCGGCCTGGACGATCTTCACGAACGCCTGGCCCGGGGTCAGGCTGCGCGATACTTCGGTGCCGACTGCACGGTCCTTGACGCTGTTGACGAAATCCTTGACCACCGGCAGGGCAACGTCGGCCTCGAGCAGGGCCATGCGCACTTCGCGCAGCGTGTCCTTGATGTTGTCTTCGGTCAGCTTGGCCTTGCCGGTGACATGGCGCAGCGTCTGTGACAGGCGGTCGGTCAGGTTTTCGAACATGGTGATCCTTTCAGGCCCAGTAAAAGCCGAGGTTTGTCAGGCGCCCAGGGGGGAATGCATACCCGCCGGGCACAGCAAGGCGGCGATTATAGCGAAGTGCGGCGGCGGCGCACACCTTGCTGGCGGCCTGGTAGATATTCGGTGGCTGTGCCGGCCTCTTCGCGGGTGAACCCGCTCCCACAGGGTCTGCACCACATTCGAAACCGGCGCCGTACCTGTGGGAGCGGGTTCACCCGCGAATGCCGCACCGCGGTCTGCCAGTCTTCCTAGACCAGCGCGATCTATGCCAAACTCCGTCTCTTTAAGGCTCGCCAACCAGGACTTATGTTCTCCTCACCCAGCCTCATCCCCAACCTGATCGCCGCCGGCCTATATATAGCTGCGGCAATCTACCAGGGCTCTTACCTTGCCCAGAACCGCAAGGCCGACAAGCGCCTGCTTGCCCTGCTGGGTGCCTTCGCGGTACTCGCCCAGGCCGGTGCGCTGTTCTTCCAGCTGATCACCCCGCTGGGCCTGAGCCTGGACTTCTTCAGTGCCGCCAGCCTGATCGCCGTGGCGGTCATCGCCCTGACTCTGCTGGCCTGCTTGCGCATACCCGTGGAAAACCTGCTGGTGCTGCTGTTCCCGCTGGGCGCGGTGACCGCGCTGCTGGCCCAGTTCGCGCCCCCCGGCACGGTGCCGCTGGTCAACGAAGAGCCGGGCATCCTCGCGCATATCCTGCTGTCGATCCTGGCCTACGGGCTGTTCACCATCGCGGTGTTCCAGGCACTGCTGTTGCTGCTGCAGGACCGCCAGCTGAAGAACAAGCACCCGTCCGGGCTGATCCGCAACTTCCCGCCGCTGCAAACCATGGAAAGCCTGCTGTTCGGCTTCCTCTGGGCCGGCTGGTGCCTGCTGTCGCTGTCGCTGATCTCCGGCTGGCTGTTCCTCGACAACCTGTTCGCCCAGCACCTGGCACACAAGACCCTGCTGGCCTGTGTCGCCTGGGTGGTGTTCAGCGTGCTGCTGTGGGGCCGCACCCGCCTGGGCTGGCGTGGCCACAAGGCCATCCGCTGGACGCTGGCCGGTTTCTGCCTGCTGATGCTGGCCTATTTCGGCAGCAAGCTGGTTCGCGAATTCATCCTGCATATCTGACGGCCGCCCATGGATACCCTGCCGTACGCACCGCTATTCGGCACCCTGGCACTGGCGCTGTTGTGGTCGGCGCTGTTCACCGCGGTGGATGCCGCCCGCCTGCAACTCAATGGCGCACTGCGCACCGGCGAGGACGGCCAGCCCGTGCTGCCGGCCCAGGCCCTGGTGCTGTGCGCCAGCCTGGGCAAGCTGCTGGTGCTGGGCCTGGCCTGCCTGGTTGGCCAGCGCCATAGCGGCGAGCACGGCTTCTGGCTGGCCGGGTTGGCCGCCACCCTCGTCCTGCTGGTGTTTGCCGATTACCTGCCGCGGCGCCTGGCCCGGCGCAACCCGCAGGCGTTCGTCAGCCTCGGCACCAGCCTGCTGAAGGTCCCCCTCGCCCTGCTGCAACCGCTGGCCTACCTGCTGGATGGCATTGCCAAGCTGATCCTGCGTCCGTTCCGCGTGCAACCCACGGCCGTGGCCCTGCACCCGCAGGAAGCCGATGAGTTCGACGAGGATGAGGAACACGAAGCACCGCGCCACGGCCTGCTCGACGGCCTGCAGTCACTGGACAAGATGACCGTCAACGACATCCTGGTACCGCGCAACGAAGTGGACGGCATCAGCCTCGACGAGCCGATCGAGCGCATCATCGAGCAACTGATCGTCAGCCGCCACACCCGCCTGCCGGTGTACCACAGCGACATCAACCAGGTTGAAGCAATCCTCAATACCAAGCTGATCAGCCACCTGCTGCCCAAGGCCGAGCTGACCTTGGAGATGCTGCTCGGCGCCTGCTACGAGCCCTATTTCGTGCCCGAGAGCACGCCCCTGCAAATGCAGCTGCTGAACTTCCACAAACAGCAGCGCCGCATGGGCGTGGTGGTGGACGAGTACGGCGAAGTGCTGGGCATCGTCACCCTGGAAGACATCCTCGAGGAGATCGTTGGCGAGTTCGAGGATGAACACAGCCTGGACAACCCTCACGTGCACCCGCAGCCCGATGGCACCTTCGTCATCGACGGCACCGCTTCGCTGCGCGAGATCAACCGCAGCCTGGGCTGGCACCTGCCCTGCGACGGCGGGCCGAAGACCCTCAACGGGCTGGTCACCGAAGCGCTGGAAAGCATCCCGGAAAGCGCCGTTTGCCTGAAGATCGGCCGCTATCGCCTGGAAATCCTCGAAACAGAGGACAATTGTGCCAGCAAGGTACTGGTGTGGACCGTGACCCGATAGCTATACTCGGGTCACGCTTACCCAGCCCCGCCGTCCCGCCTGCTACCCGCACCCGGCGCTCCACGGCCAGTCCGCTCCACTGACACGCCCTGCGGTCCTGCTTCAACACCCCGAACAGTGCCCGCCCCGCCCCTATCCCCCTTGGGCTATCGTCAGTCGGGCGCACACAACAACAAAACGCTCCGGCGCCCGCGCCACCGTGCCTGCCCTTTTGCATTGCACGCCGCGGGGCTTATCCCAATGGAGCCGGACCAGACTGTCAGGGACCTATTCAATGACAACCAGCAGCACCTATGCCGAAGCGCCTGCCGCACCGGTCAACTCGCCCGCGCGGGTAGCCACCGCCAGCTTCATCGGCACCGCCATCGAGTTCTACGATTTCTACGTCTACGCCACTGCCGCCGCCCTGGTGATCGGCCCGGTGTTCTTCCCGTCCGGGTCAGGCACCGCGCAGATGCTGGCGGCCTTCCTCACCTTCGGTATCGCCTTCCTGGCGCGCCCGCTGGGCTCGGCACTGTTCGGCCACTTTGGCGACCGTATCGGCCGCAAGTCGACCCTGGTCGCCTCGCTGCTACTGATGGGCGTGTCCACCACGGCCATCGGCGTGCTGCCGGGCTACGACAGCATTGGTGTATGGGCGCCGATCATTCTCTGCCTGCTGCGCTTTGGCCAAGGCCTGGGCCTGGGTGGCGAATGGGGTGGCGCGGCCTTGCTGGCCACCGAGAACGCGCCCGAAGGCAAGCGCGCCTGGTTCGGCATGTTCCCGCAGCTGGGCCCGTCGATCGGCTTTTTGGCTGCCAACGGCCTGTTCCTGACCCTGGCCCTGGTGCTCAGCGACGAGCAGTTCCGCGAGTGGGGCTGGCGCATTCCGTTCCTGCTCAGCGCCGCGCTGGTACTGGTGGGCCTGTATGTGCGCCTGAAGCTTGAAGAAAGCCCGGTGTTCGCCAAGGCCGTCGCCCGCCACGAGCGGGTGAAAATGCCGGTGGTCGACCTGTTTTCCAGATACTGGCTGCCGACCCTGCTGGGCGCAGCGGCGATGGTGGTGTGCTACGCGCTGTTCTACATCTCCACCGTGTTCTCGTTGAGCTATGGCGTGACCACGCTGGGCTACAGCCGCGAGACGTTCCTTGGCCTGCTGTGCTTCGCGGTGGTGTTCATGGCCCTGGCCACACCACTGTCGGCCTGGCTCAGCGACCGCTACGGGCGCAAACCGGTGCTGATCGTCGGCGGCCTGCTGGCAGTGGCCTCGGGCTTTACCATGGAGCCGCTGCTGACTTCGGGGTCGACCGCAGGTGTGGCGCTGTTCCTGGCCATCGAACTGTTCCTGATGGGCGTGACCTTTGCGCCGATGGGGGCACTGCTGCCTGAACTGTTCCCGACCCACGTGCGTTATACCGGCGCTTCGGCGGCGTATAACCTGGGCGGCATCGTCGGCGCCTCGGCGGCACCGTTCTTTGCCCAGAAGCTGGTGAGCATGGGTGGGTTGAGCTGGGTGGGGGGTTATGTGTCGGTGGCGGCGGTGATCAGCTTGATTGCCGTGCTGTGCTTGAAAGAGACCCGCAATACCGAACTTTGAGAAAGCAGGGGCTGCTTTGCAGCCCATCGCCGGCAAGCCAGCTCCCACAAAGCCTCCACAGCCCTCAAGCCTTGTGGAGTTCCTGTGGGAGCTGGCTTGCCGGCGAAAGGGCCGCAACGCGGCCCCTTACGATCCCGGATCAGAACTCGACCTTGACCGCCTGCGAAGCACGGGTCGCCTTGGCGCGCGCCGCTTCGACCGACTCGTCACGCGCCAGGCACACGCCCATGCGGCGGGTACCGTTGATTTCCGGCTTGCCGAACAGGCGAATGGCAGTATCCGGCTCGCTCAGCGCCGCACCCAGGTTGGCAAAGCTGGTCTGCTGCGACTGCCCCTCGGGCAAGATCACCGCCGAAGCCGAAGGGCCGAACTGGCGCACTACCGGAATCGGCAGGCCAAGAATGGCCCGGGCATGCAGGGCAAACTGCGACAGGTCCTGGGAAATCAGGGTCACCAGGCCGGTGTCATGCGGGCGTGGCGAGACTTCGCTGAACCACACCTGGTCGCCCTTCACGAACAGTTCCACGCCAAACAGGCCACGACCGCCCAGGGCATCGGTGACTGCCTTGGCCACCCGCTGCGACTCGGCCAGCGCCTTCGGGCTCATGGCCTGCGGCTGCCACGATTCCTGGTAGTCGCCCTTCTCCTGGCGGTGGCCGACAGGCTCGAGGAAGGTGGTGCCGCCGACATGGCGCACGGTCAGCAGGGTAATTTCGTATTCGAAGTCGATGAAGCCTTCGACGATGACCCGGCCTTTGCCGGCGCGGCCGCCTTCCTGGGCGTAGTCCCACGACTTCTGCAGGTCGGCATCGCTGCGCAGCAGGCTCTGGCCCTTGCCCGACGAGCTCATCACCGGTTTGACCACGCATGGGTAGCCAACATCGGCCACGGCCTTGGCGTAGTCTTCGTAGGTGTCGGCGAAGTGGTACGGCGAGGTTGGCAGGTCCAGTTCTTCGGCGGCCAGGCGGCGGATGCCTTCACGGTTCATGGTGAGCTGGGTGGCGCGGGCGGTCGGCACCACGTTGAAGCCTTCGTTTTCCAGCTCGACCAAGGTGGCGGTGGCGATGGCTTCGATTTCAGGGACGATGTAGTGCGGCTTCTCGGCCTCGATCACCGCGCGCAGGGCCACGCCATCGAGCATGTTGACCACGTGGCTGCGGTGCGCCACCTGCATTGCCGGGGCATTGGCGTAGCGATCGACGGCGATCACTTCGACGCCCAGGCGCTGCAGCTCGATCACCACTTCCTTGCCCAGCTCGCCACAGCCGCAGAGCAGTACACGGGTCGCGGTGGGCGACAAGGGGGTTCCGATACGGGTCATTTCAGGTCCTCGAAGGCGTCCGGGGCCGCACCAGGCTTGGCGCCGCCCGCTGAAAAAGGACCGCTATTCTACACCATCAACCCGCCACGGCGGCCCGCCGGGCGCGAAATGCCATGGCCAGCCACACGGCGGTGACACCGGCGAATTTCGAGGCCATGGCGGTGCCGATCACGGCTGGGGTCAGGGCGCCGATCATGCCGAAGAAGATGAAGGTATCCACCGGGATGCTCAGCGCCGAACTCAGCCACAAGCGGTCGCGCAGCGGCCGGCGGGTGATGCTGAACACCAGCCAGTCGATCAGTTCGGAAATGAAGAACGCGGTGGCGCTGGCCAGGGCGATGGCCGGCTCCGAGGTGACATAGGACAGCACCAGTGCTGCCAGCATGGCGACCAGGGCGCCATGGCCGAAGCGGGTCTGCACCATGTCGCGCAGGATGAACACCAGGCCGCCCCAGGCGGACCAGATGATGTCCAGGTGTGGCGCGCTGGAGAAGGCGTAGTTGATCAGCACTACGCTGCTGATGTAGGCAATCAGATAGAACATGGCGGGTAGTCTGTGGGCAAGCCGCACAGATTACCGCTGGCTGGTTCGCGGGTAAACCCGCTCTCAAAGGTACAGCATCAGGTTCGAGGGCTACGCGCAGCCTGTGGGAGCGGGTTCACCCGCGAAGAATCCAACACGGTGGATGGCACCGGCTGCGCCGGTGTTCGCGGGTGAACCCGCTCCCACAGGGGGGGCGAGTCAGCCCTACAGGATGAGGCCGGCCTCTACTGCCCTTTCATGGCAAAGTTTGAGCACCGCCCGGCGCTCGTCGTTGTCCATCCGCCCCCAGCGGCTGATTTCCGCCACGGTACGCTGGCAACCGGTGCAGATATCCTGCTCGTCCAGCGCACAGATACTCACGCACGGCGAGGCCACCGGCCGCTCCACCACATCACTCATCGTCAACCACCAACTCCCGTGCATAACGCTGGGCATTGTGCACGTAATGCGCGGCACTGGCTTCGAGCATGCGCTTCTGCTGTTCGGTCAGCTCGCGCACCACCTTGCCCGGCGAGCCCATCACCAGCGAACCGTCAGGGATCTCCTTGCCCTCTGCAATCAGCGCATTGGCGCCGATGATGCAATGCTTGCCGATGCGCGCTCCATTGAGGATCACTGCATTGATACCTACCAGGCTGTAGTCGCCCACCGTGCAACCATGCAGCATGGCGTTGTGGCCAACGGTCACGCCCTTGCCCAAGGTCAGCGGCGAGCCCATGTCGGTGTGCATCACCGTGCCATCCTGCACATTGCTGCCCTCACCAATGTCGATCAGCTCGTTGTCCCCGCGCAGCACCGCGCCAAACCACACGCTGGCATCGGCCTGCAGGCGAACATTGCCGATCAGCGTGGCGTTGGGTGCGGCCCAACTGGTAGGGTGGCTCTCGACCCGCAGGTCGCCCAGGCGGTATTTCATGCTTGCTCCTCAGGCTGCAACGCAGACGACGGGGTTGGCCCCGCTCAGTTTTCGATGTAACGCTCAGGGGGTTGGTGCAGGCTGATGCCGGCATCGAACAGCAGGTTGACCAGTTCGACGATCATGATCGCCGACAACCCCCAGATCTTGTATTCGCCATAGCGATAGCTGGGCACATACCAGCTGCGCCCCTGGTAATCGATACGGTGGGTATGGTCGCGCGGGTCCTGGCGGAAGAATTCCAGCGGCACGGTGAATACTGCCGCGATCTCGGCATCATTGGCACGGTATTCGACAAAATCGGGGATAAGCCCGACGAATGGCGTCACTTTCAGGCCGTGCAGCGAAATCAGCGGGCTGAGTGGGCCGATCACTTCCACCAGGCCTGGCGGCAGGCCGATTTCTTCTTCGGCTTCACGCAGCGCGGTGAACACCAGGTCCGGGTCTTCCGGGTCGCGGCGGCCACCAGGAAAAGCCACTTCGCCGCCGTGGGTGGACAGGCCCTTGGCGCGCAGGGTCAGGACCAGTTCGGGCGCTTCGCTGCGGGTAATGGGCAAGAGGACCGCCGCTTCGGGGAACCGCCGGTCGGTTTCCAGTGATGCGGGTTGGTGGTTGCTCATTCGGCGAAGTAGCTCGTCCAGCATTGCGCACGCTCGTATCCAAGGCCTGCCTTGCATGATGCACCAAAGGCGCGAAGCACCCAAGCCCCGTGCGCTTGCGGCAGCACGGCCGGCGCGCCAAGATAGCCCAGAGCAAAAGGAACAACACATGAAATTCTGCAGCGCGTGCGGCCAGCCGGTCACTCAGCGGATCCCCGAGGGCGACAGCCGCCTGCGGTATGTCTGCGAGTCTTGCCAGGCCATCCACTACCAGAACCCCAACATCGTCGCCGGCGTGTTGCCGACCTGGGGCAGCCAGGTGCTGCTGTGCCGGCGCGCCATCGAGCCACGCCGCGGTTTCTGGACCTTGCCTGCCGGTTTCATGGAAAACGGCGAAACCCTGGACCAGGCCGCCCGTCGCGAAACCGTCGAGGAGGCCTGCGCCCGGGTCGGCAGCATGAACCTGTACCAGCTGTTCGACTTGCCACACATCAACCAGGTGCACGTGTTCTTCCGCGCCGAACTGGCGGACCTTGATTTCGCGGTCGGTGTCGAAAGCCTGGAGGTGCGGCTGTTCGAGGAACATGAGATACCGTGGGGCGAGCTGGCTTTCCGCACCGTCACTCGCACACTAGAATGCTACTATCGCGATCGCATCGGGCAGCACTACCCCATAGGCCATGAATACCTGCCGCCGATGAACGTCTCGCCCATTACCTAGAAGCCTTCAGGGATACCGTTACATGCGCTGGTTGCTTGCCCTTTTCTGCCTTTGCGTTACCTCGGTGTCCCAGGCGGCCTTCACCGAGACCATCATCCGCAAGCCCCAGCCGGCAGCGCAAACCCCATCGCCTTCGCAGCAGGCCATGCAACCGCTGATCGACAAGGTACTGGTGATCAAGTCCGAGCGCCGCCTGCAGCTGATCAGCCGTGGCGAACCGCTGAAAACCTACCGTATCTCGCTGGGCAAGCAGCCAAAAGGCGCCAAGGAGCGCGAAGGCGACAAGAAAACCCCCGAGGGCCTGTACTGGCTGGACTGGCGCAAGCAGAGCGACCGCTTCAACCTGGCCATGCACATCAATTACCCGAACATCACCGATGCCGCCCGTGCCACCCGCGAAGGGGTGAGCGCCGGCAGCATGATCATGATCCATGGCACGCCGATCAACGACGAGTATCCGGAGTGGTACTTCCACACCCTGGACTGGACGGACGGCTGTATTGCCATGCGTAACCGCGACATGCAGGAAGTGTGGGACCTGGTGCGGGATGGCACGTTGATCGAAATTCGGCCCTGATAGCGGGCCTTTCAACTGATGCTGTAGGAAGCTTCCCACCTCCAGGCAAGAACGCGCCTTACAAGCGCTTAGGCCGGGTACTGCATCCAGGCGAACCCCTTAGTTTTTAGCATCCACGCAGACGAGTACGAAATCCGTACATCATTTGCGGGGTGCTTCAATGCCGTTCCACATTCACCGCGCCACCTGCTGGGCGCTCACCTGCTGCCTGTCCGGTTTGCTGGCCGCGCCCCAGGCGCTGGCCGACGACCCCGCCAGCCAGCAACTGCGCGATCAGCAGCGCGGGCTGCAACAGCTGGAACAGCAACAGCGGCTGGAACGCTGGCAGCGCCAGCCCGCCCCGGCTGAAAGCCACGACACCACCGCCCCCCTCCCGCACGACCAGCGCTGCTGGGCCATCACCGGCGTACGCGTGGCCGGCAACCGCAAGCTTTCCGACTCGGCGCTAACGCCAACCCTTCGCAGGTTCATTACCCCGTGCATGGGCATTGCGGAAATCAACGGGCTGCTGAAAGCCATCACCCAGCGCTATGTACAAGCCGGATACCCCACCAGCCGGCCTTACCTGCAGCAACCGCCACAAGACGGCGCACCGCTGAACCTGGTCATCGTCGAGGGGTTCGTCGAGTCCATCGAAATGGCCGGCCCCGAATTGCCCCTGTCCCTCCCCGGCGCCTTTCCCGGCCTGCTCGGGCAGCCACTGTACCTGCCAGCCCTGGAGCAAGGCCTCGACCAGCTCAATCGCCTGCGCGCTTATGACCTGTCCGCAGAATTGCTGCCCGGCGAACTGCAGGGCGGCACCCGGGTTGTCGTGCAGCCGCGCAAGGTGGCCTCGCGCGGGCACCTGGACAGCCGCTTCGACAACCGCGGCAGCGACCTGACCGGGCGTCATCGCCTGAACCTCGGCTTCGGCCTGGACAGCCCACTGGGCCTCAATGATGACCTGCGCCTGTCGCTGAACGGCACGGTGCTCGATGCGCCCGGGCAAAGCCAAGGCATCTCGCTGTACTACAGCATCCCCTACGGTGCCTGGACCTTTGCGCTCAGCGCCAGCGAACTGCGTTACGAGGCGCCGCTCCCACACAGCCGCCAGGTAACCGACGGCAGCAGCAGCTACCAGGGCGTGAGCGTCGAGCGGGTACTGTGGCGCAACCAGCAAGGCATGCTCAGCGCCAGCGCCCGGCTGGACCGCAAGCAAATGGTCAACCGCAGCGCTGGCGCGGTGATCGTCCAGCAGAGCCCCACCCTGGTCTCCGTGGAGGCGGGTATCAACCTGCTTTGGCTCCAGGGAGGCCTGTGGAATGGCTACCTCGGTGTCGCCCAGGGTATCGACGCCTTCGGCGCTGACCGCTCACCGCTGGGAGCGGAACGCCTGCGCCCGGATTTTCGCAAGTACCGCTCCAACCTGCTGCATCTGCGCCAGGGCCCGGCCAGCCACCCATGGCGCTGGCAGAGCGAGCTGGCTCTGCAATTCAGCAGTGACCCACTACCCGCCGTCGAGCAGTTGCTGGTCAGCGACGATTCGGCCGTGCGCGGGTTTCGCCTGCGTACCTACTCCGGTGCCAGCAGCGCCGCCTGGCGCAACACCGTCAGTCAGCCGCTGCCGGAGGGCTGGACCGCTCCCCTGCAAGTACGCCCCTACATCGGCCTGGACCTCGGCTGGACCCGCACTGCCGAAGGCAAGCCTTCACAACGCCTTGCCGGGGCCACCGCCGGTGCCGAACTGAGCCTGCCCGGCAGCCTCCTGCGCCTGGGCTACCAACGCGCGCTGTACGCCAGCGACCTGCCCCGTCCGCTGCTGGAACCCGGCTTCTGGGTAGTGGAACTGGCCCTGAACATCTGATTCACCCACAACAAAGAGAACGAGAACATGCAAACACTCTCGCAGTCGTCTTCCCGCCCAGATACCTTGCGCTGGGCCATCTTCCTCGCCCTGCTCGGGCCCGGCGCCGCACTGGCCCAGGGCGGCCTGACAGCAACCAGCGGCCCCGGCGGCACACCGGTCATCAACGACGGCCACGGCGTCCCGGTCATCGATATTGTCGCGCCAAACGGCAAAGGGCTGTCGCACAACCAGTTCCTCGACTACAACGTCGACCGCTCCGGGGTGGTGCTGAACAATGCCACCCAGGCCGGGCAGTCGGAGCTGGCCGGTGCCCTGGCGGCCAACCCGCAATTCCAGGGCCAGGCCGCCTCGACCATCCTCAACGAAGTGGTCAGCCGCAACGCCTCGCTGATCGAAGGGCCGCAGGAAATCTTCGGCCGCCCGGCCGACTACATCCTGGCCAACCCCAACGGCATCACCCTCAACGGCGGCAGTTTCATCAACACCACACGCGCCGGCTTCGTGGTGGGTACTCCTGAGTTCGAAGGCCAGCAACTCAAGTACCTCGACACGCTGAACGCCAGCGGTACCCTGCAAGTGCTTGAGGGCGGCCAGCGCAACCCCAACGGCGCCCTCGATCTGATCGCCCCGCGCGTGGACGGCAAAGGTCTGCTGATGGCGCGCAACTCCATCGATATCACCGTCGGTCGCAACCGCATCGACAGCACCAGCGGCGAAATTGTCGAACACCTGCCCGGCACCCCGTCCAGCATCGATGCCAGCCTGTTCGGCGCCATGCGCGCCGGGCGCATTCGCGTGGTGAGCACCGCAGAAGGTGCCGGTGTGCGTGTGGGGGCATCGCAGCTGCTGGGTATCGACGGGGTCGACATCCAGTCGGCCGGCGCCCTGCAAGTCAGCGGCAAGGCCGACAACCCCGTCGAACTGCACAGCGAACAGGGCGATCTGCGGCTGACTGCTGCCGATGACCTGACACTCGAAACCGTCGATGGGCAAGCTCGACGAATCGAGGCCAAGGCCGGCAAGAAGCTCACGCTGGACGCCACGACCCGCGAGAACATCGAGCGCGACAGCGACAGCTGGAACAAGAAGTTCCTGTTCGTCACCCGCGAAACCTACAACCGCGAAACCACCACCACCCAGCAGCAGCAACAGGGCAGCAGCTTGCAAGGCAAGGACGGCGTGCTGCTGCAATCCGCTGACGACATGCGCCTGGTGGCTGCCAAGGTGGATGCTGGCAATGAGCTGACCCTCGACAGCGGCGCCAACCTGGCCATCGCTGCCGGCATCGACAGCCAGCACACCGAAGAGCAGGTTCGCCACCGCAAGGACTTGTGGCGCGGTGACAGCGATACCGACCAGTACAAGGAAACCGCGCAAGGCAGTGCGCTCCAGGCCCAGCGCATGACGCTGAAGGCCAAGAATACCGTCGATGTGAAGGGCAGCAGCCTGCACAGCCGCGGCGACATGGCGATCGAAGCCAAGGAGGCAACCATCGGTACCACCGCCCTGCAGGAGCGCGGTACCCGGCGCGACTATCGCGGCGACCTGGTATCCGGCACCTTCTTTGGCGACCGCAAGGGTAACGACAGCGAAGGCCAGGCCGTTGCCGGCAGCAGTGTCACGGCGGATGGCAAGCTGGCCGTGGTAGCTGACCAGGTGGCCATCAAGGGCAGTACCGTGCACGGCAAGGAGGACGCGGTGCTCTACAGCACAAAAGGTGCACTGGCCATCGAAGCCGACCATGGCCGCACCACCTCCACCGACCGGACCAGCGACAGCAAGCTGTTCGGCCTGATTGGCAGCGACCGCGAGAACACCGAGCGTACGCAACAGGTACTTACCAGCGACGTCAGCTCGGCCACCAATCTGCGCCTGGCCAGCGCCGAGGAAATGCGCATTCAGGGCGCCAAGGTCGCAGCGGGCGGGCACCTGCAGGTAGAGGCCAAGGGCGACCTGCTGATTACCAGCGCGCAAGCGGTTGACGAGCGCGAAACCCGCAACCAGCAACGTGGTTTCACCGCCAGCGCCAAGCAGACCCAGGAGGCCGAGGATGGCAAGCCCGAGTCCCGCCAGTATTCGGCCGGCATTGCCTATGACGTCGCCACCACCAGCAGCAAGCAGCACACCACCAGCCAGGTCGCCAGTGAGCTGGAGGGCGCTTCGGTGAGCCTTGGCAGCGGGGCTCACCTGCAAGTCAACGGTTCCACGGTGAAGGCTGCCGCAGGCGACCTCGATGTGCAGGCCCAAAAGGTGACCCTGGGGGCAACCCGCAACGACCGCGACAAAACCACCAGCACCACCAACAGTGGCGGCGGCCTGACGGTGACCGGCGGCATCGACCGGCTGGGCAGCTTGTTCGAAGGCCATCACAACCGCCAGGTGCAGACCGAACGCGACAGCAAGGTGCAACGCAGCACATTGCAGGCCAGCGGCGACCTGAAGCTGAATGGCGATGAACTGGTCACAGAGGCCGCACGCGTCAAGGCCGGCAACCCCCTGCAGGTGACGGCAAAACGCATCGACAACCGCGCGGTGCAGGATACCGAGGAACGTGAACAAAGCCGTGACGACTGGTCGGGCAGCCTCGGCGCCAGTGTCGAGTACCGCGACCTTACCCGCCCCATCGAACGCCTGGTGCTGGGCGAAGAAGCCGCGCGCTTCCAGCAAGCCTCCCCCGAAGACGCCATGGCGCCGCCCAGCGTTGGCGCCGACATGACCGTGGAACACCTCAAGCGCCTGGAAAACCAGCGCCGCGGCTTTGCCCAGGTGAGCGAGTTGTCCGGGGCCAAGGTCGAAGTCAAGGCCGACAACATCACTGACCAGGGCACCGCCTGGCGCGCCAACGCCGGCAAGCTGCAGATCGAGGCCCGACAACACCAGATGCAGGCGGCCGAGAACACCCAGGAAAATACCGTGCAACGCCTGGCCTACGGCGGCGATGTGCGCCTGGACACCAGCACCGGTGAAGACCTGAATGCACGCGCCGCCGGCAAAGGCGGCTCGCTGGACAAGAAGGACAGCACCAGCAGCGCCGTACCCGGCAGCCTGTATGGGCAACAGGGCATCCAGGTGCAACTGGGCAGCTCTGGCCATTATGAAGGGACGCGCATCGATGGCGGTGAAGGCAGCGTGGTCATCAGCAGTGCCGGTTCGCTGACATTGCCACAGGTAAACGACCAGACCGAACAGCAGTCACGCCAGCTCGACGGCAATGCCTGGGCCAAGGTCGGCAACCGCCCGGGCAGCACCGGCGTCGATGGCCGGGGCTACCTCGACCACGGCCAGAACCAGAGCACACAGCGCAAGGCCCAGGTGGCGCAGATCGACGCCAAGGGCCAGGTACAGCTGAGCAGTGACGGCGACCTGTTGCTCGAAGGCACCCGCATTGGCAGCCGTGAGGCAAAGACCGGCGACATTCAACTGCAAAGCGGCGGTCGGCTGCAGGTCAAGGCGGCCAGCGACACCCAGAACGCTACCGGTGCCAAGATGGGCGGCGGCGTGGAGCTGGCGGTCAAGGCTGGCAACACCAAGGGCGGTGCCATCGGCGGCCACTTCAGCCACGGCAAGCAGGACGAGGAGGCACGCCAGGCGGTGAATGCCCTGTTCGCCAGCAACGGCACAGTGACCCTGGGCAGCAGCGCCCGCGAGGATATCGCCCTGCACCTTGAGGGCCTGCAGGCCTCGGCCGAACAGATAACCCTCGACGCATCGAATGGCGGCATGCTGGTGGAAGCGTCCTCCAGCCAGGAGCGACGTGACAACCTCGACATCACCGCCGGGGCCGGCTTCGACATGGCCAAGGGCGCGGTCGACACCCGCGGCCTGCATGGACGCCTCAAGGTGGAGCTCGACAAGCGCGACAACCTCACCTGGAACGCCAGCGACCTGCGCGCCGAGCGCATCGACCTGCAAAGCCGTGGCGATACCCGCCTCGAAGGCGTCACCCTGGAGACGGGGCGTATCGATGGAGTGATCGACGGCGACCTGCGCATCGCCAGCCGCAAGGACAACGTCAATACCCTGAGCGTGAAAGGCGATGCCCGGCTGAGCCAGGAGAAAAACCCGCGAGGCTACGTCAACGCGGCCACTTCGGTGGCAGGGCCGCTGGGGAGCAAGGTGAATGAAAAAGCTGGCTCCGCCCTGAGCAAGGCAGACCCGGGGCTCTCGCCCACCTTCAGCCTCGACGTGTCGCACGCGCAGCGCGACAGCGTAGGCCAGCAGACCACGCTCAAAGGCAGCGACGGTATCGACCTGCAGGTTGGTGGCAACGCTCACCTGGTGGGGGCACGCTTGCAGTCGGCCAAAGGCGATGTGGTGCTCGACGCCAACTCGGTTACCCGGGAAACACTGAGCGGTAACGACTATCGCCGGGATGTGTCGATCGATGCGTCCAACTCACCGGTGGACCTGGGCACGGCGGTGGCCGAGCTAGCCAAGGGCAAGGGGGCGGCGGATGGGGAAAATGCACTCGACCTGGGGTTGTTGAGGACCAGTGGGCACAATCGCAGTGAGCAGTGGGCTTCGAGTGTGCAGGGCAAGAAAAACTGAAGCAGGCGCCGCGCTGGAGGGCACGGGCTTCGTGCCCTCTTTTAGCATTTGGGCCAGACAGTTGATTGGTTGTAGGAGCGGCAAGCCAGCTTGCCGGCGATAACACCTGTCTACCAGCGCAAATCCCGCTGCCCTGCCAGCGCCTGCGGTCCAAGCCACTGCACCCCACGCAGCAAAGGCGTCAGCGCCGCCTCCGGCTGCAACTCGACCACCACCTGCGCCCGGCGCGCGGGCAGGTCGGCATCCACGGCCAACTGATGCTGCCCCTGCTGCGCCAACTGCCCGCGCAGATGCCAGCCGCTGCGGCAGTCCATTTCCAGCCAGCCCTGCCCCAGGCCCAGTGACCAGGGCTCGCTCAGGGCAAGGTCGGTTACCGTCATGCGGCCTTCGCTGGCACGGCATTGCCGTCCTGCTCCCTTCACCCGCAACGCGCCCTGCCACTGGCCGGCCAAACGGTAATCCGTCGCCACCGTCGCCTGGGCCCCCATGGCCGTCGCCTCCAGCCGCCAGCGCCATGGCCAGCCATCGGCGCGCAACTGCCAGGCCTGGCCCTGGAAGCCGAGCTGCGCGTTCGCCTGCATGCGCCAGGGCTGCACCGCCCAACGCAATGGCCCGACCGGCCCCAGTTGCTGCGCCTGGCCTTGCCACAGGCTGCCGCTGACCTCACGCGCTGGCAGGCCTATCCCGCGCACCACCCAGCTGGCCGGCAGTTCCACCAGCAATGTCACGGCGAAAACCAGCAGCACCCACGCCACACTTCTTCGGCTCATGGCCGCACCACCAGGTCGAAGCGCAATCTCTTTTCATGCTGCTCCAGCCCCCACTGCAATGGCTGTACGCCCTCTGCACGCAGGGCCTGCAACCAGCCTTGCAGCACTCGCTCGTCGGCCACCTGCCCACGCAGTTGCCAGGTCTTGCCCTGCGCATCGACCTCGGCCAGTTCGATCTGCCGCGCCTGGGCCGACTGTCGGAGCCGCTCCAGGTTCAAGCCCGGGCCGCCTTGCAGGCTGGCGGCCTGTTCGGCCAGCCCGCGCCACTGGCTGAGCTCGCGCCATTGCGCAAGGCCTGCGCGCAGTGCCAGGAAGGCCAGCAACAGGGCAATCAGTGTCCAGGCGAACTTCAAGCGATGGCGCTGTACCCAGTCCCGGTTCATGAGGCTGCTCCCAGGTCGAACACCACTTGGCCGTCCTGCATCTGGACCGAGGCCCCGGCAGCTGTTGCCATCTCGCTCCATGGCGGCGCACTGCCTTCACCCTCCAGACGCAGGTGCCAACGCTGGCCATCGAAACGCACCGCTTGCAGGCGCCAGCCGGGGTGGTCACGCAGCCAGGCCTGCAACGCCGTCTGCAGGCCTTCGAGCTGGCGCGTGCGCAGCTGCTGTTGCAATTCACTTTCGCGCAGGCGCTTGAGGGCCTGCGCGGCGTGCCGGGGGCTGGCCTGCTCACCGGTCACGGCGATAACCTGGCTGCGCCAGAATTGCGCCTGGGCCCACTGCTTGCTCAACCACAGCCCGCCCCAGACGGCAGCCAGTACCAGGCAGGCAGCTAGCAGCCGTTGCTGCGGCCGGGAAACCACCGGCAGCGAGCGCACCTTGCGGGTACGCTCGAACAGGCCCGGCAATGTATCGAGCGGTGCCAGCGTACTGGGCCAGTCACCGCTCAGCGGAACCTTTTGCAGCTCCGCCCACGGTTGCCGTGGCACCTCGCCCAGTGCATCCGGCCAGGCCAGCCAGTGCTCCTGTCTGTCTTCGGCCAGCCCTTTGTACAAATACATGCCGGGTGTGCGCTGCCATTGCCAGGCATGTCCCGCATCGGGCGGCGGCAGCAGCTGTAGTTCTGCCCAGCAACGTGCCACCTGCAAGCCCCATTCGGCGCACTGCCCGCGCCAGTCCTCCAGTTGCTGACGGGCCACTACCAGTAACCGAAGATGGCCGCGCTCGCGGGCCAGGCAGGCGCATGTCACCTCGTCGATGGCCTGCAGCAAGCGGTCTTCGAGCAACAGCGGCCACTCTTCACGCTTGAGCCCCGGCGGTGCCGGCACGCGGAAGTAGCTGCAGGCCTCGGCAGGCAGGATCAACGCCACACGGGCCTGCAGGTTCGCCGGGGGCTCGCCCTGCCCATGGCGTTGCACAAGGCCGCCCTCGGCCAGCGCCCAGTGCCAGACAACGCCCGGTCGCAGCAACAGCCACGACTGGGCCGGGCTGCGCCGCCGCCATTCAAACTTCATGAGCGCCCCCACGGGAGGGCGAAGGTGCAGACATAGGGTGCTCCGTCACGCTGCAATTCCAGACGCACGCCACGGCCGGGGTGCGCAGGTTGGTCGGAAGGCCAGGCCAGCCAGCGGCCGCCCTGGTAATAAAGAACATTCATGGCGCTGACCCGGTCGAGCCGCTCGCGCTGGACCCAGCGTGGGGCGGCGGCGGCATAGAGATCGGCCGAGCTTTCCAGCAGCAGGCGCTGCTCGCGGGCCTCGAAGCGCAGGCGCTGGCGCTGCAGGCGCGAGCCGCCCTCGGCTTCCGGCATGCCGGTGATGGCGACCCAGAGCAACTGTTTGCTTGCCGGTTGCCAGTCCAGCCAGCGGCTGGCCAAGGGCAGGCGCTGGTCGTAGACACGGCGCATTACCGGGCTGTCGAAGCGACGCTCCAAGGCCAGGCAGAAGTCCAGCACCGAGGTTTCCTGCGTGGTGACCTGCAGGCGCTCGCGAACCTTGAGCCAGCCGTTGACCAGGGCGGCGAGCATGATGCCGAGCACAGCAGTAAGTGCCAGGGCGACCATAAGCTCGATCAGGGTAAGGCCGGCCTGGCGGTGCTTGCTCGGCAGGGTCCAAGGCTGACGAGTATGCGCCCTCCCTGTGGGAGCGGGCGCGCCCGCGAACACCGGCAAAGCCGGTGCCATGCACCGAGTCGCCTGCTTCGCGGGTAAACCCGCTCCCACAGGGACCGCGCAAGCTTCACGATCTTTGTAACTCATGGCCCCTCCAGGGGCAGGCCGGCCTGGCGCTGCTTCACAGGCTGGATACAAAGCTGACGGGTATACGCCCTCCCTGTGGGAGCGGGCGCGCCCGCGAACACCGGCAAAGCCGGTGCCATGCACCGAGTCGCCTGCTTCGCGGGTAAACCCGCTCCCACAGGGACCGCGCAAGCTTCACGATCTTTGTAACTCATGGCCCCTCCAGGGGCAGGCCGGCCTGGCGCTGCTTCACAGGCTGGATACAAAGCTGACGGGTATACGCCCTCCCTGTGGGAGCGGGCGCGCCCGCGAACACCGGCGAAGCCGGTGCCATACACCGAGTCGCCTGCTTCGCGGGTAAACCCGCTCCCACAGGAACCGCGCAAGCTTCACAATCTCTGTAACTCATGGCCGCTCCAGGGGCAGGCCGGCCTGGCGCTGCTTCACAGGCTGGATACAGGGCTGACGGGTATACCCCCTCCCTGTGGGAGCGGGTTCACCCGCGAACACCGGCGCAGCCGGTGCCATACACCGAGTCGCCTGCTTCGCGGGCATGCCCGCTCCCACAGGGGCCGCGCAAGCTTCACGGTTTCTGTAACTCATGGCTGCTCCAGGAACACGGTGTACTGGCCAAGCGGCAGGCGCTGGTCGCGGTCGGCGAACAACAGCAGCTCGCCGCGGCGCAGGTCGCGTACGCCGGTGCGGCGCAGCTGCAGTTGCCAGTGGCAGCGCTGGCCACCCTGGCTCAGTTCACCGCCAACCTGGTTTTCCGCCGGCCAGTACTGCTCGACGGCAAAGCGGGTTTGCAGTTCTCGCGCGCATAGCAGGCCAAGGCGGTGTTGCTGCAGGTTGTCCTGCACCGCCAGGCGCTGGCGCAAAACCTGGCTGGTGATCACCGCCAGCACCGCGGCAATCGCCAGGGCCACGGTCACCTCAAGCAGGGTGAAACCACGCTGATGCCGCTTCATGGGGCGACCACCACCTGCAAGCGGCCATCGCGGCTCCAGGCCCATTGCTGGCTGCCATCGGCCCAGCGCCAGCGCACGTTGCCCGGTTGCGCCCAGCCATGCGGGGTGAACAACAGGCGCGGCTGTGGGCTGGCCGGCCAGGCCGGGCGCAGGCCCTTGGGCCAGTCACCAAGGGCGACAGCTTCGACCACCCAGCCATTACCCTCGCGCCGGACGAACTCCGGGTGCTGGCCATTCCAGCGCAGCCCGCGCAACTGCCCGGCATGCCGGGCCAGCGCAGCCTGCGCCCGGGTCTCGCTCGCCAGCCGTTGCAGCGCCTGGTCGACACTGGCCTGGCTGTTGCCGAACCCGGCCACCGCCAATCCGGTCATCAGCCCGGCGATGGCCAGCACCACCAGCAATTCGATCAGGCTGAAGCCCCGCTGACGGCGCACCCGTTACAGCTCCCAGTTACCCAGGTCGGCATCCTGGCCTTCGCCGCCCGGCAGGCCGTCGGCGCCCAGCGAGTACACGTCGACCCGGCCATGTTCGCCGGGCATGCGGTACTGGTACGGGGTGCCCCACGGGTCTTCCGGCAGGCGGCGCACGTAGCCGTCGCTGCGCCAGGCCCGTGGCAGCGGTTCCTGGGCCGGCTTTTTCACCAGCGCGGCCAGGCCCTGCTCGCTACTGGGGAAGCGCAGGTTGTCCAGGCGGTACATGTCCAGCGCCTGCTCCAGGGTGGCCAGGTCGGCCATCACTTTCTGCTTCATGGCCTTGTCCTGGTTGCCCAGCACGCTGGGCGCGACCACGGCGATCAGCAGGCCGATGATGAAGATCACCACCATGATTTCCATGAGGGTGAAACCGCGCTGGCGGTTACGTCGATGCTGCATGGCAGTACTCCTTGTCGTCACAGTTGCAGGCCCTGGTTGAGTTGCATGATCGGCAACAGCACCGCCAGCACGATGAACAGCACCACGGCGCCCATCACCAGGATCATCAGGGGTTCGAACAGCGCCATGGCAGTATCGACCTGGCGGGCGAAGCCGCGCTCCTGGTCGTCGGCCACGCGCTCGAGCATGTCGGCCAAAGTGCCGCTGGCTTCGCCGCTGCCGACCATGTTCACCAGCAGCGGCGGGAACTGCTGGCTGGCATCCAGCGCGCGATGCAGGCTGGTGCCGCCCTGCACCTGCTGGCGCACCTGCTCCATGGCCAGGCGGATACGCCGGTTGCCGACGGTTTCGGTGGCCACTTGCAGGGCTTCGAGCAGGGCCACACCGCTGCCGCTGAGGATTGCCAGGCTGCGTGCCAGGCGCGCGCTTTCCAGCACCTGCAGCAGGCTGCCGATATGTGGCAGACGTAGCAGCAGCTGGTCGCAGCGCAGGCACCAGTGCGGCTTGCGCAGCAACCAGCCGCCGAGCGCGCCGAGCAACAGGGCCAGCCCCAAAAGCCAGGGCCCGGCCTGCACCAGCCCTTGGCTCAGGCCGATCAGCAGCGATGTAATGAGCGGCAGGCTCTGCCCGGCATGGGCGAACTGTTCGGTGAGCTTGGGTACGACGAAGGTCATCAGGCCTACCACCACGGCAAGCGACACCCCCATCAACACGGCGGGATAGATCAGCGCGGTACGTGCCTTGTGCTGCTGTCGTTGAACCTGCTCCAGATGGTCGGCGAGGCGGGTCAGCACCTGGGCCAGGCGCCCGGACCGCTCGCCGGCCTCGACAAGCGCGCAGTACAGGCCGGTAAACGGCGCCCCCTGACGCGCCAGGCTGCGGGCCAGGCCCAGGCCTTCGGCCAACGAGCCGCGCAAGGCCACCAGCACACTGTGCAGGGCGGGCTGGCGCAGTTGCCGTTCCAGGGTAGCCAGGGCGTCGACCAGAGGGATGCCAGCACCGGTCAGGGTGGCCAGCTGGCGAGTCAGCTCGCACAGCTGGGCGCGGCTCAGGCGCTGGCGCCGGGGTTGCCGGGTGCCGGCTTCGTGACGCTGCACGCGGCGGGCGAACAGGCCCTGCTCACGCAACAACTGGCGGGCATGACGTTCGCTGTCGGCCTGCAAGCTGGCCTTGTGGGTTTTACCGGCGAGGTCGACGGCCTGGTAGCGATAGGTCGGCATGGCTCAGCCCTGCACCACGCGCAGTACTTCGGCCAGGCTGGTCTCGCCACGGGCCAGGCAGTCGCTGGCCATCGCCACCAGGCTCTGCCGGCGCTCGGCCAGGTAGGCCTGCATGGCCAGTTCACTGGCGCCGTCGTACAACAGGCCGATCAGCCCGGCATCCAGCTCGATGAATTCATACAGGCCCAGGCGCCCGACATACCCGCTGCCCTGGCATTGCTCGCAACCCACCGCGTGGTAGCTGCTGCCCAGCGCCGCCAGTTCGGGCCACAGGTCGCGTTCCGCCGGCTGCAGCGGGTGCGCGACGGCGCAACTGCAAAGGCGCCGCACCAGGCGCTGGGCAAGTACACCGCGCAGGCACGAGGCGATCAGGAACGGTTCGATGCGCATGTCGCGCAGGCGGGTCACCGCGCCCACCGCACTGTTGGTGTGCAGCGTGGACAACACCAGGTGGCCGGTGAGGCTGGCCTGCACGGCGATCTGCGCGGTCTCCTGGTCACGGATTTCGCCGAGCATGATCACGTCCGGGTCCTGGCGCAGGATGGCGCGCAGGCCGCTGGCAAAGGTCAGCCCGGCACGCGGGTTGATGGCGGTCTGGCCGATGCCGGCGATAGCGTATTCCACCGGGTCCTCGACAGTGAGGATGTTGCGGCTGCCGTCGTTAAGGCTGTTGAGGCTGGCATACAGGGTAGTGGTCTTGCCCGAACCGGTAGGCCCCGTGGACAGCACGATGCCGTTGGGCCGCGCCAGGCAACTGCGCAGGCCCTGCAACACCGCCGCCGGCATGCCCAGATTGCCCAGCGCCAGCAGGCTGGCCTGCTTGTCGAGCACCCGCATCACCACCCGTTCGCCGTGAATGCCGGGCAGTGTCGAGACCCGCACATCCACTTCGCGCCCCGCCGCACGCAGGGTGATACGGCCATCCTGGGGCTGGCGCTTTTCGGCAATGTCCAGACGGGCCATGACCTTGATCCGCGACACCAGCATGGCCGACAGTGCACGCGGTGGGCGCAACACTTCGCGCAGGTGGCCATCGACCCGCAGGCGCACCACCAGGCTCTGCTCGAAGGTTTCTATGTGGATGTCCGAAGCGCGCAGGCGCAGGGCCTGGCCGAACAGGCCGTTGATCAGGCGGATCACCGGGGCTTCGTCGTCGCTTTCCAGCAGGTCCTCGATGCGCGGCATTTCGCTCATCAGGCTGTTCAGGTCGACCTGGTCGCCGATGCCTTCGATCAGCGCCTCGGTGGCAGCATCGCCGGCCTGGTACAGCTGGCCGAGGCGTTCGTCGAACAGTGCAGGCTCCAGGTATTCGAGCAGGCTGGGCTGGCCGTGCACACGCAGCAGCTCCTGCAATTGGGCGCTGTCGGCGTCGTGCCGCAACCATAGCTGCCAGCCCTGCTCCGCAGGGGCCATGGCCACCCCGCTCTGCCGTGCCTGGCGATAAGGCAGCATCACCAGTCACCACCTTCCAGCCGTGCACGGCTGGAGGGGAACACCTGCAGCAACGGCGTAGCGTCTTGCGCATCCGCAAGGTCGGGCAACTGCAGCGGTGTGGTCTGCTGCAAGGTGCGGTACTTGTCTTCGCTGAGCCCGGCCAGGCTCGGCCCGTCACGCAGGATACGCGGGCGGATGAACACCATCAGGTTCTGCTTGGTGTTCTTGGTGGCGTCGGAGCGGAATAGCCGGCCCAGGTATGGGATATCGCCAAGCAGCGGAACGCGCTGGTCGCTGGTGCTCAGTTCGTCGCTGATCAGGCCGCCGAGGATCACCAAGCCGTTGTCCTCGACCATGACCTTGGTCTTGATCTCGCGCTTGTTGGTGATCACGTCGCTGGCAGCCGTAGTGTCGGCAATCGACGACACTTCCTGGACGATGTCCAGGCGCACGCTGTTGTCGACGTTGATCTGCGGCTTGATACGCAGCTTCACCCCGACTTCCTTGCGCTCGATGGTCTGGTACGGGTTGGCATTGTTCTGCGTCACCGATCCAGTGACGAAAGGCACTTCCTGGCCGACCAGGATCGACGCCTCGGCGTTGTCCAGGGTCAGCAGGGTGGGCGTGGACAGCAGGTTGAAGCCGCTCTTGCCCTTCAGCGCGTTGACCAGCATGGCGAAGTTGAAGCCGCCGCCGAAATGGCCGATACCCGCCATGGCTCCGGTGGTGCTGGACAGCAAATCGCCAAGGGCCTCGTTGTCGCCACTGGCAGCGGCCCCGGCGATGCTGGCGATGTTTACCCCGTTGCTGCCGAAATTGACGATACCGGCACCGAACTTCTCGTCAGCGAACAGCCACTGCACGCCCAGTTCCTGGGCGCTGCTGTCGGACACCTCGGCGATGATCGCTTCCACCACTACCTGGGCACGGCGGATGTCCAGCTGCTCGACGATGGCGCGGTAGGCGGCCAGCTCGCTATCGGGGCCGACCATGACCACGGCGTTGGTGCCTTCTTCGTACTCCAGGCGGATGCCCGAGCCTCCGGCGACAGGCACTACGGGCCTGTCCTTGCCCTCTGCTTCGCCCGCACCTTCAGAGGGCGCCATGCCTTCCTGGCTGAGCCCGCGCAACACCTTCACCACTTCGCCAGCATTGGCATGGCGCAGGTAGATGACCTGGGTACTGCCGCTGACTGGTGCGTCCTGGGGGCGGTCGAGCTGGCGCAGCAAGCTGGCGATACGTTCCAGGTTGCTGCGCCAGTCGGTAACTACCAACTGGTGCGCCGCGGGATAAGGTGTGATCACACCGACCCGTGGGTCGATCAGGGGTTTGAGAATGCCCAGCACCTGCTCGCTGGCGGCGTTGCGCACATTGAATACCCGCGTGGCCACGCTGTCGCTGCCTTCCCCCTGCTGCCCTCCCGCCTCCACTGGCACAGGCTCCAGGCGAGCGGCCTGGTCGGGAACGATCTTCACGCTGCCGTTGGGTAGGTCGACAGTGGCGTAGCCCTGGGCGCGCAGCTGGGCCAGGAAGATGTCGTAGATGGCATCGGCGTCGTGCAGGTCGACGGTGCGCACGGTGACCTTGCCCTTGACCCGGGGGTCGACGATGAAGGTGGTGCCGGTGATGCGCGACACGCTGTCGATGAACTCGCCCAGTTCGGTGTCGACGAAGTTCACCTCGTACATCGGCGTGCCGTTGTCGTCGAACACCGGCTCTTCAGCACAAGCCATGGACAGGGCCAGGCTCAGCGCGGCCGCCACGCAATATCTAACAGGCATCGTTTATCCTTGCCGCTTGAAGCCGGTCACGGCGGGGCGTGGCGGCCAGGGCAGGCGCTCACGCCGCCCCTGGTTGTTGAAAATCAGGCCATCGCTGTCGATGTCCTGCAGTACGATCCCTGGTGCCAGGCGCTGGCCGCGGGCCAAAGTGCGCACCTGCTCGCCATAGCGCAGCACCACCACGCTGGAGGCCAGCGGCTGGGCCTTGAGGCCACCCAGGTATTGCAATGGCAGGCGGGTGATGGCGATGGCACCGTCGTCGACGGGTACCTGCCAATGGCCGACCATCAAGCCAGGCAGCGGCTTGTCGGGCGCGGCGGGCGCAGTGGCTGGTTGCGGCTGGCGGCCCAGTTGCAGCACGCACTGGGCGGCCAGCCAGCCGGCCAGGGTCAGGCCAGCGCCAGTCAGCAGGCGCGAGGCGAGCATCACGAGGCCAGTTGCCTTGGGTGCCAGCCCGGGTGCCCCTGCACGTAGCGCACTTCGGGCAGTTGCAGCGGCGCCAGTTGCCAGTCGCTCGCCTGGCGGGCGAGCCAGGCTTCGACCCGTTGCCACAGCGGCTCGCCGGCCTGGGTTTCGAATTGCAGGCCAAAGGTGCGACACAGGCCCTGCACCGGTTCCAGGCCACTGATGCGCTTGCCTTGCGGACTGTAGCTGACACGCCAGGCCTGGCCCTGCCAGCGCGGCAGGTCCTGGCTGTTGTCCAGCAGCAGCGGGTCGCCGAACAGTTGCTCCGCGGCATTTTCCAGCACTTGCTCGACCTGCCGGGCCGGCGCTTCGACCACCGGTGCCGGGTAGCCACCGGTGAGGCTGATCAGGTGTTCGCGGGTAATGGCCGCCCCGGCGGGCAGCGGGTAGTCGTAACGCAGGCCCGGCAGCAACACCGGCATGCTGCTGTCGTCGGCCAGGGCCTGATGCAGCAGGCGGTCCCAGCTGCCGCCTCGGGTATCGCGGCGCCACAGCGCCTGGGGCGCGCGGGCCAGCGGTTGATCGAGCCAGGCCGCGTGGCCGGCGCGCTGCTGGCGCAATTCTGCCTGCAATGCCCCGACACGCTGTTGCGCGGCGGGTGCCAGCTGTTGCTCAAAGGCCGGGAAGAAACGCCCGTCGAACTGCCACAGCCCGGCCACGCGTTGGCAGCGCAGGCGGAAGGCGCCGCTGCCCCGGCAACCGGCGAACAGCACCGGCACGCGGCGGCCGCTGGCCTGGCTCACCTCGACCGGCTCCGGCCACAGGTCCTGGCCACGGGCGCACAGCAGCACGTCGATCTGCGGCACCCGTTCGGCCAGCCACAGACCCGGCCCGGTACCGACATCGGCCATGGCCACCACCAGGTCGGCCTCGCGCCGGGCTTGTTCGAACACCGGCTGCAATGACTGGTACCACTGTTTAAGGGAGGCTTTCTGGTCCTGGGCGTAGGGGTCGGTCAAGCCGACCACGGCAATACGTGCACCGCCGCGTTCGAAGACGTGCAAGGCTTCCAGGCCCAACGCCAGGCGTTGCGTGTCTGCCAGCCCGGCGCCCAGGGTAACGGCGCCAGCCTGGCGATACAGCGCCGAGCTGCGCTGTGGCCACAGCACGCGCTCGTCGCTGCTGACCCGCGCTTCGCTGCCCAGCAGCTGGCTGCCCTGCAGGCCGCTTTCGCCCTGGGTCAGGTAGGCCAGGCCACTGCCATTCCAGCCCTGGCCGTTTTCCAGGGTCAGGCTGTTGCCCGCCCCAGCCTCGCCGCGCAGCTGCTCGAGCAACGCCGCCAGCACCGCATAGCCGCCCAGTTGGGCAGATGCAGCCTGGCTGGCATCGAGCAATGGCGCCAGTTGCGGGTAGGCGATGCTGGCACTGCTGCCGGTCATCCATGGGGCGCGGCCCAGGTGGCTGACCGGCCCCAGGCGGGTGGCCGGCACCACGGCCTGGCCAGGCTGGCGGGCATCGAGGGTGTCGGCCACGTACAGCAGGTCGAAGCTGGCATTGCCGCCCTGCTGCCCAGGAAGGGCGGAGCAGGCGCCGAGCAACGGTGCCAAGGCACCGATACCCATCCAGCTGATCACTTCGCGCCTGTGCACACTGCTTGCCATCGAACCCGCCATCCTTATCCATGTTCATTCAGGGCACCGGATGTTGCGGCGTTGGCATTACAGTTTGATGGCAGAAATCCGACAGCCATTCCAAATTGATCTGTAGAGCACGCTTCTAAGAGCGAGTTGTTTTAAAACCCCCTTAACATTTCTGCCAATGAATCATCATATTTGCGCACTAAAGTCGCGGTTTCCTCTAACTCAGCCAACATAAGGACACCCTGATGAGTCGAGATACCGGCGACAACCTGGACCGGAACCAAAGCGGCAACCTGCCGATGGCCAACGTCATGGACGCCTACCTGAGCCGCCGCAGCGTGATGCGCGGCAGCCTGGGCGCCGCCATCGCCATGATTGCCGGTACCGGCCTGACAGGCTGCTTCGACGGTGGTGGTTCCGATCACGATGATCCGGTCACCGAGCCACCCGTGACTGAGCCGGAAGTGCCGAAACTGGCACTGGGCTTCCAGTCCATCCCGGGCTCGCGCACCGACGCCTGCGTGGTTGCCGCCGGCTACAGCGCCTATGTGCTGGCGCCCTGGGGCACGCCGATCAACAGCAACGGCAACCCGTGGAAGTCCGACGGCAGCAACACCTCGACCGACCAGGCCAACGCCATGGGCATGCACCATGACGGCATGCACTTCTTCCCCATCAATGGCAGCTCCGAAGACGGCCTGCTGGCGATCAACTTCGAGTACATCGACACCGCCGCCCTGCACCCTGCCGGCCCGACCACCGATGTGAACGGCAAGCGCCCGGTCGAGGAGGTGCGCAAGGAAATCAACGCCCACGGCGCCGGGGTGGTGCGCCTGCAGAAAATCGGCGGCCGCTGGCAGGTGGTCGACAACGACCCGCTCAACCGCCGCTTCACTACCGCCTCGCGCATGGAAATCACCGGCCCGCTGCGGGGTACCGAACACGTCAAGACCAAGTACTCCACCGCCGGCACCCACTGCCGCGGCACCAACAACAACTGCGGCAACGGCTACACCCCGTGGGGCACCTACCTGACCTGTGAAGAAAACTGGCCAGGCATCTTCGTCAACAAGGGCACCCGCCCCGAAGACCAGCGCCGCATTGGCGTGGGCACCTCCAGCGGCCAGTACAAGTGGGAAACCGCGGCCGGTGACAGCAGCGAAGTGGCCGACGAATTCGCCCGTTTCGACGTCACCGTCAAAGGCGCCAGCGCCACCGACGACTACCGCAACGAAGCCAGCACCTACGGCTACATCGTCGAAATCGACCCGTACAACAGCAACACCCTGGCCACCAAGCGCACGGCGCTGGGCCGCTTCCGCCACGAAGGCTGCGCCCCAGGCCTGCCAGTCGCCGGCAAGCCGCTGGTGTGGTACATGGGTGACGACTCGAACAACGAGTACCTGTACAAGTGGGTGTCCACCGCCGTGTGGGACGCCGCCGACGCCAACCCGGCGGACCGCCTGGCCACCGGCGCCAAGTACCTCGACCAGGGCAAACTGTACGTGGCCCGCTTCAATGCCGACGGTACTGGCGTATGGCTGCTTCTGGACGTGGCCACCGCCACCACTGGCGGCAGTACCCTGGGCGCACTGTATGGCGACCTGCCGGGCATCATCCTCAACACCCGTGGTGCTGGCGATGCCGTGGGCGCAACACCGATGGACCGCCCGGAATGGACCACGGTCAACCCGCTCAACGGCGACGTGTACCTGACCCTGACCAACAACAGCGCGCGCACGCCGGAAAAGGTCGATGCAGCCAACCCACGCGGCCCGAACCGTCACGGCCACATCATCCGCTGGCACGACAGCGACGACCAGCTGAGCTTCACCTGGGACATCTTCGTGTTCGGCGCCAACGCTGCCGGCACTGCCGACATCAATCGCTCCGGCCTGACCGAACTGAACCAGTTCGCCAGCCCGGACGGCATGAGTTTCGATAGCCGTGGCGTGTTGTGGTTCGAGACCGACAACGGCGAGAGCACCGTGACCGACTACACCAACGACCAGCTGCTGGCAGTGATCCCAACCAACCTGGTGGATGCCAGCGGCAAGCAGGTACCGGTGAACGCACAGAACCAGGTGGACCTGCGCCGTTTCTTCGTCGGGCCGAATGGCTGCGAAGTGACCGGGATTACCTTTACCCCGGACAACAAGACGCTGTTCGTCAACATCCAGCACCCGGAGAACTGGCCGTATACCGACAAGGCCACCGATGCCACCCCGGCAGGTGCCACGGTAAGGCCGCGGGCTGCGACGGTGGTGATCCAGCGTATCGATGGCGGGGAGATCGGCACCGCCTGATCGACCTGTGCACGGGGGCCGCTTTGCGGCCCTATCGCCGGCAAGCCAGCTCCCACAGGTACAGCGTTGCTCTCGAGGTTGTCGTTGTACCTGTGGGAGCGGCCTTGTGTCGCGAAAGGGCCGCAACGCGGCCCCAGGATTGATGCGCAATAGTTGAAATTGCTGGGGCTGCTTTGCAGCCCTTTCGCGACACAAGGCCGCTCCCACAGGGGATTGCGCCAACATTTGGAATTTGAGCAAGACAGTTGCTCCCACCTCGACCACATCGGATTCAAGTCATGTGCAGCTCCTGTGGGAGCCGACTTGTCGGCGATGAGGCCCTGACAGACTATGCAACCACAGGGACATCACAGGTTCTGAATGCTGTGGTAACCCTGTGGGAGCTGGCTTGCCGGCGATGGGCTGCAAAGCAGCCCCGGCAATCTCAAGCCCTACCACACCATCGGCTCGCGGCTACGCACCCGCACTTGCTGCGCCGGCACCCGGGCATGCCATTGCACCACCCCCAGCGCCTCCACCTGGAACTCGCTGCGTATCACCCGCCCCTCCTCCGCGAACGACAGCTGCAACAGGAAATACCCGCTGTTCAGCAGCAGCCCTTCGCTCAAACGCTCGAAGGTTTCGTCATCCACCGCCCCCAGGGCCTGGCGTAGCGCAGTTGCATCCACATACCCCGACGCCGGCCGGCCGCTGATGATGCGGCTGAGCAACGAGCGCGGATAGCGCCCTTCATACAGCGCCTCCAGCAATGGCAGATGCTCCAGCCCAAGGGCATTGGCATTCAGCCGCCAGCCGGTGGTCTGCGGCAAGGCGCACAGCATCGGGTAACGGCCCTGGCGGCTAGCGTCCGGCTCCAGTAGCAGGTTCAGCTCGCTGGTATCGAGCATTGGCTGGTTGGCCGCCAGGCGCGGTGGTTGCTGGCGCAGGTACTGGGCGCTCTCGGCGCCCTGCAGGCGGGTATCGCTGTCGGCATCCAGCCAGTCGGCCAGGGCATCGACCAGGCGCTCGGCAGCCATGTCGTCGCCCAGCAGGTAACGCAACTGGCGCGCAGCACGCTCGCCGTCAGCACCGAGCAGCGCGTTGACGTTGAAACAGGTGTGCTGGTCGCGCACCCGCAACTGCGCCTGGCCGGTGCCAAAATCGTAGTTCAACGGCTGCCCGCGCAAGGCTTGCCAGAACAGCGGGCTAAGCCGCCAGCTGGGGTCACGCAGGGCCTGCTCGGCATAGGCCAGGCCGGCCTGCTCCATCGCTCGCGCCTGCACCCGCTGGTGCAACAGGCGCACATCATCAACTTGGCGTCGGCCATCTTCCACCAGCCAGGCCATGCCCGCCGCCAGCATCGCCAGCACCACCATCACCATCAGCAGGGCCGCGCCCTGCTGCTGCCTGCCACCCATCCTTGCCTGCCTCTGTCGCCGAATAAAGACGCCAGTCAACACGCCCGGTGTTGCAGGTAGATGGCAGCGGCCGTTCGTCATGTGTACGTCATCTGCGCGAGGCAGGATTGTCTTTCCTTTTCATGACCTTACAGGAGTGGTCGCAATGGGTGGCATTGGAATCTGGCAACTGGTGATCGTACTGCTGATCGTATTCCTGCTGTTTGGTACCAAGCGCCTCAAGGGCCTGGGCAGCGATGTGGGCGAGGCGATCCAAGGTTTTCGCAAGTCCATGGGCGGTGACACTGACGCCACTCCCCCAGCGCATACGCAGGTGCAGCAACAGTGCCCGCTGACCGGTCAGGGTACGCAGCAACCGCAAGCGGACCGTCAGCCCTGATGTTCGAGGTAGGCTTCAGCGAGTTGCTGCTTGTCGGCATCGTCGCGCTGTTGGTTCTAGGCCCGGAGCGCCTGCCGGTGGCGGCACGCACCCTCGGGCGCGGCCTGGGCCAGGCGCGCAGGGCCATGCACGCCCTGCGCACGCAGGTGGAGCGGGAGATCGAACTGCCCGCTGTCGAGCTACCCACTCTCGACAGTGCGCCTTTGCAGCGCCTGGAACAGGAGATCCGCCAAGGCATCAGCCTGAAAGCGGAGCCGGCCAATGATGCGGCCACGGTCGCTCCCCCCAAGGAAAACCTTTCATGAGCATTGCCATGGACCCGGCGGCGAGCATGCCGCTGACCGAACACCTGCGCGACCTGCGCAAACGCCTGGTGCGTTGCCTGGCGCTGGTGGCGCTGGTGTTCGCCGGGCTGTTCCCCTTCGCCCAGACGCTGTACACGCTGATCTCCGAACCGCTGCGGCGCTTCTTGCCGGAAGGTGCGAGCATGATCGCCACCAGCGTCACTTCGCCGTTCCTGACACCGTTCAAGCTGACCGCGATGTGCGCAGTGTTCGTCGCCATGCCGCTGCTGCTGCACCAGGCCTGGGGCTTTCTGGCGCCGGGGCTGTACCGCCGTGAACGGCGCGTTGCCCTGCCGTTGCTGGTGTCGAGCATCGTGCTGTTCTATGCCGGCATGGCCTTCGCCTTCTTCCTGGTGTTCCCGATGATGTTCGGCTTCTTTGCCAGCGTTACACCGGAGGGCGTGGCGATGATGACCGATATCAGCCAGTACCTGGACTTTATCCTGGCGCTGTTTCTGGCGTTCGGGCTGGCGTTCGAGATCCCGGTAGCGACGTTTATCGTGGTCTGGGTGGGGTTGGCCGATGTGGCTACGTTGCGACGCAGCAGGCCCTACGTGATCGTCGGCTGCTTTGTGGTGGGGATGATCCTGACGCCGCCGGATGTGTTTTCGCAGACGATGCTGGCGGTGCCGATGTGGGTGCTGTTCGAGGTGGGGTTGCTGGCTTGTGGGTGGTTGAAGCGGCCTGGGCAGGGCAAGGAGATTGTGGCTGGATTGTAGGGCCCTATCGCCGGCAAGCCAGCTCCCACAGAGATATCACAGGTTCTGACGACTGCGATATTCCTGTGGGAGCTGGCTTGCCGGCGATGGCCTTGATGCGGTCTAGAACTCGGCGAGCCGCCAGACTTCGTAGGCTGGCGTCTCGTACGGGTGGCTCTGCTTGAGTGCAGCGACGACCTGGGCAATCAGGTCGTCAGCCACCACCAGCTCCACCTTCCACTCCTCCACCACCTCGACCTGGCCGGTTTGCCCGAGGAACGGCTGGCTGCCGTCCAGCGGGCGGAACTGGCCCTGGCCCAGAGTCTGCCAGGCGCAGTGGTCATAGTCGCCGATGCGCCCGCCACCCGCGGCGAACACAGCGGCCTTGACCACTTCGACGTGGCTGGCGGGGACGAAGAAGGCGAGCTTGTACACGCCTTAGTTCACCCACACCCGTGCGTTACGGAACATACGCATCAGCGCGGCATCTTCCTGCCACTCATCCGGGCGCCAGGAGTTCTGCACGGCACGGAACACACGCTCCGGGTGCGGCATCATGATGGTCACGCGGCCGTCGCGGCTGGTGAGGCCGGTGATACCACGCGGCGAGCCGTTCGGGTTGGCCGGGTAGGCTTCGGTGACCTTGCCGTGGTTGTCGACGTAGCGCAGGGCCACGCAACCGGACAGGTCGGCTGCCAGCAGTGCTTCTTCGCTGGCGAACTCGGCATGGCCTTCACCGTGGGCGATGGCGATCGGCATGCGCGAACCGGCCATGCCCTGCAGGAAGATCGAGTTGGACTTCTGCACTTCGACCATGGCCACACGCGCTTCGAACTGCTCCGAGCGGTTGCGCACGAAGTGCGGCCAGTGCTCGGTGCCCGGGATCAGCTCGTGCAGGTTGGACATCATCTGGCAACCGTTGCACACGCCCAGGGCGAAGCTGTCGGTACGCTCGAAGAAGGCCTGGAAGGCGTCACGGGCGCGGCTGTTGAACAGCGCCGACTTGGCCCAGCCTTCACCGGCACCCAGCACATCGCCGTAGGAGAAGCCACCGCAGGCGACCAGGCCCTTGAAGGCTTCGAAGTCGACACGGCCAGCGAGGATGTCGCTCATGTGCACGTCGATGGCGGCGAAGCCGGCACGGTCGAAGGCGGCTGCCATCTCGACCTGGCCGTTGACGCCCTGCTCCCGCAGGATGGCCACTTGCGGGCGCACGCCCTTCTTGATGTACGGCGCGGCGATGTCGTCGTTGACATCGAAGCCTAGCTTGACCGACAGGCCCGGGTTGTCTTCCTCGAGCAGCAGGTCGAATTCCTGGTCAGCGCAGTCGGCGTTGTCGCGCAGGCGCTGGATCTGGTAGCTGGTCTCGGCCCACTGGCGCTGCAGCATGCGGCGGTCGTCGTCGAACAGCACTTCGCCGTTCAGGCTGATGGACACTTCACCGTTGTTGACCGGCTTGCCGATCACCGCGACGCAGCCTTCACCCAGGCCAGCGGCGCTGAACTGTGCCAGTACATCGGGGGTGGCATCCTGGCGAACCTGGATGACCGCGCCCAGCTCTTCGTTGAAGAGAATGGCCGGCACGTCGCCTTTGCTGTCGGTCAGCGGGTCGAGGTGCAGGTCGAGGCCGCAGTGGCCGGCGAAGGCCATTTCCAGCACGGTGGTGACCAGGCCGCCGTCGGAGCGGTCGTGGTAGGCCAGCAGGTGGCCATCTTCGTTCAGGCCCTGGATCACGGCGAAGAACGCCTTCAGGTCTTCGGCGTCGTCGACGTCCGGTGCCTGGGCTGCGATCTTGCCGTAGGTCTGTGCCAGGATCGAGGCGCCCATGCGGTTCTTGCCGCGGCCCAGGTCGATCAGGATCAGGTCGGTCTCACCCTTGTCCATGCGCAGTTGCGGGGTCAGGGTCTTGCGGATGTCGGTGACCGGGGCGAAGCCGGTGATGATCAGCGACATTGGCGAGGTAACGCTCTTCTCGACGCCCTCGTCGCTCCACTTGGTCTTCATCGACATCGAGTCTTTGCCGACCGGAATGGTAATACCCAGTTCCGGGCACAGCTCCATGCCGACAGCCTTGACGGTGTCGTACAGGCGGGCGTCTTCACCTGGGTGGCCGGCGGCAGACATCCAGTTGGCCGACAGTTTGATGTCGGACAGCTTCTCGATGCGCGAGGCAGCCAGGTTGGTCAGTGTCTCGCCAATTGCCATGCGGCCGGACGCCGGGGCATCCAGCAGCGCCAGCGGGGTACGCTCGCCCATGGCCATGGCTTCACCGGTGTAGACGTCGAAGCTGGTGGCGGTGACGGCGCAGTCGGCCACCGGTACCTGCCACGGGCCGACCATCTGGTCACGAGCTACCAGGCCGGTGATGGTGCGGTCGCCGATGGTGATCAGGAAGCTCTTGCTGGCCACGGCCGGGTGGCTGAGGACGCGCTGAACGGCGTTGTCCAGGTCCAGCTTGCTCGGGTCGAAGTCATCGCCCAGCTCGGCTTCGCGGGTAACCGAACGGTGCATGCGTGGCGGCTTGCCCAGCAGTACGTCGAGCGGCATGTCTACCGGCGTGTTGCCGAAGTGGCTGTCGCTTACGGTCAGGTGTTGCTCTTCAGTCGCTTCACCCACTACGGCAAACGGGCAACGCTCACGCTCGCAGATTGCCTTGAAGCGCTCGAAGTCGACGGCGCTGACCGCCAGCACGTAACGCTCCTGCGATTCGTTGCTCCAGATTTCGTGCGGGGCCATGCCCGGCTCGTCGTTGGGCACGTTGCGCAGTTCGAAGCGGCCACCACGGCCACCGTCGTTGACCAGCTCAGGGAAGGCGTTGGAGATACCGCCGGCGCCAACGTCGTGGATGAAGGCGATCGGGTTGTTGTCGCCCAGCTGCCAGCAGCGGTCGATGACCTCCTGGCAACGGCGCTCCATTTCGGGGTTTTCGCGCTGTACCGAAGCGAAGTCCAGGTCAGCCGAGCTGGCACCGGTAGCGACCGACGAAGCGGCGCCGCCGCCCAGGCCGATCAGCATGGCCGGGCCACCGAGCACGATCAGCTTGGCGCCGACAGTGATCTCGCCCTTCTGCACGTGGTCTTCACGGATGTTGCCCATGCCACCGGCCAGCATGATCGGCTTGTGGTAGCCGCGCACTTCTTCACCGTGCGGGGTGTTGATGGCCTGCTCGAAGGTACGGAAGTAGCCGGTCAGCGCCGGGCGACCGAATTCGTTGTTGAACGCAGCGCCACCCAATGGGCCTTCGATCATGATGTCGAGGGCGTCGACGATGCGCTCAGGCTTGCCGTAGGCCTGCTCCCACGGCTGTTCGAAGCCCGGGATACGCAGGTTGGAGACGGTGAAGCCGGTCAGGCCTGCCTTGGGCTTGGCGCCACGGCCGGTCGCGCCTTCGTCGCGGATTTCGCCGCCGGAGCCGGTGGAGGCGCCGGAGAACGGGGCGATGGCGGTCGGGTGGTTGTGCGTCTCGACCTTCATCAGGATGTGCACCGGCTCCTGCACCGCGCCGTACTGGCGGGTTTCAGGGTTCGGGAAGAAACGGCCGGCAACGTTGCCGACGATCACCGAGGCGTTGTCCTTGTACGCAGACAGCACACCTTCGTTGTGCATCTGGTAGGTGTTCTTGATCATGCCGAACAGGCTCTTTTCCTGAGCCTGGCCATCGATGTCCCAACTGGCGTTGAAGATCTTGTGGCGGCAGTGCTCGGAGTTGGCCTGGGCGAACATCATCAGTTCGATGTCGTTCGGGTTGCGCTTGAGGCCCTGGAAGGCGTTGACCAGGTAGTCGATCTCGTCTTCGGCCAGGGCCAGGCCCAGGTCGATGTTGGCCTTGGCCAGGGCGTCACGGCCACCGGCCAGGATGTCCACCGAGGTCATCGGCTTGGGCTGGGCATGGCTGAACAGGTCAGCGGCCTGCTCCAGCTGGCCGAGCACGCGCTGGGTCATGCGGTCGTGCAGCTCGGCGGCGATCAGTTCGGCGTCGGCTTCGCTCAGGTTGCCGGCAACGTAGTAGGCGATACCGCGCTCCAGGCGCTGGATCGACTGCAGGCCGCAGTTGTGGGCGATGTCGCTGGCCTTGCTGGCCCACGGCGAAATGGTGCCCAGGCGCGGCACGACCAGGAACAGGCGGCCGCTCGGCTCCTGTACCGGCACGCTCGGGCCGTACTTGAGCAGACGCCCCAGCACCTGCTGCTGGTCGGCGGTCAGCTCGCCGTCGACATCGGCGAAGTGGGCAAATTCGGCATACAAACCAGTAACAGCGGGGACTTTCTGGCTCAGTTGCTCGAGTAATTTACCGTGGCGAAAGGCAGAAAGGGCAGGAGCGCCGCGCAGGATCAACATCGTCGGGACAGCCTCAGGAAGGGGTGTGCTTAGAGGCCGTGCATTCTAGCCTAATTCGAAGGGTTTCGGCACCCGCTCTAAGCCACGGCTGCCGGGCGGCGGAACCGGACTTGCGGGTCAAAAAAAATTGCCTTGTGTTGCCTGCTCCGGCCCTATCGCCGGTAAAGCACAGAACCTGCTACCAGACAAGCTAACAGTTGTCGAGATATGGTTGGGCCAGTCCTTTGCGTATACTGCAACCTATGTTCGCCCACACTGCTTTGCGCCAGCGTTGCGCCAGATGGCTTTTCGCAACCGGACTCTTTCTGCTGCTCGGTGCCTGCGTTGAAAAACCCAGCACCCTCGAGCGCGTGAAGGAGGATGGCGTGCTGCGCGTGATCACCCGCAACAGCCCGGCCACCTACTTCCAGGACCGCAACGGCGAAACCGGCTTCGAATACGAGCTGGTCCAGCATTTCGCCGAGGATCTCGGCGTGAAGCTGCAGATCGAGACCGCCGACAACCTCGACGAGCTGTACGACAGCCTTGGCAAGCCCTCCGGCCCGGTGCTGGCAGCGGCCGGCCTGGTCACCAGCGAACGACGCAAGGCCCAGGTCAGGTACTCCCACCCTTACCTGGAAGTGACCCCACAGGTCATCTACCGCAACGGCCGCACGCGCCCCACCAACGCCAAGGGCCTGGTCGGCAAGAAGATCATGGTGCTCAAGGGCAGCAGCCACGCCGACCAGCTGGCCGAGCTGAAAAAGCAGTACCCGGGCCTGGAATACGAAGAATCCGACGCCGTCGAGGTGGTCGACCTGCTGCGCATGGTCGACGAAGGCCAGATCGACCTGACCCTGGTCGACTCCAACGAGCTGGCGATGAACCAGGTGTACTTCCCCAACGTGCGGGTTGCCTTCGACCTGGGCGACACCCGCGACCAGCGCTGGGCGGTGGCGGCCGGTGAAGACAACAGCCTGCTCAACGAGGTCAACGAGTTCCTCGACAAGGCGCAGAAGAACGGCACCCTGCAACGCCTGAAGGACCGTTACTACGGCCATGTCGACGTACTGGGCTATGTGGGGGCCTACACCTTCGCCCAGCACCTGCAGCAGCGCCTGCCCAAGTACGAGAAGCACTTCAAGAGCTACGCCAAGGTCGAGCAGGTGGACTGGCGCCTGCTGGCCGCCATCGGCTACCAGGAATCGATGTGGCAGCCCGAGGTCACCTCCAAGACCGGCGTGCGCGGCCTGATGATGCTGACCCAGCGCACCGCCCAGGCCATGGGCGTGTCCAACCGCCTGGACCCGAAGCAGAGCATCCAGGGCGGCGCCAAGTACTTCATGAAGATCAAGGAAGAGCTCGACGACAGCATCCAGGAACCGGACCGCACCTGGTTCGCCCTGGCCGCCTACAACGTCGGCACCGGCCACCTGGAAGACGCCCGCACCCTGGCCAAGCGCGAGAAGCTCAACCCGAACAAGTGGCTGGACGTGAAGAAGATGCTGCCACGGCTTTCGCAGAAGCAGTGGTATCGGCAGACCAAATACGGTTATGCACGTGGCGGCGAGCCGGTGCATTTCGTGGCCAACATCCGTCGCTACTACGACATCCTCACCTGGGTGACCCAGCCGCAGCTCGAAGGCCAGGTGGCCGAGGGCAGCCTGCATGTGCCCGGGGTGAACAAGGACAAGCCGGCAGAGCAGTCGCCGCCGATGTAGGCCTGTCAGGGCCCTATCGCCGGCAAGCCAGCTCCCACAGGTTCTCCACTGCCCCCAGACCTGCAGATATCCTGTGGGAGCTGGCTTGCCGGCGATAGGGCCCTGACAGGTTACCCCTTGGCCCGGCGGGCCTTGAAGAAGTCACTGAGGATCTGCCCGCACTCCTCCGCCAGCACCCCGCCCTCCACCATAACCCGGTGGTTCAGGAAGCCCTGCCCGAAGAACTGCCCCTGGCTCTGCACTATCCCCGCCTTGGGTTCCAGCGCGCCGTACACCACCCGCATCACCCGCGAATGCACGATCAACCCCGCACACATGCTGCACGGTTCCAGGGTCACATACAGGGTGCTGCCGGGCAGCCGGTAGTTGCTGGCGGATTTCGCCGCCGCGCGAATGGCCACCATCTCGGCGTGCGCACTGGGGTCACTGTCGATGATCGGCCGGTTGAAGCCCTGCCCGATCACCTGCCCGTGCTGCACCAGTACCGCGCCCACCGGCACCTCGCCCATGGCCGCGCCTTCGGCGGCCAGGTCCAGGGCCAGGCGCATGAATTCCTGATCGCGGCTGCGATCGATGATCTGCGGGCGCATCAGACCACCGCGATCGCGGCCATCAGGCCGGTTTCCATGTGGTCGATGACGTGGCAGTGGAACATCCAGGTGCCCGGGTTATCCGCCACCAGCGCCACCTGGGCGCGCTCGTTCTTGCCCAGCAGGTAGGTATCGGTGAACCACGGCTCCTTGATGTCGTGGCGGTTGGAGCCGATCACCTTGAAGCTCATGCCATGCAGGTGGATCGGGTGCTGGTACTGGGTCATGTTCTTCAGCTCGAAGATGTAGCTCTTGCCCTTCTTCAGCGTGGCAATCGGCCGCTCGGCGCAAGTCTTGTCGGTGATATCCCAGGCCTGGCCGTTGATCTGCCACATGCTCGACGGCCTATCCTGGTCCGTAGTGACCGAGACTTTCGCCGCCCATTCGAAATTGAAGTTGAGCTTTTCGGCATTCTCCAGGTCCGGCTCGGCGATCGGGTTGGGCGGTAGCGCTGGCGGCCAGTCGCTCGGCGCGTCGTTACTGGCAACCGAACGCAGGGTGCCCAGGCGCACGAAACCGTCGCGCAGGGAGATCTCCTCCCCCGCCTCGGGAATACGGATAGCCAGGCAGATACGCATGCCTGGGCCGAGCCAGTAGTCATCGTCCAATGGGCGCGGGGTTACCGGGTTGCCGTCCAGAGCATAGATTTTTGCCTCGCAGTTGCCCTTGAGGTTGATGCGGTAGGTCCAGGTGTTGTCCAGGTTAAGCAGACGCACCCGCACAACCTGGCCGGCTGGCAGCTCGGTGACCGAATCGGCCTGGCCATTGATGGTGATCAGGCGCCCGGCGGTGCCGTTGCGCGCCGCCTCACGCGGGATGCTGAACGGCAACCAGGCGCCCTGCTCGTCCACGTGCCAGTTCTTCAGGCTGAGCGTGCGCTCATGCTGGAAGCCGGTCGGCTCGCGCTCCTCGACGATCAGCGGGCCGACCAGGCCACGGCCCAGCTCCTCGGAGCTGCTGACGTGCGGGTGGTACCAGTAGCTTCCGGCGTCCGGCACACGGAACTTGTAGTCGAAATACTCGCCCGGCTTGACCGGCAGCTGCGACACATAGGGCACGCCGTCCATTTCCAGCGGCAGGCGGATACCGTGCCAGTGGATGGTGGTTTCGACCGGCAGGTGGTTGATGAAGCGCACCCGCAGCCAGGTACCCTGGCGCACGCGCAACTCGGTACCCGGTGCCGACGGGCCGAAGGCCCAGGCCTCGGTCTTGTGCCCAGGCACCAGTTCGACGTCCAGGGGCGCTGCGATCAGCTCGTAGTCATGGCCGGCATTGTCGTCTTCGACCTTGCCCAGCCAGTAACGCGCCGCGCCACCGGCGCCCAGGCCAACCACAACCAGGCCGGTCAGGCCCTTGAGCATTTGTCGACGGGTGAAGGACATCGGTGCGGGTACCTCGTGTTCTGCGCAATCAAGCTGCCAGCATGGCTGACGATGAAGGGCGAATACGATACACCTGCAAATGGGAAATATTAAGTGAAGTCTCTTTGGATGCTGCCCGCAGCCTTGCTATCGCAAGTGCTGTCGGGGGCCAGACAAAGGTCGTTGAACCATTGCTGGTCCCCAACGGACGGCACGCGCAAGGCCGCCTGCAGCAATTGCGGGTCGAGCAGGATGTCCAGGTTGTTCAGGCGCGTGGCGAGGTCGGGGTGCGTATCGAACGGATGGGTAGTGGCCAGCCCCAGCACTTCCTCGCCCAGTTGCAACGGCGTGCCTTGCAGGTGCGCCGCCAGCGCCTGCAAAAGGTTGCTGCCACCGTGTGCGACCAACAAGCCGTCGATCACCTGACCCAGGGCAATCACCCGTAACAGCGCCTGTACGAACAGCTTCGGGCCAGCGACCTCGGCACCTGCCCGATCAGCCAGCAATTCCTGTGCACGCCCCCAGTGGTGAAC
The DNA here is from genome assembly GCF_032971465.1 of Pseudomonas sp. LSJ-87. NCBI lineage: Bacteria > Pseudomonadati > Pseudomonadota > Gammaproteobacteria > Pseudomonadales > Pseudomonadaceae > Pseudomonas > Pseudomonas sp. LSJ-87. Next base: position 321,698 of record NZ_JAWJYQ010000003.1, on the reverse strand, counting down.
CGCAAGCTGGAAATGGTGCAAGAACTGCCCGGCCAGCCACAAGGTGGGCCGAACCACCCAGCGCGGGCCATCCTCGTCGCCGATCATGGCCGAATACTGCGCGCACATCAGGCTGAATCGCGCACTGGTTTCGCTGCCCCGCTCCGTATCACGGCGCCTGAAATGGCCCAGTTCGTGACCGATGATCGAGGCCGCCTCGGCCTGGCTCAAGGCGGCCAGGCAAGGTAGAGGCAGATACAATGTGCGCCCCCTGAGGGCCTGCCCGTCGGGCTGCAGCAGGATCGGAACGCTGGTGACGAAAAACCCTTGGTCAAGCCCGACCACGATATGGTCCGGGGCCGGCGCGTGCAGTTGCGCTGCCAAGGTCTCGATCCACTGCCACACCGCTGGGGTCGTCTGCCTGCCGAGCGGGCGGGCTAGAAAACTGGCGGTCGGAGACTGCATCAGCGGCCACTGCCGACGCATTCGCCAGACCTGGCGAACACACACAACCAGAACAGAGGCCAGCGGCAGCACCACGATCAGCACCGTCATGCCGCCCTGCGCTGCGCGGCTCGCTCCGGAACTGGCCTCGTAGAGCAACGACAGGCAAAGCGAACCGGCAAGCATGACCATGTAAATGCTCAAGCAACAGCCCAGGCCCTGCCAGCTGGCCATCATGCGCTCATGCAGGTAGGCCGCAGAACGCAGCGCCCGCCAGGCGTCCAACTTCAGCTTGAACCAGGCCCAGAGGCCTGCCAGCAAAGCGGCCACTGCCAGCCAGCAGCTCACACTGGCCATCACCTTGCGTACGCTTACCCAGTGGCGATCCGCATCGAGCAGGTCCAGATGGCGCTGCAGGGCCTGTCGCGGATCGACATGCCTGGAAAGCTCCTTGCGGGCTTCCCATGGCAATTGCCGTAGCAACGTCTCACTGGGGGCAGCCAGCCATTGCCGTATGGTCCGGGCCTGATCCTGCGCCGTATCAGCCCGCCAGTACTGCACTTTACCCCAGCCGAACAGCACCAGTGGCAGCAGCAGCAGGATCAGGCCCCAACCGAAGCGCCTCATTGCCCCATAGCGCCAATGGTCACGATCAGGCTCATCTGGCCGCATCACCCAGACGCGCCACGCCCGGAAACAACTGCGCCAACGTACGCCTGGCCTGGGCCGCTTGCACATAGGCATAAAGCAGATCCACCAGTTCCTGCAGGCCAAGGCGGCGCCCGGCCACGACGGGCGTGCACAACCACAGCCTGACGCGCAAGCCGCCGGCGACGACCACCGCGTCAGGCGAGGCCAGCGCCCTGAAACAGGCCGGTGCCAGCGCTGGTGCATGGCTGAACGCCGACACGGTAAAGATCAGCCGGGTAGTGAAGTAACCCTGCTCAACCTCGAAACCGTCGAAGAAATGCAGTGGGGTCGGCGCCTGCGCGTTGGCGAAACACAGGGTATCTGGCGTTACGCTCAGCACCCGCTTGCCGTGCCGGCGGTATAGCACGACGGCGCAGGCTAGCCCCGCCACCCCGAGGCCGGCCAGGCCGAGGCCGAAACCAGACATCAGCCAGATGACACCGCTGCTGGCACCGGGACTGAACTGCACCGCCAGAGCGGTCAGCCATATTCCCAGTGCGCCGAACAACAGGCCAATCACAGCACAGGCCAGCGCCTTGCCGAGCGAGCGCTCCAGCAGTACGAAGCTGTCGGTGGGGCCATCAGCCTGCTCCTGCAGGTACGCGAGGTGGGCTTCGCGTTCGCCGTTATCCATCGCTCTGCAACAGATCCAGTTGCCGTTGCGCATGTGCCGCATCGCGGTAGGCCGCCAGCAGCGCGAGCACTTCCTCGTTCCCCAGCTTGCGTCCGTTGCTGGCCAGGCCTGCGGACATGATGCGGATCTGCGGTCGCAGTTTCTTCAACACCATGGCCTGGTTACCGAAGAACTGCAGTTTCACCACATGATGCTTTGGCAGGACGGCTTCGCTGCTCATTTCCAGCGTCTGCACCATGACCAGCCCTTCATCCTTGACCGAAACGTCTTCTACTTCCGCCAGTTCTACCGGTGCATCCAGCGTATCGACAAACAATTGCCGGCGGGTCAGGCGCATGAATACCTGGGTACCGGCATTACGGTGTTGCCAGGTCACCGCTGCTGCAATCAAGGTGATGAAGACACCGGCTGCAACCGCCCCCAAGCGCTCAGGGTTGAATGTCACGGCCGTGATGATCAGGGAACCCAGCAACAATATTGGCCCCCAGACCCGGTAACGCCGGGAGTTGGTGAACTCGCTCTGCTCGGGCACGCGCTCGATCACTTGCTTGAGCTCAGCGATCACTCGGTCGCGCTGGGCGGCACGGCTTTGCTCATAGTCCTGACCGAGCGAGCCAGACAGCTCGGACAGCGGGTCGTTGAACTCGCCCATGGTCATTGCGCCTCCGTGTTCTGTGCTGCCAGGTAATCGGTAAGGAATGCCTGGGCATTGCCCTGATGCGACAGCCCTTCCGAATAGCCGACCTGCATTGCCTGAGCCTCACCCGGCAGATACAGTTCGCCGCCCCAGTTGCCCTGGATGACCAGCACAACGTATTTCTTGCCATCCACGGTGGTGGAGTAACGGGTATCCCTGCTGGTTTTCTCCACCTGCATTTTCTGGATGCGCATGTTCCAGTCGTGATCGACGCCCTCGATTTGTACCAGCGCTTCGTTGGCGGCGCGTTCACCGATGCGCAGCGTCCACACCTTGGCACCTTGCGTCCCCGTGTAGGCAACTACCTGGTCAGCCACTTCCGGCCGTTCTTCAGCGTGAACCTGGCCCAGCCACAGGCTGAGCGCAGCCACCAGAAGGGCAGTCCATTTGCGATAAGCGAGCATGTCTTTTCCATCCTGAATCGGAACAAACGCCCATTGAAATAAGCCTGGTCCGAATAGCCAACCCCGCTGACCGGTTCGCACAACAGACAGCGCCATGCGCACAATGGCTGTCGCTGAAAATGTGCACGCGTTACCATTTCCGGCCATGCCGCCCTCAGCCAAGGATGCCTAGCGCACATGCGATCGATCAGCCCCTACCTCGACACCGACTTTTCATTCGATAGCCCCGGGTCACTCGCCGAGGCCGGTGTACTGGACGCGAGCAGCGCACGGGTGATGGGCAGCGCGTCCGGCCACTATCGGGCGCAGACGGTACACGACGGGTTGCAGTACTTCGATTGCAACCTGCAATTTCCGGAGCCGCTGAGGATCGACAAGGTGCTGCCGCAAAGCCTGTGCATCGTGCAGGTGTTCGACGGGGCGTGGCAGCACACGGTGGACGGAAGGCTCAACAGTTATGCCCCTGGCGAATTGCACATGCTGGGCCTTGGTGAAAGCCTGGAGGCGCAGGACCAATTGCCCGCCAACAGTCACGCCCGTATGGCCGGGGTACGTATTGCTGGCGATTACCTGCACGAGCTGGCCCGGGACGACGCGCAGCTGAAGCCTCTGCTGGCGCTGGTCGCCGATGGCATGCGCTTCGACCAGTTGCCACAGTGCCCAGCGGTGAGCCGCCTGTTCCAGCAGCTCTATCTGTCGCCCTACACCGGCGGGCTCAGGCGCCTGCATTGCGAGAGCCTGAGCCTGGCCATCGTGCTGGAGCTGGCCAACCACCTGATCGGGCACAGGTCTGCCGAGAAGATTCAGGACCGGGGGCGCCGCGATCTGGCCGTTGAAACGCGCCGCCAGCTCGACGAAAACCTGAACGCCCCGCCCACTGCTGCAGCCCTCGCTCGCCAATTGGGGGTGAGCGAAACCACCATGCGCCGCGCGTTCAGCCACGAATACGGCCGGTCGCTCCTGCAATACGTTCGGCAACAAAGAATGGAACTGGCCCGCGCCCTTCTGCTGGAGCGTCGATGGCAGGTATCGCAGGTTGCCTACCATGTCGGCTACGCCAACCCTGCCAATTTCTGCCATGCCTACAAGGCGTATTTCGGGCATTCTCCTGGGGCCGAGTAGGGTTTGGCAAAAAAAACGGGCCTGCAATGCAGGCCCGTTTCATTAACCGCGAGGCGGGATCATTCCCACTCTATTATCAATAATTAACTAATCTCTATAAAAATCAGTAAGTAAGCGTCAGCGCTACTCCCTATACCGCAAAAAATACCAAGCTAGTAAAACCGGATTTCACAGATTCTGCTTTGACCATGTCACACAGCGAAAGCCTGCTCAGCATCGAGCTAGACGCCCGGCACTCGAAATGGAACATAATGAGAATATTTCAGCTACGGCAGCTACCCTCATGAACCGATATGTGCCACCCGAGACTCGCTCCCCGTTGCCGGAGCTAATCAAGCTTCTTACGCCCGGCACGCTGGGGTTCTATACCCATTTTGAGTGTACCGAGCTGTTCGCCAGTTGTCCCGATCAAGGCGGCACCACCAATATATTCACGCTGTTGGTTGCCGAGGAACAGCCTGATCTCGAGCTGGCAGCTCCCTGCTTCCTGACACCGAAACCTATTCGAATCAAATCGCTGAATGGCTGGAGTTTTGGCCTTCGCCGTTACACGGTGCCGATCGGAATGCTTATTCCGGCTCTCACGGCTTTGGAGGCCGGGGAAGGATGGAGAATCTCGGGTTCTAACCTCGAATTTGGCGAGCTTTTGCCGATGCCCTCACAATTTGTGCCGCCGGACAATGGCGCACCGGTCCCATGGAACAAACTCCTTAAAAACAATTTCTGGACCGGCTCGCACGTCTTTGAATGGACCGATCATAAGAAAGCCCGCCTGAGACCGCTCTATACAGACCCTCGCAGGTTGCAAGAGCTATCGGCAGAGGTCGAGAAGTATATCCCCCTCCAACTGGCCACCATGTCAGACCGGCTCGGTAATTTGGCTGTCCAACTCCCTGTCACCGTACTGATGGCGAAGTTCGAAAAGCTTCGAGATGGAGGATTTCAGGTCGAACATGCCTGGCATCCTAAGGCCGCTCCACGCACTTTGATGGCGGTCTGCGAATTGGAACACGATGACATCATCACCGGATTTGCTTCAGCAAAGCTGCAAGAACGGGTCACACCCCTTCCAATGCGTGCTGGCCGGGGGCTTCACCGGGGCTTCGTCTGGGACGAACAGAGCAGCACGCTCCTCGCAGCATCTGGTACAGGTTCATTTATCTCCACTATTTCATTCAACATGCGCTCATCCGATCCGGAACCCCGCACCTTTTCGGTCAAAAATCTAGATGGCAGTTGGGACTCACGACGTGTTGGGATGACTGCGTTCTCTACCCACAATGTCATCGGCGATCCCCAAGCGGATGACAACGGGGGATGGACAGCAAAGCGGATGTATACAGAGCAAGCTAATCGGCTCGCCGCTGAGCGTCGCTTTGTTCAATATCGTCCGACCCTTGGAGATAAAAAAGCAGGCCGCCGAAAGGCATTGGATGACCTTCGCGCGCTGATCTCTGCCTACGGCGAAAACGGCGTGTGGCTGTGGGATCCATATCTTTCAGCCAACGAGATACTCGAAACACTATTTTACTGTCCCTATCAAGGCGTGGAACTTCGCGGTCTGACTACATCCAAAGCCGGTCCTAGCGACGAGATCCGCAAAACACTTGATGAATGTCAGAGTAACTGGAGAGGCTTAAGACTTGAACTTCGAGTACAAAAGGGTACGGCGGGATGGGACTTCCACGATAGGTTCTTGATCTTTCCATTCGGCCCAGATGGGGCAATGGCATGGTCACTTGGCACCTCGGTAAACTCCGTGGGCACAGCCCACCACATCCTGCAGAAAGTCGATAATGCTCAGTTAGTGGTGGATGCCTTCACCGACCTTTGGGAGCTACTCAGTGGGGAGGATCATCTCATTTGGAGGAAACCTTCATGAACGGTACCGATGTTCTTCTTTCAGCGATGGCAAAAGCTAAACAACCTGGACCATTAGAAGCCCCCGACCCACTCATTGCGCTAATTGAAGATCAAGCCGATCCACTTGTGGCAATTTCAGATTGGGAGGTCTGTAACAAGCTATTTGAAGCAATCCGCTCTCAATTTGCATTCATCGATTTGTTGCGAGTAGGCGGCAAGCCGCCGAGCGATACTGATTTAGACAAATTCATCGGTCTGCTTCGGTGGCTCATTCGAGAAAGCACCGATTGGAGCGCAGGGGCCGATCCACGCCGTGTCCGGCTGGTTGCCCTGTTCGTCATTGGGCAGTTCGCAACTATGGAAGTCAGTTTCTGGGGAACCGTACCAAATGAATTCAGGCCTAACGACGATTTACTAGCTGCGCTCGAGCGAGTCATTTCGGGGCTGACAATGAGCTTTTTAACTCGGGGAGTGGCAGCACCAATCTGGGAGCTGGAAGCGGTCGAACAATTTGAAAAAGCGGATGCCGAAAGCGATTGGATTGGAATCGCGCAAGGCTGGCGACTGATTGAGGACGGGTTTTCTCCGAGCATCGCCATTGTGCAGGCCGCCCAATGCCTGGACAGATTCGCCCCAGAGCGCTTGGTACAGGCAGTCTCGTCTTTACGGCAGACTGCACCGGTCATGAGCGTCGTACTATCGCTTACCCCCAATGCGTCACTGCGCCTCGGCTCTAGATCGACCAACCCCCATGTCCAGTTCGCGACAACTTACATGTCTGTGTCACAGCGGACTAGCCGCGCCACGCTTAGTGACGATTCTAAGGAGCATCTTGTACAGCTCTTGAAGAACATCTTGGAAGATGCGCCACGCTGGGCCGCCTGGATGCGTGTATTCAACATTTTTCCCTCGCGTTTTCCGGAGCTGCAGACGCCTCTCGGCTGCGTTCTTGCAAATGCGAACGACACAGCACTTCAAGCATACGTTGATGCGATCAACCTTCACTGGTCAGGTCAACAAGGCCGATATTCAGTTGCGGATTGCCTTCGAGCCTTTCGGAGGAACGCAGAAGTAGAAAGGCGCAAAGCTTTGTGGGGTTTTGCTTATGAACGTTGGATGTCTTGGAGGTTCGGCCTCAACGCGGCGGCAGACAGCCTTAGTAGAATCGCTCGATGCGAGTTAGATTATGCTTTAGTAGGTTATGCCGTCGAATGTCTCAGCGATGCACAACGACAGGACATGATCGGGTCATTGATCACGACGCTACAGAAGTTGGAAAACAATTGGTACCCAGGGATCACCGACTGTCTCTCTGAGTGGAACGTCGTATTGTCAGAAATGCAGCCTATTTTTTTGGCGATGAGTATCGTGGGTACGGAGGACGATTGGATCGATAAAGGGGCCACGATGCGATTGCCATTCGACCCGGCCAAGGAGGCTTACGTGACCCTCAAATTTGGCAAGCCTCAAATATCCTAAGAACCCCAACCAGCCTATCTCATAGCAATGGAAGCCGGCAGCTGATGCTCCGTGACGGGCGGAAATTAACCTGAATGGTCATCAGTTACAATTTCAACCAGCAGCTCAACTGTATATGACGAGTCGCCCTAGAAAAAATTTCTATTGCCTAATTATGAGCGCAGATAATCAGACTGGTGAATCTAACAGGCCTTCCTAGTGCTAAACCTGACTTTTAGAAGCAATGAAACAGGAGTAAAGAATGTCAGCGAAATCAAGCTCATCAATATCGCCGACAACCAAGTCCCTAACGGCATCCGCTATCAAATCATTATCTAGAGTAATTTCATAATCATTGAGCGAGAGGTACTCTAAGCCAACTGCAAGCCCGGTACGCTTGTTAGCGTCAGGCAGTGCGTGGCCTTGCGCGATACTGGCAGTATACTTGGCGGCAATTTCAAATACATCATCAAGGCCATTATAGGCGATCGCATTGTCGATTCGAGCCAGCGCGCCTTGCAATATTGGAATATTTACTACCCCCTTCATACCCGGTTCGGTAGTCAAGATCTGAGTGTTTATCTCAATAACACGCTCAAATGGAAAGAAGATCAACTCCATTACATGTCAGCCAACTTCTGAAAGGTCTTCTTGTGAGTCCTGAGAACGAGCTTAGTTTCTGAATAAACGATCTGCTTACCCGAGTCGCCACCCAAGTCCAGCTTCTTGATGGCTTTAACTTTAGGCCTCTTTACTATGGATACGCCATAGCGGTTCAGCTTGTGGTTCATGACTTTAGTACCCCAAACGGTCTGATCGATTTCTGCTCACACGGTAGCACACTGAGAGGCAAGATACACCGAGCTGTCGATAGCGTCGTACGCCGCTTGCCGACTGGTATCAGTGCCTCGCCAGCGCCCAACTCAGCATCAGTCGTTACTGACAGAAAAGGCACCTGCAGCGGTAGTGTGTCGATACGTCTAATCACGCTGGCCTCAGGCGAACGCCATAACTGCTCCCAAATCATAACGAACTCTCAAAAGCAGTAAACTCTTCATCCTTCAGGCTGGCCTCGCGCCCCACCTCAGCCAGCAGCGAACCCAGCTTGCCCCCGTCTGGCGGTTTCAACGTCGCCTCCCAAAAGCCTAGCATCTCGGCCTCGAGACTGCGACGGGGTTGAGCAGCCGTTACACGGATGTGCCTGTTTCGGAAGGTGACAAATTCAAGAAGCCCGCAACTCAATTCACTTAAGCCTAGAGGCTCGGCGTTAGCTATGCGGTGGGGCGCAGATCGAACACCGCCCGCGCGGCGCTCGATCTCACAGGCGCCAAAATACTCAAATTAAACCCAAAGAAAATCCGACACCAGATCACTGGTATCGGATTCTTCGGCCCCTAGCCTGAACTCAAATGTATAAGTGAACAGCATTACGCAACTCAGCGGGCGTTTTGTCATTCAACACCGGTGCTAGTAGGTGTAGTCTCACTCCCACTCGATGGTCGCTGGCGGCTTGCTCGACACGTCGTAGGTAACGCGCGAGATACCGTCGATTTCGTTGATGATACGGCCGCTGACGGTTTCCAGCAGTTCGTACGGCAGGTGCGCCCAGCGCGCGGTCATGAAGTCCACGGTCTCGACGGCACGCAGGGCCACGACCCAGGCGTAGCGACGGCCGTCGCCAACGACACCAACCGACTTGACCGGCTGGAACACCACGAATGCCTGGCTGGTCTTGTGGTACCAGTCGGCCTTGCGCAGCTCTTCGATGAAGATGTGGTCGGCGCGACGCAGGATGTCGGCGTATTCCTTCTTCACTTCACCGAGGATACGCACGCCCAGGCCCGGGCCCGGGAACGGGTGGCGGTAGACCATGTCGTACGGCAGGCCCAGCTCCAGGCCGATCTTGCGCACTTCGTCCTTGAACAGTTCACGCAGCGGCTCGACCAGCTTGAGGTTCATTTCCTCAGGCAGGCCACCGACGTTGTGGTGCGACTTGATCACGTGGGCCTTGCCGCTCTTGGCGCCAGCCGATTCGATCACATCCGGGTAGATGGTGCCCTGGGCAAGGAACTGGATGTTTTCCAGCTTGCTGGCTTCGGCATCGAACACGTCGATGAAGGTGCGGCCGATGATCTTGCGCTTCTTCTCCGGGTCGGCTTCACCGGCCAGGTTGTCGAGGAACTGCTTTTCAGCGTCGGCGCGGATGACCTTGACGCCCATGTTCTCCTTGAACATGGCCATCACCTGGTCGCCTTCGTGCAGGCGCAGCAGGCCGTTGTCGACGAATACGCAGGTCAGCTGGTCGCCGATGGCGCGGTGCAGCAGTGCGGCAACGACGGAGCTGTCGACGCCGCCGGACAGGCCCAGCAGGACGTTGGCCGAACCAACCTGCTCACGCACCTGGGCAATGGCGTCTTCGACGATGTTGGACGGCGTCCACAGGGCTTCACAGCCGCAGATGTCCTGCACGAAGCGGGACAGGATGCGACCGCCCTGCTTGGTGTGGGTCACTTCCGGGTGGAACTGCACGCCGTAGTAGCCGCGCGCGTCGTCGAACATGCCGGCGATCGGGCAGCTCGGGGTGCTGGCCAGCACGTGGAAGTTGCCCGGCATCTGGGTGACCTTGTCGCCGTGGCTCATCCACACGTCCAGGCCCAGTACGCCGTCGGCGTCGATGTGGTCTTCGATGCCGTCGAGCAGGCGGCTCTTGCCGACCACGTCCACGCGGGCATAACCGAATTCACGCAGGTCGGAACCTTCGACCTTGCCGCCCATCTGCTCGGCCATGGTCTGCATGCCGTAGCAGATGCCCAGCACGGGTACGTTCAGGTCGAACACCGCCTGCGGGGCGCGCGGGCTGTTGGCTTCGTGGACCGACTCGGGGCCGCCGGCGAGGATGATGCCGCGCGGGTTGAATTCGCGGATCGCTTCATCGTCCATGTCGAACGGATGCAGCTCGCAGTACACGCCGATTTCGCGCACGCGGCGGGCGATCAGCTGGGTGTACTGGGAACCGAAATCGAGGATCAGGATGCGGTGAGCGTGAATGTCGAGGGCCATGACTCAATCTCGTCAGTGGAAATCGGAAACGACGCGGGGCTGTCATGACAGCCCCGCATGCTTGTATTGCTTGAAGCCTCAGCCTACGCGGTAGTTAGGAGCTTCTTTGGTGATCTGCACGTCATGCACGTGGGACTCGGCCATGCCGGCACCGGTGATGCGCACGAATTCCGGCTTGGTGCGCATCTCTTCGATGGTTGCGCTGCCGGTGTAGCCCATGGACGAACGCAGGCCGCCCATCAGCTGGTGGATGATCGCGGCCAGGGCGCCCTTGTAGGGAACACGGCCTTCGATGCCTTCCGGTACCAGCTTCTCGGCGCCGGCCGAGGAGTCCTGGAAGTAGCGGTCGGACGAGCCTTGCGCCTGTGCCATGGCACCCAGCGAGCCCATGCCGCGGTAGGCCTTGTAGGAACGGCCCTGGAACAGTTCGACTTCACCCGGAGCCTCTTCGGTACCGGCGAACATCGAACCCATCATCACGCAGGAAGCACCGGCGACGATGGCCTTGGACAGGTCACCCGAGAAGCGGATGCCGCCGTCGGCGATCAGTGGCACACCAGTGCCTTCCAGTGCAGCGGCAACGTTGGCGATGGCGCTGATTTGCGGCACGCCTACGCCGGCAACGATACGGGTGGTGCAGATCGAGCCTGGGCCGATACCGACCTTGACCGCGTCAGCGCCAGCTTCGGCCAGAGCCTTGGCGGCAGCGCCGGTGGCGATGTTGCCGCCGATCACCTGCACTTGCGGGTAGGTTTCCTTGACCCAGCGAACGCGGTCGATCACACCTTTGGAGTGACCGTGGGCGGTGTCGACCACCACCACGTCAACGCCAGCAGCCACCAGGGCGGCAACGCGCTCGCCGGTGTCCTTGCCGGTGCCGACCGCGGCGCCGACGCGCAGGCGACCCTGGTCGTCCTTGCTGGCCAGCGGGTAGGCCTTGGCCTTTTCGATGTCCTTGACGGTCATCATGCCCTTGAGGTTGAACTTGTCGTCAACGATCAGGACTTTTTCCAGGCGGTGCTTGTGCAGCAGCTCGCGGACTTCGTTCTTGTTGGCGCCTTCGCGGACGGTGACCAGACGCTCTTTCGGGGTCATCACGTCGCGGACCTTGGCGTCCAGGCGGCTTTCGAAGCGCACGTCACGGGAGGTGACGATGCCGACCAGGTCGCCGTTCGCCAGCACCGGAACGCCGGAGATGTTGTTCAGGCGGGTCAGGTCGAACAGGTCGCGCACGGTGGCGTCGGCGTCGATGGTGATCGGGTCCTTGACCACGCCAGCCTCGAACTTCTTGACCTTGCGGACTTCGCTGGCCTGCTGTTCGATGGTCATGTTCTTGTGGATGATGCCGATGCCGCCTTCCTGGGCCATGGCAATGGCCAGGCGCGCTTCGGTCACGGTATCCATGGCGGCGGAAACCAGCGGAATGTTCAGCTCGATGCCGCGGGTCAAACGGGTCTTGAGACTGACTTCATTGGGCAGTACCTCGGAATAGCCAGGTACAAGGAGGATATCGTCGAAGGTCAGGGCTTCTTGGCTGATACGCAGCATCGCGGGGGCTCCCGGGCGGGAAAAATGGAAGCGCGCCATTATACTCATGCACGGCGCGCCGCTCAATGCAAAATAAGGGCCTTCGGTCAGCCTTGTGGCAGTTTTACCTGTACCACGGTCACCGGCTGGTCGAGCCAGTCGGCGAAGCTGTCGAGAAAGGCCTGGGTGAACCCGGCCTCGCCCCAGTTGTTGAAGATGAACCCCAGGTTGGAAAAGGCACATGGCTGCAGGTAAATGAAGCCATTGATGTCATCTTCGAAGCCGCACAACGGGCAGGTGAAGTTGTCGCTCACCGCCGGCATCCATTCTTCCAGGCTTTCGAACAGCGGCTCACCCACCTCGCGCCGGCACTCTGGGCAACCGGCCTCTTCGAGGAAACCTTCGGTAGGGGTATAGATGCAGCGCTTGAGCATCACCTCCAGGCCGTTGACCTGCTCGCCGAAGGGCAGTTTCTGCGGGTGCAGGGCCACTTTGCGGGCACCTTCGGCCAGGGCATGGCCCATGCGGTTGCCGGTGCGGCCACAGGTGGTCAGCTGTTCCTCGACGACTTTCTCGCGCACCAGCCAGCGCAGGATGGCGCGGGCCCGGGCTTCGTGCACCGGGACGGTAGACAGCTTGGGAACGATGATGCTCTGGGTGTTCATGAACGGGACAAGCCTGAAAAAACTGCGGTATTGGCGCAATTCTACCGCCTGCTCAGGCGCTCAGGTAGCGACCGATCAGCGCCAGGCCGCTGGCCAGCACCAGCCAGGTCACCAGGCGCACGAAAGCTTCGCGGGACAGCCGGTGGGTGAGCCTGCGCCCTACCCAGAGGCCGACGAGCATGACCGGCAACAGGCAGGCGGCGAGCAGCAGCAGGTTCTGGTCGGCATAGACGCCTGCGATCAGGAACAGCGTCAGGCGCACCACCGTACTGCAACTGATCAGCGCGCTCTGGGTAGCGCGCACCTGTTCCTTCACCTCCAGCCGCGCGCTCAGGTACAGGGCATAAAGGAAGCCGCCGCTGCCGAACAAGGCACCGAACAGCCCGCCTGCCGTGCCCATCGGCATTGCCCAGAAACCCGACAAACTGGCCGGCCGCACCTTCACCGCCAGCCCGTACAGGGCATAGGCCGTGACGAACAGGCCCATCAGCAGCAGCAACAGGTCGGACTTCAGCTGTAGCAGGAATACCACGCCCAGCGTGCAGCCAATGGCCATGAACGGCAGCAGCCGCAGCAGTTCGCCGCGCACGACATCGCGGCGCGAGGGCAGCAGGTTGCCGAAGGCGGCGACGAAGTCCAGCAGCACCAGCAGCGGAATGATCCGCGACAGCGGCATGAAGTGGATCAGCACTGGGCCGGCCACCAGCGCGGTGCCGAAACCGGCGATGCCGAATACGATGTAGGCAGCGCCGACACCAAGCAGGATGGGCAGCCAGTCAAGGCCGTAAAACGACAGTTGGGCGAGCATGGCAGCAGTTCCTGGGAAGACAGGCAAAGGTTAGCCAGCCATGAGCCATGCCGACTAATATGCCTTTGTCGCCACACTCATCTCGAAAAGGCATGACATGACGTCGATCCGCCAATTGCGTTACTTCGTGGAAATCGCCGAATGCGGCAGCTTCAGCGCTGCCGCCGAGCGGCTGTACATCGCCCAGTCGGCGCTGAGCCGGCAGATCAAGGAGCTGGAACAGCAACTGGGCACGCCGCTGTTCGAGCGCACCGCGCGCCTGCCGCGCCTGACACTGGCTGGCCAGGCCTTCCTGGAACGGGCGCGGCGCTTGCTGGCCGACCTGGCGCAGGCAGAGAGGGTTACCCGCGATATTGGCGAAGGGTTGCAGGGCAGCCTACGCCTGAACCACTCCAGCACCGTACCGCTGACCGGCCCGTTGCTGGCTCGCCTGGGCGGCTACTTGCGCGACAACCCAGGGGTTTCGCTGGAAATTGCCCAGCAGTCGTCGGAGGCGCAACTGGAGGATATCGCTGCCGGGCGGTTGGATATCGGCCTGCTGCGCTTGCCGGTGCTGCGCCAGCATGAAGGGGTGGTGCTGCATGAACTGTTCAGCGAACCCCTGCTGCTGGCGGTCGCCGCCGCGCATCCCTTGGCCAGCGCGCCACAGGTGAGACTGGAACAACTGCGGGAAGAGCGCTTCATTTCCATTCCGCACCGGGACCGTGGCGGGCTGAGCTACCTGTCGGCCTCGATGTGCATGGAGGCAGGCTTTTCCCCGCGCGCGGCGCAGGTGCTGTCGCGCAAGACCACCCAGTTGCAGCTGATTCAGGCGGGGTTTGGGGTGGCGTTGTTGCCGGAATGCATGCGTGAGATTGCGCCAGCCTCAGTCAGCTTCGTGGTGCTGGAAGGAGGGTGTGAGAGTTCTGTGGCGATGGCTTGCAGGCGTGATGCAGGTTCGATGGTGCGCCAGTTCGTGACGGCGATGCAGGCCTGAAGGGCCTGCCCCCATAGAACTGCACATAACTCATTGAATTAGCAGGTGCCCTGTGGGAGCGGCTTTAGCCGCGAACACCGGCGCAGCCGGTGCCATGCACCGCGTTGGATTCTTCGCGGCTAAAGCCGCTCCCACAGGGTATGCGGACTGCTTGCACTTTCAGTTATCTACGCGACAGCGCAGCCCAAAGGGCTGGGCCGGCTCCCACAGGGACAGCATGAGGCCCAAGCCAGCGCGATACCTGTGGGAGCCGGCTTGCCGGCGATAGGGCCGGGACAGACAACCGGGGCCGATGTCCTTTATGATGCCCGCCATGATCAGAGACCCTTTCGAACGACTCGGCCTGGACCGCGAGGTCCTTACCGTCAGCCAACTCAACGGCCGCGCCCGCGTGCTGCTGGAAGACGTGTTCCGCAGCGTGTGGGTGGAAGGCGAGATTTCCAACCTCGCCCGCCCGGCGTCCGGCCACATGTACTTCACCCTCAAGGACAGCGGCGCACAGGTGCGTTGCGCGCTGTTCCGGCAGAACGCCACGCGGGTGCGCCAGGCCCTGCGCGACGGCCTGGCGGTGCGGGTACGCGGCAAGGTTTCGCTGTTCGAAGGGCGTGGCGACTATCAGCTGATTCTCGACACCGTCGAGCCGGCCGGTGATGGCGCCCTGCGTCTGGCCTTCGAGGCATTGAAAGAGAAGCTCGGTGCCGAAGGGCTGTTCAGCGCCGAACGCAAGCAGCCGCTGCCAGCCCACCCGCAGCGCATCGGCATCATTACCTCGCCCACCGGTGCAGTGATCCGCGACATCATCAGTGTGTTCGGTCGCCGCGCCCCGCAGGTGGAGCTGAACCTGATCCCCACCGCAGTGCAGGGCCGCGAAGCCATTGCACAGATCGTGCGCGCCATCCGCCTGGCCGACAGCCTCGGGTTCGATGCGCTGATCCTGGCCCGGGGCGGCGGCTCGCTGGAAGACCTGTGGTGCTTCAACGAAGAAGCCGTGGCGCGGGCCGTGGCCGCCTGTGTCACGCCGATTGTCAGCGCCGTGGGCCATGAGACCGATGTCTCGATCAGCGACTTTGTCGCCGACGTGCGCGCGCCCACACCGTCTGCTGCCGCCGAGCTGCTGGCCCCCGACAACAGTGGCCTGCAGCAACGCCTGGATGGCCTGCAACGGCGCCTGCTGCTGCGCATGCAGAACCGCCTGACCCACGACCGCCTGCGCCTGGAGTCGCTGACCCGGCGCCTGCGCCACCCGGGCGAGCGCCTGCGCCAGCAGGCCCAACGCCTGGACGACCTGGACATGCGCTTGCGCCGCGCGTTCATGCTCAACCTCAACCAGCGCCACGAGCGCCTGGCACGCCTGGACACCCGCCTCGCCGCGCAGCACCCGGGGCGCACCCTGAAACTGCTGGGCCAACGCCTGGACAGCCTGGCCGAGCGCCTGCCACGGGCCATGCGCGAGGTACTCAAGGACCGCCGCCAGCGCTTCCAGGCTCAGTTGCAGACGCTGCAGGTGGTCAGCCCGCTGGCCACCCTCGCCCGCGGCTACAGCATCCTGCTGGACGAACAGGGCCAGGCCATCCGCAGCGCCGAACAGACCCGCAATGGCCAGCGTCTGACCGCCCGCCTGAACGAAGGCGAGCTGTTGGTGCGGGTCGAAGACAACCACCTGACCCCGGTCACCCTCTCCCTTCTGGACTGACACATGCCCCGCCTGCTCGCGCCCCTGCTTGCCCTTTCCCTCCTGCTGCTGGCCGGCGGCGCCCAGGCCAGCTACATCACCCGCACGCTGAACAAGCCGGTACCCGGCGGCGTGGCGGTGGTCGACCTCGGCCCCGCCGCCAGCGCGCCCAGCGCCCGCTTCGACGGCAAGCCGGTGCTGGTGGTGAAGGAGCAGGACAACTGGCTGGCCATCGTCGGCATCCCGCTGACCCAGAAGCCCGGCACCGCGGTGCTGAGCCAGGACGGCCGTACCCTGCCCTTCACGGTCGGTAGCAAGAAATACCCCGAGCAGCGCATCACCCTGAAGAACACACGCCAGGTCAACCCGAACCCGGCCGACCTCAAGCGCATCGATCGTGAGCTGGCCGAGCAGATCAAGGCCTATCGCAGCTTCAGCCCGACCCTGCCGAGCAACCTGATCCTCGACAAGCCGGTCAGTGGCCCGCTGTCGAGCAAGTTCGGCGTGCGCCGTTTCTTCAATGGCGAAGAACGCAACCCGCATGCCGGGCTGGACTTCGCGGTGCCGGCCGGCACGCCGATCAAGACACCGGCCAATGGCAAGGTGATTCTGGTGGGCGATTACTTCTTCAATGGCCGTACGGTGTTCGTCGACCATGGGCAGGGCTTTATCAGCATGTTCTGCCATATGTCGAAGATCGATGTGCAGGTGGGGCAGCAGCTGCGCCGGGGCGAGGTGGTCGGGCGTGTGGGCTCGACCGGGCGGGCTACCGGGCCGCACATGCACTGGAACGTCAGCCTGAACGATGCGCGGGTGGATCCGGCGATTTTCATTGGCGCGTTCCAGCCCTGAGAGCGGTACTGCCTGTGCCGGCCTCTTCGCGGGTAAACCCGCTCCCACAGGGATGGCGCTGCACCTGTGGGAGCGGGTTCACCCGCGAAAGGGCCAGCACAGTCGACATCAGTTCAACTGTGTTGCGCCATCGAAAAATACTGCGCAACAATCAAGAAGCCAGCCTTGCTTTCATGCCATAAAATCTCGCCTTTCAGCTTTTTTTAAGCATTCCTCTCAATTTTTTCTGAACGCTTGCCATCCCCCACCCCACTGGTTAGGGTTGAAGGCATGAAAACCTTCAGCACCCTCATCCTGCTCCGACAACATCGCAGCCTCTGCCTGGTCAGCGCCCGACTACCAGGCTGAATCGCGTCGCCTCGCCTTTTCACCTCGTTATCGCTCGGCAGGCCCGATCTCGGCCGCACACAAAAGGATTGCTTCCATGACCATGCTCAAAGACCCTTCGAAGAAATACCGCGCTTTCCCGACCATCGACCTGCCTGACCGTACCTGGCCGTCGAAGACCATCACCGCCGCGCCAATCTGGTGCAGCTCCGACCTGCGTGATGGCAACCAGTCGCTGATCGAGCCAATGGATTCGGAGAAGAAACTGCGCTTCTGGAAGACCCTGGTGCAGGTTGGCGTGAAGGAAATCGAAGCCTCGTTCCCGTCCGCTTCGCAGACCGATTTCGACTTCGTGCGCATGCTGATCGAAGACGGCCACATCCCGGACGACACCACCATCCAGGTGCTCACCCAGGCCCGTGAAGACCTCATCGCCCGCACCTTCGAGTCGCTGCGCGGCGCGAAGAAGGCCATCGTCCACCTGTACAACGCCACCAGCCCGTCGTTCCGCCGCATCGTCTTCAACCAGGACAAGCAAGGCGTGAAGGACATCGCGGTGAACGCGGCCAAGCTGTTCGTCAAGTACGCCGCCCAGCAGCCGGAAACCCAGTGGACCTTCCAGTACTCGCCGGAAACCTTCAGCGCCACCGAGATGGAGTTCGCCAAGGAAGTCTGCGACGCGGTCATCGAGGTGTGGAACCCGACCCCCGAGCACAAGATCATCCTCAACCTGCCGGCCACCGTGGAAGTGTCCACCCCGAACATCTACGCCGACCAGATCGAATGGTTCTGCCGCAATGTCAGCCGTCGCGACAGCGTGATCATCAGCCTGCACTGCCACAACGACCGTGGTACCGGCATTGCCGCCACCGAACTGGGCCTGATGGCCGGTGCCGATCGCGCCGAAGGCTGCCTGTTCGGCAACGGCGAGCGTACCGGTAACGTCGACCTGGTGACCCTGGCGTTGAACCTCTACACCCAGGGCATCGACCCGCTGCTGGACTTCTCCGACATCGACGGCGTGCGCAAGGTGGTCGAAGAGTGCAACCAGCTGCCGGTGCACCCACGCCACCCGTACGTGGGCGACCTGGTCCACACCGCGTTCTCCGGCTCGCACCAGGATGCCATCCGCAAGGGCTTCGCCAAGCAGCAGGAAGGCGAGCTGTGGGAAGTGCCTTACTTGCCGATCGACCCGGCCGACATCGGCCGCAGCTACGAGGCGGTAATCCGCGTCAACAGCCAGTCGGGCAAAGGCGGCATCACCTACCTGCTCGAGCAGGAATACGGCATCAGCCTGCCGCGCCGCATGCAGATCGAGTTCAGCCAGGTAGTACAGGGTGAAACCGACCGCCTGGGCCTGGAAATGACCGCCCAGCAGATCTACAGCCTGCTGCACAAGGAATACCTCCAGGCCAATGCCCCGTACGCGCTGGTCAGCCACCGCCTGCAGGAAGAGAACGGCCACAGCGCCGTGGAAGTGGAAGTCGCCGGTGAAGGCGAAACCACCCTGCACTGGCGCGGCAAGGGCAACGGCGCACTGGAAGCACTGGTGGCCGGCCTGCCGATTGCCGTGGAGATCATGGACTACAACGAGCATGCCATTGGCGCCGGTACCAATGCCAAGGCCGCGGCCTATATCGAACTGCGCGTGGCCGGTGGCCGCCCGGTGCATGGTGTGGGTATCGATGAAAACATCACCACGGCCAGCTTCAAGGCACTGTTCAGCGCGCTGAACCGCTCGCTGAGCCTGCAGGAAGCCAAGGCGGCCTGAGCCGTACCGCAATGAATGAGAAAGCCCGCATCGTTTGATGCGGGCTTTTTTTTGGCCTGTGTCGGCCTCTTCGCGGGTGAACCCGCTCCCACAGGGATCGCGCTGCACTCAGCATCTGTACAGTACCTGTGGGAGCGGGCGAGCCCGCGAAAGGGCCCGCACAGGCAATGCAAAAACTGCAGGCAAAAAAAGGGGCGCCGACCAAGCGCCCCACAAGCCGTAAAGCACACAACAAATTCAGTTGGCGTCCAGCAGCGCCATCGCTTCCGCACTGCACGCTTCGATCCGCGCCCAGTCGCCGTTCTTGATCCAGCTGCTGTCGAGCATCCAGGTACCACCCACGCACATCACATTGGGCAGCGCCATGTAATTGCGCACGTTGGCCGGGTTCACACCGCCCGTAGGGCAGAAACGAATATCGCCGAACGGGCCGCCAAAGGCCTTGATCGCCGCCACGCCGCCGCTGATCTCCGCCGGGAACAGCTTGAAGCGGCGGTAGCCCAGGGCGTAGCCCATCATGATTTCGGACGGTGTGCTGATGCCTGGCAGCAGCGGGATCTCGCTGTCCACACCGGCTTCGAGAATGTCCTGGGTAATGCCTGGGGTAACGACGAATTGCGCACCCGCAGCTTCAACGGCGGCGAACATGCCGCGATCGAGCACGGTGCCGGCGCCGACACAAAGCTCCGGGCGCTGCTCGCGCAACATCTGGATGGCCTTCAGGCCATATTGCGAGCGCAAGGTCACTTCCAGGGTACGGATACCACCGGCGGCCAGGGCGTCAGCCAGCGGCAGGATGTCTTCCTCACGGGCGATGGTGATCACCGGCAGGATGCGCGCCTTTTCGCAAATGGCGTCGATCCGTGCGGCTTTGTCGGCCATCGAGAGCTTGGGCTGTGGGCGTTCGAGGGTGGTCATGACTGTGGATCCTTGGCTCATGGGCACCAGTAGATGTCCAGGGGGTCGTGAAGAAAAGCGCGAATCGGCATTTCGGAAAGGTCGGTGCCAGCCAGCGCGGCGCGCAGGGTAGCGAGTTTGCCCTGCCCTTGTACGGACAGCGCGGTAAAGGCGGAGCTGGCCAGCAGCGAGCGGGTCATCGACAGGCGCTGGTGCGGCACACTCGGTGCCAGCAAGGGCAGGCAGCGGCGTGGGTTGGCCAGGTCGAGGCCTGCCTCCAGGTTGGGGCTGGCGGGGAACAGCGAAGCGGTATGGCCATCATCCCCCATGCCCAGCACCAGTACGTCGATCGGCGGCAGCTCGGCCAGGGCCTGATCGGCCTTGCCCGCGGCGGCATCAAGGTTCTCCGCCTGCTGGTAAAGGCCAACGAAGCGGGCCTTGGCCGCCGCGCCCTTGAACAGGTGGCGGGCCAGCAGGCCGGCGTTGCTGTCGGCGTGCTCCACCGGCACCCAGCGCTCATCGGCCAGGCTGACGGTGACCTTGGCCCAGTCGAGGTTTTCGCAGGCCAGCTGCTCGAGGAACGGCACCGGGCTGCGGCCACCGGACAGCACCACGCAGGCCTGGCCCTTGGCGGCAATGGCCGCGCGCAGGCGCTCGGCCACGTCATGGGCCTGGGCTGCGGCCAGAGCTTTGGCATCCGCCAGCTCGTGTACCTTCACAGCCGCTGGCAGTTTCAGTTCAGATATCCCCATACCACGCCCTCCCATCGCGTGTGATCAGTGCAATCGAGCTCATCGGCCCCCAGGAGCCTGCCGCATATGGCTTGGGCGCATCGCCCGCGTTACGCCAGCCGGCGATCAGCTGGTCGCACCACTTCCAGGCATACTCGATTTCGTCCTTGCGCACGAACAGGTTCTGGTTACCGCGCATCACTTCGAGCAACAGCCGCTCGTAGGCATCCGGAATCCGTGCACTGCGCCAGGTATCGGAGAAATTCAGCTGCAACGGGCCGCTGCGCAGTTGCATGCCTTTGTCCAGGCCCTGCTCCTTGGTCATCACCCGTAAAGAGATGCCTTCATCCGGTTGCAGGCGGATGATCAGCTTGTTACCGATCTGCAAACGCTGTTCCGGAGCGAAGATGTAGTGCGGCGTTTCCTTGAAGTGGATGACGATCTGCGACAGCTTCTGCGGCATGCGCTTGCCGGTACGCAGGTAGAACGGCACCCCCGACCAGCGCCAGTTGCGGATGTCGGCACGCAGGGCGACGAAGGTTTCGGTGTCGCTCTGGGCGTTGGCGTTGTCTTCTTCCAGGTAACCGGGCACCGGCTTGCCATCGCTGTAGCCGGCGATGTACTGGCCGCGCACCACACGGGTGCTCAGCCCTTCGCCGGTGATCGGTGCCAGGGCCTTGAGTACCTTGACCTTCTCGTCACGGATGGCATCGGCCGACAGTTCGCTGGGCGGGTCCATGGCGATCAGGCACAGCAGCTGCAGCAGGTGGTTCTGGATCATGTCGCGCAGCTGGCCGGCCTTGTCGAAGTAGCCCCAGCGGCCTTCGATACCGACCTTCTCGGCGACTGTGATCTCCACATGGGAGATGGAATTCTGGTTCCACTGGGTTTCGAACAGGCTGTTGGCGAAACGCAGGGCAATCAGGTTCTGCACCGTTTCCTTGCCCAGGTAGTGGTCGATGCGGTAGACCCTGCTCTCTGGGAAGAACCGCGCCACGGCATCGTTGACCCGGCGCGACGACTCCAGGTCATGGCCAATGGGCTTCTCCAGTACCACCCGGGTGCGTTCGGCCAGCCCGGCCTTGTCGAGGTTTTCGCAAATGGCCCCGTACACCGCCGCAGCGGTGGCGAAGTAGGCGATCAGCGGCAGCTCGCCCGGCAACTGCTCGGCCAGGGCCTGGTAGCCCTCGGGCTGGAGGAAGTCCAGGTGCTGGTAGCTCAGCCTGGCGAGGAAACGGCCCAGCGCGGCGGGCTCGATATCGGCCTCGGGCACATGCCGGCGCAGGTGCGCTTCGATGCTGTCCAGGTGGCCCTGCGCGCTACCGGCCTCGCGGGCCAGCGCCAGCAGGCGGGTTTCCGGGTGCAACAGGTTGGCCCGGTCGAGCTGGTAGAGCGCAGGAAACAGCTTGCGCAATGCCAGGTCGCCGAGGGCGCCAAACAGGGCAAAGGTGCAAGGTTCGACACTGATCGCAGCCATGATGTTGGTTCTTTCCTAAAGTTGGTCTAGGAATACCGCTTTCACATACGGTTTTCAAGGGATAATGTAGTAAAAACCACAACATTACACACGAGTGTTACAGACAAGTGGTACGTCAACCGCGCCGACAGTACGATAGACGACCGTGCAAAAAGCCTGCTGCTCCCACAGCCGGCTGTCTTCCCGACCCAAGGACACACCCATGGACCGCGTGCGAAACCTCCTGGAACAGATCCAGGGCCGCCTCGACGAGCTGAACAAGGCCGAACGCAAAGTCGCCGAAGTCATCCTGCTCAACCCGCAACAAGCAACCCGTTTCAGCATTGCTGCGCTGGCCCAGGCGGCCAAGGTCAGCGAACCTACCGTCAACCGCTTCTGCCGCTCGTTCGGCGTCAGCGGCTACCCCGAGCTCAAGCTGCAGCTGGCGCAGAGCCTGGCCAGCGGCGCCGCCTACGTCAGCCGCGCGGTGGAGGCTGACGACGACCCGGCCGCCTACACCCAGAAGATCTTCGCCAGTGCCATCGCCTCGCTCGACAGCGCCTGCCAGCAGCTCGACCCGCAGCAGGTCAGCCGTGCCGTGGACATGATGATCCAGGCCCGGCAGATCCACTTCTTCGGCCTGGGCGCCTCGGCCCCGGTGGCGCTGGACGCCCAGCACAAGTTCTTCCGCTTCAACCTGGCAGTATCCGCCCACGCCGACGTACTGATGCAGCGCATGCTGGCCTCGGTGGCGCACACCGGCGACCTGTTCGTGATCATCTCCTACACCGGGCGCACCCGCGAACTGGTCGAGGTGGCCCGCCTGGCCCGGGAAAACGGCGCCTCGGTGCTGGGCCTGACCGCCGCCGGTTCGCCACTGGCCAATGCCTGCAGCCTGAGCCTGCACATTCCGCTGCCGGAAGACACCGACATCTACATGCCGATGACCTCGCGGATCATCCAACTGACCGTGCTCGATGTGCTGGCCACCGGCATGACCCTGCGTCGCGGCGTGGACTTCCAGCCGCACCTGCGCAAGATCAAGGAAAGCCTCAACGCCAGCCGCTACCCGATCGAGGACGACGAGCTCAACTGAGCCGGTGTGCCTGCAGGCGCAGGTGGGCACGCTGCCCCGGCGCCAGGCTCAGGCCCTCGCCACTGCCGCTGGCGGCCTCGACACAGACGAAGCGCTGGCATTCACGCCCGGTCACGCCCATCAGCGGGCGGTTGCCGGGGTGCCAGACCACCGTATCGTCGCTGTCACCGGTATCGATGCACAGCTCGCGCTGCCAGGCCGGGTCCTGCAGTTGCACCCGCGGCGTGCCGGGGTAGACCTTCTGGCAGCCGCCCTTGAGCTTCAGCGCGCCATCTTCACGGCAGGCCTGGCGGTTCAGGCGGTCGTAGCCTTCGATATCCTCCAGCCCAGACAGCGCTATCTCCGACACATCACTGATGCGCCAGTAGGCCAGCAGGGCATGGCTCAGCTGGCAGGGTTCGCTGTCCTGGTGCTCGGTGCTCAGGCTGAGCTCCATGCGGCTACCCAGCCGGGCATGCAGGTCGACCTGCCAGTCGCACAAGTCCAGCCGCCATTTCAGGGTTACCCCCTCCTCGTCCTCGCGGCTGTCTACCAGCTTCCAGTCGAGCAGCCGCGCCCAGCCATGGGCCGGCCACAAGTCCTCGCTGGGGTGGCGGCCATACCATGGCCAGCACACCGGCACACCACCGCGGATCGCCCCCACCTGCGGCCACTGCTCGGCGCACCACAGCCAGGGCCGTTCACCCGCTGGTTGAAAATGCAGCAGTTGCGCTCCCTGGCGGCTGAACACCGCCTGGCAACGGGGATGGTCGATGATCAGCACATCGCGCTGCTGGTAACGCTCCCACTCGAATGTCGGCCGGGGCCGCTGCGAGGTAAAGAAGCGATGGAGCGGATGTTCGGGCATGGTTCAGAGCTCTTGTTGTTTGAGATAGCGCTGTCTCGGCCTATCCCCGACAACCACTGAAGGCCAGTGGCTGCCGGGTACCGAAGTAGATTGGCGTAAATTTACAACAATTGCTCTCAGAATGACGACTGAATCTTCAAACCTGCGACCAGCGCGTTGTCTACCTCATCCACCCCGCCGGGGCTCTTGATGTACTGCAGGTTGGGCCGCACGGTCAGCCAGTTGGTGACGTGGAAGCCGTAGTAGAGCTCGGCGTTGTACTCGGTACGCTGCAGCGGCACGAAGCCTGGGTTGTCGTAATCGCTGATGCCGCTCTGGGCGTTGAGCAGTTCGGCGCGCTTCTTCACGTCGTCATTCACATGAATGCGCGCCACGCCAAAGCCGATATCGTCCTTGGGCCGGGCGTCGAATGCGCCTTTGTAGACCAAGCCCAGTTGCTGATAGTTGTCGACCACGTTGGTGGCCTGGTCGTGCACGGTGAAGTTGGCGAACAGGCTCAGGCCACGGTTGACGTCGCCGCCATGGGCGGTGACCTGCTGCTGCGCCACCACCCACCAGCCATGCTTGCTGGAGTGCGACTTGAAGGCTTCGCCCGTCAGCGCCTGCGGGTTGCCGTTGACGTCATCGAACACATCATCGGCCTTGGCCGTGCTGTAGTAGTAACCCAGGCGGTACTCACCCGGCAGGCCGTTGACCTTGGGTGACCACACCGCTTCCACCGGCAGGATCGCGCCCTTGGTACCGCTGCCACTGAGCTTGAAGCCGTTGCCGGTTTCCAGGTTGGAAGGGTTCTGCTCGAAGGCGCCGACCTGGACGAAGAATTCAGGGGTGATGTTGTATTTCACCCGCAGCGCCCACTGGCTGACCGGCCAGTTGTACCAGATGCCGCCGACCCAGTTGCCCACCTGCGAGCCGCAGAAGGCCAGGTTCTGGAAGTCGCAGGGGAAGCTGTTGAAGTCCTCGCCCTCGCCGAAGCGGCCAAATTTCACGTCCAATGCGCCGTCGAAGTACTTCTGCTTGACCCACATCTGGGTCAGCCGCCAAGTCTGGCCGCGGCCCCACACTTCCTGCACCGAGCTGAACTGCCCGGCGCGCGGATCGCTGATGCGGTCGTTGGACAGGTTGCGGCCGCTGCGCTCGGTGATCGCCAGTTTGAACTCGGCGTCATGCCAGCCAAGGATTTTCTGCAGGTCCAGGTGCGCGCCCAGGGCGAACTGGTCGCTATAGCGCGCGGTCTTGTCGTCGTTGTAACCACCGTGCAGGTTGCCGGCAACCTCACCGACATAATCGAGGGTGAAGTCATAGCCCTTTTCCAGCAGCTCGGTGCGGGTGCCGCCCCAGTCACCGGTCATCCACTTCGATTCGCTGGAAAAAGCCTCGGCAGCCTGCGCGCCGCTGCCAGCGGCCATCGCCAGCGGTGCGAGCAAGGCGAGCGAACCTAATGTCCTGATACGTTTGCGCTGTTCCATCCCTTTGCGTCCTCTTTGTTCTTATTGATGGTGTAGACGAGTTATCGGCCTTTGAAGTGCGCCACATTGTCTTTCATGGTTGCGGCAGTAGTGGCCAGGTGCAGGCGCTCGCCGCTGGCGGCGTCGAACAGCAGCACCCGTGCCGGGTCGAATTGCAGGTTCAGGCTGTCGCCGACCCGGCACGCCACATCCGGCGCCAGGCGGCAGCAGACCTTGGTCTGGTTGAGGGTGACGAACACCAGCAGGTCTGGCCCGGTGGGCTCGGTCACCTGCACCTCGGCGCGAATGCCGGGCAGGCCATTGCCCTCGGCTGCACCCAGGGCAATCTGCTCGGGGCGGATGCCCAGGATGATCTCGCGGCCCTCCAGCTCGTCTGCAGTCACCCCCAGGGGCAGTTCGCAACGCGCCTGGCCGCTGTCGAGCACGGCCAGCAGGCGCCCGTCCTGTTGCGTGAGGCGCACCGGGATGAAGTTCATCGGCGGCGAACCGATGAAGCTGGCGACAAACTGGTTGGCCGGATCGTTGTAGATCTGTTGCGGGGTGCCGAACTGCTGGATGATGCCGTCCTTCATCACCGCCACCTTGTCGCCCAGGGTCATGGCCTCGATCTGGTCATGGGTGACGTACACGGTGGTGGTCTTCAGGCGCTGGTGCATCAGTTTCATTTCGGTACGCATCTCGACGCGCAGCTTGGCATCGAGGTTGGACAGCGGTTCATCGAACAGGTAGATCTTCGGCCGCCGCGCCAGCGCCCGGCCCATGGCCACGCGCTGCTGCTGGCCACCGGACAGCTGCGCCGGCTTGCGCGCCAGCAGGTGCTCGATCTGCAACAGCTTGGCCACCCGCGCCACTTCCTCGTCAATCGCGGCCTGGGGCAGCTTGCGGATCTTCAGGCCGAACTCGATGTTCTCGCGCACGCTCATGGTCGGGTACAGCGCGTAGGACTGGAACACCATGGCGATGTCGCGGTCCTTGGGGCTCATGCCGCTGACGTCCTGCTGGTCGATGAGTATCGCGCCGCCAGTGATCTGCTCCAGCCCGGCGATGCAGTTCATCAAGGTCGACTTGCCGCAACCCGACGGGCCGACCAGGATCAGGAACTCGCCATCCTTGATCGACAGCTGGATGTCCTTGAGGGTGTCCGGCAGGCCGCTGCCGTAGGTCTTGTTCACATTGCGAAGTTCGAGCGTTGCCATGACTTACCCCTTTACCGCGCCAGCAGTCAGCCCGCGGACGAAATATTTGCCTGCCACCACGTAGACCAGCAGGGTTGGCAGGCCGGCGATCATCGCCGCCGCCATGTCGACGTTGTATTCCTTGGCCCCGGTGCTGGTGTTGACCAGGTTGTTCAGGGCCACGGTAATCGGTTGCGAATCGCCGCTGGAGAACACCACGCCGAACAGGAAGTCGTTCCAGATCTGGGTGAACTGCCAGATAAGGCAGACCATGATGATCGGCGTGGACATCGGCAGTATGATGCGGCGGAAGATGGTGAAGAACCCGGCACCGTCCAGGCGAGCGGCCTTGACCAGCGCATCGGGGATGCTCACGTAGAAGTTGCGGAAGAACAGCGTGGTGAAGGCCAGGCCGTAGACCACGTGCACCAGCACCAGGCCGGTGGTGGTGCTGGCCAGGCCGAGCTTGCCGAGGGTGAACGAGGCCGGCAGCAGTACGGTCTGGAACGGCAGGAAGCAGCCGAACAGCAGCAGGCCGAAGAACAGCTGCGAACCGCGGAAGCGCCACATCGACAGCACATAGCCGTTCAGCGCGCCGATGGCGGTGGAGATCAGCACCGCAGGCACGGTGATCATGATCGAGTTCCAGAAGTAACCGCTGACCGTGCTCCAGGCCTTGACCCAGCCGATGCCGGTAATTGCCACCGGCCAGCTCAGCAGGTTGCCGGTGCTGATGTCGTCCGGGGTCTTGAAGCTGGTCAGCAGCATCACCACCAGCGGCACCAGGTACAGCAGCACCGCCAGCAACAGCACCGCGTGGATGGCGATGCGGCTCGGGCTAAGCACCGCTTTGTCGAGAGGGCTATGCATGGCGTTTGCTCCGCAGCTCCGAGTACAGGTAAGGCACGAGGATCGCCAGGATCGCCCCGAGCATCAGGATGGCGCTGGCCGAGCCCATGCCCATCTGGCCGCGGCTGAAGGTGAACGAATACATGAACATCGCCGGCAGGTCGGACGAGTAGCCAGGGCCGCCGGCAGTCATGGCCGCCACCAGGTCGAAGCTCTTGATGGCAATGTGCGCGAGGATCATCAGCGAGCTGAAGAACACCGGGCGCAGGCTGGGCAGTACCACGCGCCAGTAGATGCGCGGCAGGCTGGCGCCGTCGATCTGCGCGGCGCGGATGATCGACGGGTCGACGCCACGCAGGCCGGCGAGGAACATTGCCATGATGAAGCCCGAGGCCTGCCACACGGCGGCGATCACCAGGCAGTAAACCACCCGGTCGGGATCGATCAGCCAGTCCAGGCGAAAGCCCTCCCAACCCCAGTCACGCAGCAGCTTGTCCAGGCCCATGCCCGGGTTGAGCAGCCACTTCCAGGCGGTGCCGGTGACGATCATCGACAGCGCCATGGGGTAGAGGTAGATGGTGCGGATGAAACCTTCGCGACGGATGCGCTGGTCCAGCAAGACCGCCAGCACTACGCCGATGACCAGGCTGATGGCGATGAACAGGCCGCCGAACAGCAGCAGGTTCTTGCTTGCCACCCACCAGCGGTCGTTGTCGAACAGCCGGGCATACTGCGCCAGGCCGGCCCATTTGTAGGTCGGCAGGAAGGTCGAGGTGGTGAAGGACAGGACGAAGGTCCAGAGGATGTAGCCGTAGAAGCCCACCAGGACGATGAACATGCTCGGCGCCAGCACCAGCTTGGGCAGCCAGCGCTGTAGCGCGTCCAGGGGTGAGGCCCGCAGTTGGGCGGTTGCTGTGGTCATGATTTGGTACCCAAAGCCCAGGCAGTGTGGGGCACTGCCTTTTGTGTTGTCGGTACTGGCCCTATCGCCGGCAAGCCAGCTCCCACAGGTAACCCACAATTTTCAAAGGCAATGAAAATCCTGTGGGAGCCGGCTTGCCGGCGATAGGGCCGTCAGCGTTTTACTGGGCAGCCTTGATCGCCGCCGCCAGCTTCTTCGCCGCATCGGCCGGGTCGGCCTTGGGGTCGTTGATGTAGTTGGTCACCACATCGAAGAACGCGCCCTGCACGGCCAGCGTGGTGGCCATGTTGTGCGCCATGCTCGGCTGCAGGCCGCCATTCTTGGCATCGGCCAGGAAGTCTTTGGCGGAGGTTTGCGCACAGGCGTCGAAGCCATGCTTGCCCATGTCGGCCAGCATGTCGTTGCGCACCGGAATCGACCCCTTGTTGCTGCTGAAGACCTTCTGGAAGTCCTCGCCCAGCACCTTGCGGGCAATATCCTGCTGGCCGGCAGACGTGCCGGCGTCGTTCTGCTTGAACACCACCAGCGAGTCGATGTTGTACAGGAATGCCTTGTCGGTGCCGGGGAATGGCACGCACTGGTAGTCCTTGCCAGCGGTTTTCTTCGCCAGGGTCCATTCGCTCTTGGCCCAGTCGCCCATGATCTGCATGCCGGCCTTGCCGTTGATGACCTTGGCCGCTTCCAGGTTCCAGTCCTGGCCTTTGCCGTCCGGGTCCATGTAGGTGGCAACCTTCTTCAGTTCGGTCAGCGCCTTGACCATCTGCGGGCCGGTCAGGGCCGCGCTGTCGAGGTCGACCAGGGCCTTCTTGTAGCCATCGGCCCCCATCACCGCCAGCACCACGCTTTCGAACACGGTGCTGTCCTGCCACGGCTGGCCGCCATGGGCGAGCGGGATGAAGCCGGCGGCCTTGAGCTTGTCGGCGGCGGCGTAGAATTCGTCGAGGGTGGCTGGCGCCTTGTCGATGCCAGCCTTCTTGAAGACGTCGGGGTTGATCCACAGCCAGTTGATGCGGTGGATGTTCACCGGCACGGCGACATAGTCACCGTCGTACTTGACGGTATTCGCGACTTTCTTGTCGAGCAGTGAGTCCCACTTTTCTTCCTTGGCCACATCCTTGAGCACATCGGCGTCAAGCAGGCCGGTGGCTGCCCAGTCCTGGATGTCCGGGCCCTTGATCTGCGCGACACCCGGCGGGTTGCCGGCCACGGCGCGGCTCTTGAGCACGGTCATGGCGGTGGCGCCACCACCACCGGCGACGGCGCCGTCCTTCCAGGTGAAGCCATCTTTTTCGACCTGGGCCTTGAGCACATCGACCGCCGCTTTTTCACCACCGGAGGTCCACCAGTGCACCACCTCGACACTGCCTTTGGCATCGGCAGCCAAGGCACTCAGCGGGAACAAGGAGGCCAGTGAGATTGCGGCAGCGAGACGGAGCGTGGAATTCATCGAAGCACCTTTCTTGTTGTTATGCCGTGCAAGTCGATCGCTTGCGTTGCATGAAGTCTAAACAGCGTGCTCGCCTCGCCAGGTAACGAAGCGATGCGTGAATGTCATCGTTTGGTTACATTGCCGGCCAAGCTGCTGGCCAGGCTGGGTGCCAGTGGCAAGCCCGGCAGCAGCAGCGCCTGGTAGGCATGGTAGAGGTCGGGCTTGCCTGGCCAGATGGTCGCGGCCGGCTGGTTGTGCGCATCGAGTTCGTGGTGCCAGCTGCCAGCGCCATGGTCAATGAAATGGTTGGCGATGAAGTCCCAGCAACGGCAGTACCACTGCTCGTAGTGCGCCTCGCCCGTGCGCTGCAACAAGGCCGCGGCGGCGGCGCAGGCTTCGGCATGCACCCAGTGCAGGCGTGCGCGCACCACCGGGCGATCGTCCCAGTCCAGGGTGTAGACGAAACCGGGCGCGCCATCGACGTTCCAGGCCTGCTGGCAGGCTGTATCGAATAATGCGCGGGCACAGTCTGGCAGCCACTGCGGGGCATGCAGGCCGGCCCGTTCCAGGCTGGCTTCAAGATGCAGCAGTAACCGCGCCCACTCCAGGGCATGCCCGGGCGTGGAACCATAAGGCCGGAAGTGGTCTGCCGGGTGCGCCTGGTTGTAGTGCGGCAGTGGCTGCCAGAGGGCGTCGAAATGCTCGATGACCCGGTAGCCGTTGGCGGCGGCATGGGTATGGATGATGCGTTCGGCGATGCGCAAGGCGCGTTGCAGCCACAGGCTGTCGCCAGTGACGTCTGCCAGGGCCAGGAAGGCCTCGACCGCATGCATGTTGCTGTTGGCGCCACGGTATTGCTCGGGCAACTGCCAGGCACGGGAGAAGGCTTCCCGCAGGGCACCCTCCTCTTCGCTCCAGAAATGCGCTTCGAGCACCTGCACCGCGTCTGCCAGCAGGGCTGGTGCACCGCCAGCACCTGCCATCACCGCCGAGCTGGCGGCCAGGGCGACAAAGGCATGCAGGTAAGCCGCCTTGCCGCTGTCGTCATGGCCACCGGGGTGGGCGAACCAGCCGCCGTAGGTGGCATCCTGCAGCGCGCCACGCAGGGCGACCACACCGTGTTCGGCATAGGCCAGGTAGCCGGGCACGCCCTGCAGGTGGGCCAGGGCGAAACAGTGGGTCATGCGGGCGGTGATCAGGGTTTCGGCGCGGGCACCGGGGGCAAGCAGGCCTGCGGCGTCGAGGCTGCCGAAGCCATCGGGCAGTTTCGAAGCCGTGGCGAAGGCCAGCAGGCGTTGCCCTTCTGCCATGCGCCAGGCGGTGTGGGCCGGGGCGTCGAGCCATCGGGTGGAAGCCAGGTTGGAGGTGCTCATGGGCCAGCTTGATCCTTGCCAGTCGTCTGCGAATTCTAGTGAGCGGGCCTGGATGGGAATGTCACCAAGGAAGGTGGATTTGTCACCAGTCAGTGACATTTGTGTTGCTTGTACCGGCCTCTTCGCGGGTAAACCCGCTCCCACAAAGTCCTCATAGGTCCACCAGACTCCGAGGCTAATGCAAAAACCTGTGGGAGCGGGTTTACCCGCGAAGGGGCCGGTACAGGCAACACAACCCTTCAGTCCATGCCCCGCGGCAGATACAAGGTCACCCGCAACCCGCCCTCACGCAGGTTCAGCAAGCTCACCTCCCCGCCATGGCTATGGGCAATGTTGCGCGCAATCCCCAACCCCAGCCCGTACCCCTGCTGCTGCCCGGCCAGACGGAAGTGCGGCTCGAACACTTGCTCCAGCTGCTGCTGCGGCACCCCCGGACCCTGGTCATCCACCTGCAGCACGAACCCCTCGGCACTGTCGATGATGCGCAGCCGCGCCCGTTCGCCGTACTTGATGGCGTTGTCGATCAGGTTGCCGATGCAGCGCCGCAACGCCAGCGGCTTGCCCGGGTACGGCGCCAGCGCCCGGCCTTCGAGCGTGATGCGGCCATCGCCCAGGTAAGGCTCGGCCAGGATTTCCAGCACCTGGTTGAGGTCGACCGGCTCGATGTTCTCGTGGATGTCGGTGTCCTTCACGCACTGCAACGCGCCTTTGACCAGCAGCTCCAGCTCGTCCAGGTCCTGGCTGAACTTGGCCTGCAGGCGCTCGTCCTCCAGCAGCTCGACGCGCAGGCGCAAGCGGGTGATCGGCGTGCGCAGGTCGTGGGAAATGGCGCTGAACAGCTGGCTGCGCTCGGTCAGGTAGCGGCTGATGCGCTCGCGCATGCTGTTGAACGCACGCCCCACTTCGACCACCTCGCTGCCACCACCTTCGGCCACCGGCGCCACATCGGCGCCCAGCGACATCTCCCGCGCAGCCCGGGCCAGGCGCTTGAGCGGCCAGCTTTGCCAGTGCACCAGCAAGCCGATGAACAACAGCAGCAAGGCCGTGGTCAGCACGATGAAGCCGATCTGCTGACGCGGCAGGCGCTCGGCCTCCAGGCTGGTGTAGGGCTCGGGCAGCAGCGAGGCGATGTACAGCCACTCACCCTCGCCCAGGCGGATCTGGGTGACCAGCACCGGCGGGTTGAGTGGCTCCAGGGTCAGCGAGTAATGCGCCCAGGAGCGTGGCAGTTCGTCGAGCTTCAGGCCGCTGTTGAAGATACGCAGGTCGTCCGGCCCGACGAACTCCACGGAAATTTCCATCTGCGAACCCAGGCGCTCATGCAGCACTTGCTGGAACACATCGATAACCGCCTGCTTGCGCGGGGTAACGGGCAGAAGCGGCATGTCCAGCGGCTTGGCGTTGAGCGACACGAAAAAGCGCGTGCCGCCCATGCTGCGCAGCTGGTCGAGGACCATCGGCCGGTAGGCCACCGGCAACGAGCGGAAGTAGCTGACACTGGCACTCATCGAATGAGCCAGGCTGCTGGCGCTGGCACGCAGGCCCTGCAACTGGCTGGCGCGCAATTGGGCAACCCAGATGATGCTCGACAACCCCTGGGCCAGCAGCACTACCAGCAGGGTCAGCAGCAGCATGCGCCCCAGTAGCGAGCGAGGCAGCAGTCGCCAGCGCCGCTCAGGGCGCATTGCAGACATGGGCAGCCAACAGGTAGCCGCTGCCGCGTACGGTACGGATCAGCCGGGGTGGTTTGTCGGTATCGCGCAGGCGCTGGCGCAGGCGGCTGACCGCCATGTCGACGATGCGGTCCAGCGGCATCGGCTCGCGGCCACGGGTGGCGTTGCCGATGGTGTCGCGGTCGAGGATCTGCTGTGGGTGGTCGAGGAACAGTTTGAGCAGGGCGAAGTCGGCGCCGGAGAGAATCACCTCCTCACCGTCACGATGGAACAGGCGGTGGCTGACCGTGTCCAGGCGCCAGTCGTCGAAGGCCAGCACCGCACTGCCCGGCGCCGCCTGGCCGAACTCGGCGCGACGCAGCAGGGCCTTGATCCGCGCTTGCAGTTCGCGGGGGCTGAACGGCTTGCCCAGGTAGTCGTCGGCACCCAGCTCCAGGCCGATGACCCGGTCGGTTTCGTCGGAGCTGGCGGTGAGCATGATGATCGGTACCCGTGCCTGGCGCGGGTGCTGGCGTACCCAGCGGCACAGGCTGAAGCCGTCTTCGTCGGGCAGCATGACATCGAGGATGACCAGGTCGCAGGGAGTGGATTCCAGCGCGCGGCGAAAGCCCTTGCCGTCGGCCTCGGCATGCACCTGGAAGCCGGAGCGGCTCAGGTAGGTTTGCAGCAGTTCGCGGATTTCCTGGTCGTCGTCGACCATCAGGATCGATTTGCCGGCAGTGCTCAAGGTGGTCCTTCCTTTTGTTAGTTACAGGTCTTTGTTGCCTGTTTTTATTGGGGCCGCTTTGCGGCCCTTCGCGGGCTTGCCCGCGAAGGGCTGCAAAGCAGCCCCAGTCAGTGATCCAGCGCCTGCTGCAAGGCTACCCCAGCCCCCAGCAACCCGGAAAACTCCGCCGTCACCAGCCAAACCGGAACGCCAGCGAAATAGCCACTCATGCAGCCCTTGTCGGAAAAACTGGCGGCAAACCCGCTGCGCACGAACAGCTCGGCAAAGCGCGGGATCACGCCGCCGACAATATAGACCCCACCCCGTGCGCCCAGCGTCAGAACATTGTTACCAGCGACTCGGCCGAGGAACCGGCAGAACTGCTCGATCACCGCCAGCGCCCGCGGCTCGCCGCCGAGCGCGGCATCGGTGATCTGTGCCGGGGTCTTGTGTCGGGGTGTGTCGCCGTCCAGCGCGCAGATTGCCTGGTACAGGCGCAGCAGGCCACCGCCACTGAGCACGGTCTCGGCGCTGACATGGCCGATCTGCCCGTGAATCTGTTGGTGAATCGCCGCTTCGCGGGCATTGCCCACCGGCAGGTCGACGTGCCCGCCCTCCCCCGGCAGGGCATGCCAGTTCTGTTCGCCCAGGCGCAATAGCGCACCCACGCCCAGCCCGGTACCCGGGCCGATGACCAGGGCCGGCCGCGACAGGTCTGCCTGGCCTGGGCACACTTCGCGGAACTCGCCGGGGCGCAGGCGGGTCATGCCCAGCGCCATGGCGGTAAAATCGTTGATCAGCAGCAGCCGCTCGACCTGCAATGTCTGGCAGAAGGCCACGCGGCTGAGGCGCCAGTGGTTGTTGGTGAAGCGGAACTCATCGCCATCGACCGGCCCGGCCACCGCCAGGCAGGCAGCAGTCACGCCGCCGCGGGGAATGCCCAAGCCTTCAAGGTAAGCCTCGATGGCCTGTTCCGGGCTGGTGTAGTCCTCGGTGGCGAAGACCTTCACTTCATGCAGCTGGTTGTCACGCCACAACGCAAAACGGGCATTGGTGCCGCCGATGTCGCCAACCAGCAGGTCCTTCATTTGAGGTTCTCCAGGGCCGAGGTGAACGCACTGGCGCCCTGCTCTGCCGGGCTGAACGCCACGCGCATGAAGCCGAACAGCTCGCGCCCGCAGCCCAGGTCGTTGCCCTGTGGCGCTGGCGGCAGGTCGCGGCTGGCCAGTTCTTCGGCCGACACCATTACCCGCAGCGTGCCCTCGACACCATCGACCCGCACCATATCACCATCGCGCACCCGTGCCAGCGGGCCGCCGTCATAAGCCTCGGGGCAAACGTGAATGGCCGCCGGGATCTTGCCCGAGGCACCGGACATGCGCCCGTCGGTCACCAGCGCCACCTTGAAGCCACGGTCCTGCAGCACGCCGAGGAACGGTGTGAGCTTGTGCAGCTCGGGCATGCCGTTGCAGCGAGGGCCCTGGAAGCGCACCACGGCGACGAAGTCACGCTCCAGCTCGCCGGCCTTGAACGCATCGGCCAGCGACTGCTGGTCGTGGAACACCCGCGCCGGGGCCTCGACCACCTGGTGCTCGGGGGCAACAGCGGAAACCTTCATCACGCCGCGGCCAAGGTTGCCCTCCATCACCCGCAGGCCGCCTTCGGCCGAGAACGGCCGCGCCACCGGGCGCAGGATGCTTTCGTCCAGGCTGTGCTGCGGCCCTTCGCGCCACACCAGCTTGCCGTTGTCGAGGAACGGCTCCTGGGTGTAGCGGCGCAGGCCATGGCCGGCCACGGTGTTGACGTCTTCGTGCAGCAGCCCGGCATCGAGCAGCTCGCGGATCAGGAAGGCCATGCCGCCAGCGGCCTGGAAGTGGTTGATGTCGGCCTTGCCGTTGGGGTAGACGTGGGACAGGGTCGGTACCACCTCGGACAGGTCGGCCATGTCCTGCCAGGTCAGCTGGATACCCGCGGCCTGGGCAATCGCCGGGATGTGCAGGGTATGGTTGGTCGAGCCACCGGTGGCGTGCAGGGCGACGATGGAGTTGACCAGCGCCTTCTCGTCGACGATTTCACCCAGCGGCATGAAGCTGCCGCTGGCCTTGGTCATGCGCGTGACCTGTTGCGCGGCCTCGGCGGTGAGCGCGTCGCGCAGCGGTGTGTACGGGTTGACGAACGAGGCGCCCGGCAGGTGCAGGCCCATCACTTCCATCACCAGCTGGTTGGTATTGGCAGTGCCGTAGAAGGTACAGGTGCCAGGGCTGTGGTAGGACTTCATCTCCGACTCCAGCAGCTCTTCGCGGCTGGCCTTGCCTTCGGCGTAGCGCTGGCGCACGTCGGCCTTCTGCTTGTTGGAAATGCCGGAGACCATCGGCCCGCCCGGAACGAAGATGGTCGGCAGGTGGCCGAAGCGCAGCGCCCCCATCATCAGGCCGGGGACAATCTTGTCGCAGATGCCCAGCATCAGCGCGGCGTCGAACATGTTGTGCGACAGGGCCACGGCGGTGGACATGGCGATCACTTCGCGGCTGGCGATGGCCAGCTCCATGCCCGGCTCGCCCTGAGTCACGCCATCGCACATGGCCGGCACGCCACCGGCGAACTGGCCGACCGAGCCGACCTCGCGCAGGGCCTGCTTGATCTGCTCGGGGAAGTGTTGGTAAGGCTGGTGCGCCGAAAGCATGTCGTTGTAGGCCGAGACGATGGCCACGTTGGCCGCGTTCATCAGGCGCAGGGTCTGCTTGTCGTCGCTGCCGCAACCGGCCACGCCATGGGCGAAGTTGGCGCACTGCAGGTTGGCACGCATGGGGCCGTCACTGGCCGCGCCGCGAATCAGTTGCAGGTAGCGTTCGCGGGTGGCACGGCTACGTTCGACCAGCCGCTGGGTGACCTCAAGGATGCGCGGATGCATGTACTGGACTCCAGGCTAATTGTAAGGGCGGTTTACCGGGCATTTCCCCTCCAAACGATTGCGGCCTAGGCTCAAGGTAGAGGAGCCCGCTGCATCGGTGGAGGCACGTCGCCCAACCACTCGTTGTATGTTTAAACAAAATACTGCCACTAAAAAGGCTTGTTTTCTATCGGCAGGTGAATAATCTTGTAATTCCAACAACAAAACCGTTTCAGTGAAGCTCCTTTGTGCCACAGGTTTCACTCGGACTGCCAGAGGTACTGCCATGACCCTACGCATCGCCATCAATGGATTCGGCCGCATCGGGCGCAACGTCCTGCGCGCACTGTATACCCAAGGCTACCGCCAGGACCTGCAGGTCGTCGCCATCAACGACCTGGGCGACAGCGCCATGAATGCCCACCTGCTCAAGTACGACAGCGTGCACGGCACCTTCGACGCCAGCGTCGAGGCCGACCACGAAAGCCTCACGGTCAATGGTGACCGTATCGCGGTCAGTGCCATCCGCAACCCGGCCGAACTGCCCTGGAAGGCCGAGGCGATCGACGTGGTGTTCGAATGCACCGGGCTGTTCACCGAGCGCGCCAAGGCCGCCGCACATCTGGCTGCGGGGGCTGGCAAGGTGATTGTCTCGGCACCGGCCAAAGGCGCCGATGCCACCGTGGTGTACGGGGTCAACCATGACATCCTGCGGGCCTCGCACCAGATCATTTCCAATGCCTCCTGCACCACCAACTGCCTGGCACCGATTGCCCAGGTGCTGCACCGCGAGTTCGGCATCGAACAGGGCCTGATGACCACCATCCATGCCTACACCAACGACCAGGTGCTGACCGATGTGTACCACGGCGACCCGTACCGTGCGCGCTCGGCGACCCAGTCGATGATCCCGAGCAAGACCGGCGCTGCCGAGGCCGTTGGCCTGGTGCTGCCGGAGCTGGCCGGCAAGCTTACCGGCATGGCGGTACGAGTGCCGGTGATCAACGTGTCGCTGGTGGACCTCACCGTCAACCTCAAGCGCGAGGCCACGGCCGAGCAGGTCAACCAGCTGTTCCTCGAGGCCAGCAAGCATTCCAGGGTATTGGGCTACAACGCCTTGCCGCTGGTTTCCTGCGACTTCAACCACAACCCACTGTCGTCGATCTTCGATGCCAACCATACCCGGGCCAACGGGCGCATGCTCAAGGTGCTGGCCTGGTATGACAACGAGTGGGGGTTCTCCAACCGCATGCTGGATAACTGCCTGGCGTTGTGCCGCGCCCGCTGAATTTCTCAGCCTGATGCGGCCAATGTGGGGTGACCCTTGTGGGAGCGGCCTTGCGTCGCGAAAGGGCTGCAAAGCAGCCCTCGGACCTCAGCGGTGGTGCTGAGACCTCCGGGGCCGCTTTGCGGCCCTTTCGCGACGCAAGGCCGCTCCCACAAAAAGCATGCCGGCGCCTGCCACTAACAATCTTTACCTTTTCCTAACATTTCCAGGCTTGACCTTCGAGAAGGATGATAAGCATTATCATTAACCTTTCGTCGGCCAGGTCCCCCAGTGAGTCAGTCCCGGTTCAACTCTGTCTTCCTCGTCCAGCGCCTTACCCTGCTGCGCACCTTGCAGCGCATGGTGGGCAACCCCAACACAGCCGAGGACCTGTTGCAGGAAACCTACCTGCGGGTGTCCCGCGCCCTCGGTGAGCGGCCCATCGAACACATCGAACCGTTCGTGTTCCAGACCGCGCGCAACCTGGCCCTCGACCACCTGCGCGCGCGCCGGGTGCAATCGCGCATGCTGGTCGACGACGTGCCCGACGAGGTCCTGCACAGCGTGGCCGCGCCAGCCACCAGCAGCGAGGATGCGGCCCATGCCGAGCAGTTGCTCAAGCACCTGAGCATCAGCCTCAACCAGTTGAGCGAACGCCAGCAGCGCATCTTCATCCTCAGCCGCCTGCATGGCGCCACCTATCTGGAAATCGCCGAACAACTGAATGTTTCGCCCAGCACGGTGCAGAAGGAACTGAAACTGATCATGGCGATCTGCATGGGTGTCGCCGACCGCCTCAAGTGAGGCAACGCAAAGCCCTTGCCACACCCCGCCTCAGCCTTGATCATTCGCAAAAAACCATTCAAGGATTCACCGTGACCGACAGCCCTGTCCCTCGCCCGTCACCTGCCGGGCCCAGCGCCCGTGCTCGTGCCATGGACGAGGCGCTGGACTGGCTGGTGCGCCTGCAATGCGCCGACGCCGAGGACACCCAGGCCTTCGAAGCCTGGCTCAGCGCAGCGCCGGAAAATGCCGAGGCCTATGTCGAGGCAGAAGCATTGTGGAACGGCGCACCGCTGCACCAGGTGGCCGTGCAGATGCATCAGCAACAGCGCCGCTCGTGGCGCGGGCGCCTGCGCAGCCACTGGAAACCCCTGGCCACGGCGGCGCTGCTGCTGGTCGGGCTGTTCACCCTCGGCAACCTGCCCATGCGCCTGCAGGCCGACCACCTGACGGTGGTGGGCGAGCGCCAGCGCCTGCAGCTGGAAGACGGCGCGAAAGTGCTGCTCAACACCAATTCGGCATTTGCCAGCGAGCAGCGTGACGGCCGCCAGATCGCCCGCCTGCTACAGGGCGAGGCCTATTTCCAGGTCCCCGAAGGCGCGCTGCTACCACTGGAAGTGCAAGCCGGGCCATTGCGCGCGCAGGTGCGCGACACCGACTTTGCCGTGCGCTACCTCGACGGCGAGGCACAGGTACGGGTGCAGCGCGGCGATGTCGACCTGCAGGGGGCCCGCGACCAGCGCATCCGCCTGAGCGCCGGCGACAGCATCAGCGTCGGCCCCCAGGGATTCGGCAAGCGCCAGCGCCCCGACATGCACAAGGACCTGGCCTGGGTCGACGGCCGCCTGGTGTTCGAGAACTGCCCGCTGAGCCAGGTGCTGGCCGAGGTGCAGCGCTACTACCCGGGCTGGATCATCAACCGCAATGCGCAGCTGGAAGACATGGCGGTCACCGGCAACTACCGCCTCGACCAACCGCTGGAAACCCTGCGTGCGCTGGCCCACATCACCTCGGCACAGCTGCATGAGTACCCGGCGCTGGTCATTCTGAACTGATCCGCAAATCTGAAACCCGACACGGTCCCTGTGGGAGCGGGCGTGCCCGCGAACACGGGCAACGCCCGTGCCATCCACCGCAGTGCCTGTTTCGCGGGCATGCCCGCTCCCACAGAAATCGCGATACAGACCGCCAAACCGCAATCCAACTTTTTTTACGCAGTCACGCTACCCCGCCCGTCTCGTTATAGCCAATGCAACTGATTCTCGTTTGAAAACGAGGACAGCCATCACCTATAACAGTCCGCGCGTCAGGGAGCGCTTCCGATGTCCACAGGTCCTACCCGCCCCTCCACCCTTCCTCGCCATGGAGGGCAACTGTCCCTCCTGAGCCTTTCCCTACTGAACCTCGCCCTGCTCGCCAGCGGCGCCATCAGCCTGCCGGCACTGGCCGCCGAACCGGCACAGGCCAGCAGCCCGCGCATGGGCGACTACCGCTTCAGCATCGGCCAGCAGCCGCTGGTTTCGGCCATAAATGCTTTCAGCCAGGTCACCGGCTGGCAGGTCGGCTTCAGCGCCGAACTGGCCGACGGCGTGGCATCGCCAGGGGTGCAGGGTTCGTTACCGCCGGAAGCCGCGCTCAAGCGCCTGCTGCACGGCACCGGCCTGGGCTTTCGCAAGATCAGCAACGGCAATGTGGTGCTCGAACGCCAGGCCAGCGCCAATGTGATTGCCCTGCAGCAGGTGACCGTCAGCGCCACCCGCAGCGCCCAGGACGTCAGCCAGGTGCCGAGCACCGTCAGCGTGCAGACCCGCGAGCAACTGGACCGGCAGAACGTGAACAACATCCAGGACCTGGTGCGCTACGAACCAGGTGTGTCGGTAGCCGGCACCGGCCAGCGCAGCGGCCTGAACGGCTACAACATCCGTGGTATCGATGGCGAGCGCATCCTCACCCAGGTGGACGGCGTGTCGATCCCCGACAGCTTCTTCTTCGGCCCCTACGCCCAGACCCAGCGCAACTACGTTGACCCGGAGATCGTCAAGCGCGTGGAAATCCTCCGCGGCCCGGCCTCGGTGCTGTATGGCAGCAACGCCATCGGCGGGGCGGTGAGCTACTTCACCCTCGACCCGGACGACATCATCAAGCCTGGCAAGGACGCCGGTGCCCGCCTGAAGACCGGCTACAGCTCGGCCGACGAAAGCTGGCTGACCTCCGCCACCGTCGCCGGCCGCCAGGGCGACTTCGACGGCCTGTTGCACCTGAGCCAGCGCAACGGTCACGAAACCGAGACCCACGGCGGCCACAGCGGTGACGGCCTGGCGCGTACCGAAGCCAACCCGATGGACGTGCGCACCACAAACGTGCTGGCCAAGCTGGGCTGGAACTACGCCGACGAAGCGCGCTTGGGCTTCACCTACGAGCGCTACAAGGATGACCGCGACCAGAACATCCTCAGTGCGGTGGGCGGGCCTTTCATTCCTGGCTTTGGTGCCTCGGGGTACTACAAGGCGCGCAATGGCAACGACACCATCACCCGCGAACGCTTTGGCATCAACCATGAGTTCGGCCTGGATTCGCTGGTCGCCGACCATGTGAAGTGGAGCCTGAACTACCAGATCGCCAAGACCGACCAGCACACCGAGGAAGTCTACGCACCGCCTAGCCGTCAGGTACTGCGTACCCGAGACACCCTGTACAAGGACCGCCAGTGGGTATTCGACGCCCAGCTGGACAAGGCCTTCAGCCTCGGCGCCACCGACCACCTGTTGACGTACGGCACCACCCTCAAGCACGAGAAGGTCACCGGTTCCCGCAGCGGCACCGGTACCTGCCTGGCCGTTGGTTCAGGCTGTTCTGCCGCTGGCGCCGAGCGCCCGGCAGACGGCCAGGCCCTGGTCAGCGACTTCCCGGACCCGACGGTGAACACCTACAGCCTGTTCGTGCAGGATGAAATCCGCTGGAACAACTGGACCTTCATGCCTGGTGCTCGTTACGACTACACGCGCATGGAGCCCAGGTTCACCGAGGAATTCCTGCGTGGCCTGGAGTCCAGCGGTACCGCACCTACCTCCCAGGACGACTCGGACAAGAAGTGGCATCGCGTCTCGCCCAAGTTCGGCCTGACCTACGCCTTCAACGACAACTACACCTGGTATGGCCAGTACGCCGAAGGTTTCCGCACCCCGACTGCCAAATCCATGTACGGGAAGTTTGAGAACATCGAGCAAGGCTACCGCGTCGAAGGCAACCCGGGTCTCGAACCCGAAAAGAGCAAAAGCTATGAAACCGGTCTGCGTGGCAACTTCGACGCCGGTAATTTCGACGTGGCGGTGTTCTACAACAAGTACCGCGACTTCATCGACGAAGATGCCGTACAAAGCGCCAACCTGGAGCAGACCTTCAAGGCCAACAACATCAAGCACGCCACCATCAAGGGTACCGAGGTCAAGGGCCGCCTGAACCTGGACCACTTCGGTGCGCCGCAGGGCCTGTATACCCAGGGCTCGATCGCCTACACCTATGGCCGCAACGATGACACCGGCGAGCCACTGAACAGCGTCAACCCGCTCAAGGGCGTGTTCGGCCTGGGTTACGAACAACAACACTACGGCGGCCTGCTGAGCTGGACATTGGTCAAGCGCAAGACCCGCGTCGACGACAGCACCTTCTACTCGCCCGACGGCTCGAGCTCCAAGTTCCGCACCCCGGGCTACGGGGTGCTGGACCTGACCGGCTACTACAAGGTCACCGACGACGTGACCATCAACGCCGGCCTGTACAACCTCACCGACAAGAAGTACTGGCAGTGGGATTCGGTACGCAGCTACGACGCCCAGGGTGAAGCGGCCGTGACCCAGCCGGCCAACATCGACCGCCTGACCATGCCGGGGCGCAACTTCGGCATCAATGTGGTTTGGGATATCTGACCTGGATTATCGCTGACAGGTTTGTTTCGTCAGTGCCGGCCTCTTCGCGGGTAAACCCGCTCCCACAGGTATCGCGCAGACCTCGGGCCTGTGATGTCCCTGTGGGAGCGGGTTTACCCGCGAAGAGGCCAGCACTACCAGCACAAATACCAGCTTTTTTTACTGTCGCGCTCCAACTATTTCGTCTTGTCTCTAGACGCCCCCTTTTCCAAGGACTGCCCCATGACCGACCGCCCAGCCCTGCGCTCCCAGCGCCTCAACCAGATCACCCACGCCCCCCACGCCGAACTGGATGCCCTGGTCAAAGCCCACGCGCCCTTCGACAGCCGCGAAAGCTTCGCCCGCTTCGTGGTCGCCCAGTACCTGTTCCAGGCCGAGCTGCAGGCCCTGTACAACGACCCGCAACTGATCGCCATCGTCCCCGACCTGGCGGAGCGCTGCCGCGCCGCACAGGCCCGCCTGGACCTCGCCGACCTCGACACCGAAGTACCACCAGCCGTGCCGGGCGCCCTGCGCAACCCGAGCCTGGGCGAGGCAATGGGCTGGATCTTCGTCTCCGAAGGCTCCAAACTGGGCGCTGCGTTTCTGATCAAGCGTGCCGTGGCCCTGGAACTGTCCGAAACTTTCGGTGCCCGACACCTGGGCGAACCGGCCGGTGGCCGTGCCGAAGGCTGGAAACAGTTCACCCGCATTCTTGATGGCCTGGCCCTGTCGGCCGAAGAGGAAGCCGCTGCCGAACGCGGCGCAGTTGCTGCCTTCGAGCGCTTCACCAAGCTGCTCAAGCATGCCTATGCTGCAGATGCCGCGCTGGTTTGACACGCCGTACCCCGGCCACCCTACCGGTGGCCGAACCGCTTCCATGCAGTGAGACCATGACCCGACCCGCCCGTTCGAAACTCGCCCGCCTGCTGTATGCGACCTTGGCTTACGTGAGCCTGGGCGTGGGCCTGGTCGCGATCGTCATTCCCGGCCTGCCGACCACCGAATTCATCCTGCTGGCTGCCTGGGCGGCCACACGCAGTTCGCCGCGCCTGTCTGCCTGGCTGGAAAACCACCGGTTGTTCGGGCCGATCCTGCACAACTGGCGCAATGGCAAGGTGATCCAGCGCCGGGCCAAAGTCAGCGCGACCCTCAGCATGTTGCTGTGCGCGGGCCTGATGCTGACGTTCCTGGAACACCGTTGGCCGGTGTTCCTGGCCATTGCCGGCATGACCCTGGGCAACCTGTGGATCTGGTCCCGCCCCGAGCACGCCCCCTGCCCTGCCCCGTCACAAGCTCAGCAGCCCTGAGTACAGGGCATAGGCCGCCAGCGCGGCACCTGCCAGCACGGCGGCGAAGATCAGCTTTTCCCAAGTGGTGAACAAGGTTTTTCCCTGCTCATGCTTGGCCCTGGCGAACAGGATCACACCCGGCGCGTACAGCAGCGCCGACAGCAACAGGTACTTGAGCCCGCCGGCGTACAACAGCCACACGGCATACACCAGGGCAACCAGCGCCACCAGCAGGTCCTTGCGGCGCAGGGCCGGCTGCCCGGCGTAGGTTTCTGCACGCACCGCCAGCAGCACGGCGTAGGCCGCCGACCAAAGGTAGGGCACCAGGATCATCGACGAGGCCAGGTAGATCAGGCTGGTATAGGTACCGGCAGAAAACAGCGTGATCAGCAGGAAGCCCTGGATCATGCTGTTGGTCAGCCACAGGGCGTTGGCCGGCACGTGATTGGCGTTTTCCTTGGCCAGGAAGCGCGGCATGGTCTTGTCCCGCGCCGTGGCAAAGAGGATCTCGGCGCACAGCAACGCCCACGACAGCAGCGCGCCAAGCAGCGAAATCGCCAGGCCGATACTGATCAGCAAGGCGCCCCAGGGCCCGACGATATGCTCCAGCACCGAGGCCAGTGACGGGTTCTGCAGCCCGGCCAGTTCCGGCTGGGTCATCACCCCCAGCGACAGCACGTTGACCAGCACCAGCAGCGCCAGTACCCCCAGGAAACCGATCACCGTGGCCTTGCCCACATCCGAGCGGCGCTGGGCGCGGCCGGAATACACGCTGGCGCCCTCGATGCCGATGAACACAAACACGGTTACCAGCATCATGTTGCGCACCTGTTCCAGCACGCTGCCGAACTGCGGGTTGCTCAGGCCCCAGATGTCACGGGTGAAGATATCGGCGCGGAAGGCAAACGCGGCGATCACCACGAAAATCAGCAACGGCACCACCTTGGCCACGGTGGTCACCTGGTTGATGAATGCCGCTTCCTTGATGCCGCGCAGCACCAGGAAATGCACCGCCCAAAGCAGCAGCGAAGCGCAGCCGATGGCGATTGGCGTGTTGCCCTCGCCGAACACCGGGAAATAGAAGCCCAAGGTGCTGAACAGC
Source organism: Pseudomonas sp. LSJ-87 (assembly GCF_032971465.1). Classification (NCBI taxonomy): domain Bacteria; kingdom Pseudomonadati; phylum Pseudomonadota; class Gammaproteobacteria; order Pseudomonadales; family Pseudomonadaceae; genus Pseudomonas; species Pseudomonas sp. LSJ-87. The sequence continues at coordinate 276,887 of NZ_JAWJYQ010000003.1, read as the reverse complement.
AGCACGAAGTAGCCGACGTTGCCCAGCCAGGCACTGATCCAGTAGCCCCAGGCCGAGGAAAAACCCATGTACTCGCCAAAGCCGGCCTTGGCGTAGGCGTACACCCCCGAGTCCAGCTCCGGCTTGCGGTTGGCGAGGGTCTGGAACACGAACGCCAGGGCCAGCATGCCGACCGCGGTGATACCCCAGCCGATCAACACCGCCCCCACATCGGCACGCGCCGCCATGTTCTGCGGCAGCGAGAAGATCCCGCCACCAATCATCGAGCCGACCACCAACGCGATCAGCGCGCCCAGGCGCAGCTTCTGTCCCGGTTCGCTCATGAGCCTTCCTTTTTTTTGCGCGCTGTCATGGGCTTGAAACAGCCATGCGGGCCATATAAATGGTGTTACTTATAATGATCCTGATCAATGAAGCTATAGCACTAATAACTGCTTTGTCTATGTCACCCTTCGAGTAAAAACTAGCAGCTCCCGAGCAACTAGAAAAGAATCCGATAAAACTCGAAATTCTTGTGAAAAATTTGCGAAAGCGGCAAAAGCGGCTAGCTTCAAGCATCGCAGGCTGAACAGAGCGTTTGCTCTAGAAGGACATGGAGGTGCCAGCGTGCAAGCCCTGCAGCATAAGTTGTCGGCACTCTCCAGGAGCTTCGTGAAGGAATTTTCCTACTTCACGTCGCCATGAACTGACCCAAGTCAGCGAATGGCAGCGGCGTCGGATTTACTCTGTCGTCAACTTTCTCCTGGCAGGAGTTGTTAAATGTCTGATACATCCGGAAAACTAAAGCTCGGCGCGTTAGTTGCACTTGTGGTCGGTTCGATGATTGGTGGCGGGATCTTCTCGCTGCCGCAAAACATGGCTGCCAGTGCAGGGGTTGGCGCTGTACTGATCGGCTGGGCAATCACCGCGGTCGGCATGCTGACCCTGGCGTTCGTGTTCCAGACCCTGGCCAACCGCAAGCCTGATCTGGATGGCGGGGTGTATGCCTACGCCAAGGCCGGTTTCGGCGACTACATGGGCTTCTCCTCGGCCTGGGGCTACTGGATCAGTGCCTGGCTGGGCAACGTCGGCTACTTCGTGCTGCTGTTCAGCACCCTGGGCTACTTCTTCCCGATCTTCGGCGAAGGCAACACCCCGGCCGCCATCATCGGCGCGTCGGTGCTGCTGTGGGCCGTGCACTTCCTGGTGCTGCGCGGCATCAAGGAAGCGGCGTTCATCAACCTGGTCACCACCGTGGCCAAGGTGGTGCCACTGCTGCTGTTCGCCCTGATCTGCCTGTTCGCCTTCAAGCTCGACATCTTCACCGCCGACATCTGGGCCTTGGGCACACCAGAGCTTGGCAGCGTGATGAACCAGGTGCGCAACATGATGCTGGTCACCGTGTGGGTGTTCATCGGCATCGAGGGTGCGAGCATCTTCTCGTCGCGGGCGGAAAAACGCTCTGACGTGGGCAAGGCCACGGTCATCGGCTTCGTCACCGTGCTGCTGTTCCTGGTGCTGGTCAACGTACTGTCGCTGGGCATCATGACCCAACCGGAACTGGCCAAGCTGCAGAACCCGTCGATGGCTGCCGTGCTGGAGCATGTGGTCGGCCACTGGGGCGCGGTGCTGATCAGCGTCGGCCTGATCATCTCGCTGCTCGGGGCCCTGCTGTCGTGGGTGCTGCTGTGCGCCGAGATCATGTTCGCCGCCGCCAAGGACCACACCATGCCGGAGTTCCTGCGCCGCGAGAACGCCAACCAGGTACCGGCCAACGCCCTGTGGCTGACCAACGCCATGGTGCAGATCTTCCTGGTGATCACGCTGTTCTCCAACAGCACCTACCTGTCGCTGATCTACCTGGCCACATCGATGATCCTGGTGCCCTACCTGTGGTCGGCAGCCTATGCCGTGCTGCTGGCAGTGCGTAGCGAAACCTACGAGCAGGCCCTGGCCGAACGGCAGAAGGACCTGGTGATCGGTGGTATCGCCCTGTTGTACGCCGTCTGGCTGCTTTACGCCGGTGGCGTGAAATACCTGCTGCTCTCGGCCCTGCTCTACGCACCTGGCGCGATCCTGTTCGCCAAGGCCAAGCGTGAGGTTGGCCAACCTGTCTTCACCAACGTGGAAAAACTGATCTTCGCAGCCGTGGTCATCGGCGCCCTGGTGGCAGCCTTTGGCCTGTACGACGGCTTCCTGACTCTTTGACCCACGTCTTCGTTCAACTGGAGGAATGAAATCATGTCCGCTGAAAAACAGAAGTACGGTGTCCACTCCGAAGCCGGCAAACTGCGCAAGGTCATGGTTTGCTCGCCGGGCCTGGCGCACAAGCGCCTGACGCCGAGCAACTGTGACGAGCTGCTGTTCGACGACGTGATCTGGGTCGACCAGGCCAAGCGTGACCATTTCGACTTTGTCACCAAGATGCGCGAGCGTGGCGTGGATGTGCTGGAGATGCACAACCTGCTGACCGACATCGTCCAGCAACCCGAGGCACTGAAGTGGATCCTCGATCGCAAGATCACCCCCGACACCGTCGGTGTCGGCCTGACCAATGAAGTGCGCAGCTGGCTCGAAGGCCTCGAGCCACGCCACCTGGCCGAGTTCCTGATCGGCGGCGTCGCCGGGCAGGACCTGCCGCAGAGCGAAGGTGCCGAGGTGGTCAAGATGTACAACGACTACCTGGGCCACTCCAGCTTCATCCTGCCACCGCTGCCCAACACCCAGTTCACCCGCGACACCACCTGCTGGATCTACGGCGGCGTCACGCTCAACCCGATGTACTGGCCGGCGCGACGCCAGGAAACCCTGCTGACTACCGCCATCTACAAGTTCCACCCACAGTTCACCAACGCCGACTTCCAGGTGTGGTATGGCGACCCGGACAAGGAACATGGCCAGTCCACTCTCGAGGGCGGCGATGTCATGCCGATCGGCAAGGGCATCGTGCTGATCGGCATGGGCGAGCGTACCTCGCGCCAGGCTATCGGCCAGCTCGCGCAGAACCTGTTCGCCAAGGGCGCCGTCAAGGAAGTGATCGTCGCAGGCCTGCCGAAATCGCGCGCCGCCATGCACCTGGATACCGTGTTCAGCTTCTGCGACCGCGACCTGGTCACGGTCTTCCCGGAAGTGGTGAAAGAGATCGTGCCGTTCATCATCCGTCCGGACGAAAGCAAGCCTTACGGCATGGACGTGCGCCGCATCAACAAGTCGTTCATCGAAGTGGTGGGCGAGCAGCTTGGGGTCAAGCTGCGCGTGGTCGAAACCGGTGGCAACAGCTTTGCCGCAGAGCGCGAACAGTGGGATGACGGCAACAACGTGGTGGCCATCGAGCCGGGCGTGGTCATTGGCTACGACCGCAACACCTACACCAATACCCTGCTGCGCAAGGCCGGGATCGAAGTCATCACCATCAGCGCCGGCGAACTGGGCCGGGGCCGTGGCGGCGGCCACTGCATGACCTGCCCGATCGTGCGCGACCCGATCGACTACTAACGACCATTACCCCCGGCCGCCCTCACAAAGTGGCGGCCGGTGTGTTCACCAAACTCAAGGAGAAAAGTCATGGCGTTCAATATTCACAACCGCAACCTGCTCAGCCTGGAACACCACAGCACCCGCGAGCTGCGCTACCTGCTGGACCTGTCCCGCGACCTCAAGCGTGCCAAGTACACCGGCACCGAGCAGCAGCACCTGAAAGGCAACAACATCGCGCTGATCTTCGAAAAAACCTCTACCCGTACCCGCTGCGCCTTCGAAGTGGCCGCCTATGACCAGGGCGCCAATGTCACCTACATCGACCCGACCTCCTCGCAGATCGGCCACAAGGAAAGCATGAAGGACACCGCCCGCGTGCTCGGGCGCATGTACGACGCCATCGAGTACCGTGGCTTCAAGCAGGAAATCGTCGAAGAGCTGGCCAAGTTCGCCGGCGTTCCGGTGTTCAACGGCCTGACCGACGAATACCACCCCACCCAGATGATCGCCGACGTGCTGACCATGCGTGAGCACAGCGACAAGCCGCTGCACGACATCAGCTACGCCTACCTGGGCGACGCCCGCAACAACATGGGCAACTCGCTGCTGCTGATTGGCGCCAAGCTCGGCATGGACGTGCGCATCGCCGCGCCCAAGGCGCTGTGGCCGCATGACGATCTGGTCGAGCGTTGCCGCAAGTACGCCGAGGAAAGCGGCGCGCGCATCACCCTCACCGAAGACCCGGTTGCCGCGGTCAAGGGTGTGGACTTCGTGCACACCGACGTGTGGGTATCGATGGGTGAGCCGATCGAAGCCTGGGGTGAGCGCATCAAGCTGCTCAAGCCGTATCAGGTGAATGCACAGCTGATGAAGTCCACCGGCAACCCGCGGACCAAGTTCATGCACTGCCTGCCGGCGTTCCACAACTCCGAAACCAAGGTAGGCAAGCAGATCGCCGAACAGTACCCGGACCTGGCCAACGGTATCGAAGTGACCGACGACGTCTTCGAGTCGCCGGCCTGCATCGCCTTCGAGCAAGCGGAAAACCGCATGCACACGATCAAGGCGATCCTGGTGTCGACACTGGCTGACCTGTAAAGGCTGACCCGGCAAGCCGGGCAACCCGAATCCCTGTGGGAGCGGGTTTACCCGCGAATGCGTCAGTAGCACCAGCCGTGTTGCATGGGCTGACGCTTTCGCGGGTAAACCCGCTCCCACAAGGGGGCGGCGATACCGGTCGAGAGCAGCGCTCCCTTCTTTCGTTAAAGGACATTCCCCATGCGTATCGTTGTTGCATTGGGCGGCAACGCCCTGCTGCGTCGCGGCGAGCCCATGACCGCTGACAACCAGCGCGCCAATATCCGCACCGCCACCGAACAGATCGCCAAGATCCACCCAGGCAACGAGCTGGTCATCGCCCACGGCAACGGCCCGCAAGTTGGCCTGCTGTCGCTGCAGGGCCTGTCCTACAAGCCCGACGAGGCCTACCCGCTGGACGTGCTGGGTGCCGAGACCGAGGGCATGATCGGCTACATGATCGAACAGGAACTGGGCAACCTGCTGGCCTTCGAAGTGCCGTTCGCCACCTTGCTGACCCAGGTCGAAGTGGACGCCAACGACCCCGCCTTCAAGGACCCGACCAAGTTCATCGGCCCGGTCTATGGCAAGGAAGAGGCCGAGCGCCTGGCCAAGGAAAAGGGTTGGGTGGTCAAGGCCGACGGCGACAAGTACCGCCGTGTGGTGGCCAGCCCGAAACCCAAGCGCATCTTCGAGATCCGCCCGATCAAGTGGTTGCTGGAAAAGAGCAGCATCGTGATCTGCGCCGGCGGCGGCGGCATCCCCACCATGTACGACGAGAACCGCAAGCTCAAGGGCATCGAGGCGGTGATCGACAAGGACCTGTGCTCGGCCCTGCTGGCAGAGCAGCTGGACGCCGACCTTCTGATAATCGCCACCGACGTCGATGCGGCGTATGTTGACTGGGGCAAGCCCACGCAAAAGGCCATTGCCCAGGCCCACCCCGACGAGCTCGAACGCCTCGGCTTCGCCGCCGGCTCCATGGGGCCGAAGGTGCAGGCGGCCTGCGACTTTGCCCGCAACACCGGCAAAGTGGCAGTGATCAGTTCGCTGGAGAACATCGAAGACATCGTCAAAGGCACCGCCGGCACGCGGGTTTCCACCGCGAAGCCGGGGATCAGCTACCGTTGAATGCAGTAGGCGGGCGCCAGCGCCCGCCATTTTCGACCTTCCAAAGGAGCTTGCCATGGCCCAGTACCAGCCCGGTCATGTACACATCGAGCGCACCGCGCTGAACCAGAACGACCACAGCTATGACCTGAACATCGAATACGAGGCAGTGTCGGACCCCAAGGAAGGCAGAGGCATCCAGTTCAAGATGCATGGCAGCATCGAAGGCAAGCCAGTGGAAGAAAAGTTCTTCCTGGCCAAGGACCAGGTGTTGCCCAGCTTCCTCATGCAGCTGAGCCGAAGGGCGCAGTCGTACCTGAAGCCACCGAAGAAATTCGAGAGCCTGGGTTCGCCGCACAAGCTTTATGACCATATGTTCGCGGACATTCGCGAAAAGCTGGATGTGAAGTCGGGCGATCCGATCAAGCCTGAACATCTGGAGTGATTTCAGGATCCGGGGGCTGCTTTGCAGCCCATCGCCGGCAAGCCAGCTCCCACAGGTACTGCGCAGGCCTTGAGGCCGATGAGATCGAGGTGGGAGCTGGCTTGCCGGCGATAGGGCCGCAAAGCGGCCCCGGCGATGTTGAGGCATACTACCGCCCTCCCCGGCCACCACTTCACCCTCCCCATGCGCATCCACGTCAGCTTCATCGACCGCGTCGGCATCACCCAGGAAGTCCTCGCCCTGCTCGGTGCCCGCAACCTCAACCTGGACGCCGTGGAGATGGTCCCGCCGAACGTCTACATCGACGCCCCTACCCTCAGCCCCGCCGTGCTCGAAGAACTGCACGACGCGCTGTTCGAGGTACATGGCGTGCAATCGGTGGACGTGGTCGACATCCTCCCTGGCCAACGCCGGCACCTGCAGCTCGATGCCCTGCTGGCGGCGATGAGCGACCCGGTGCTGGCCGTGGACAGTGCCGGCAAGGTGCTGCTGGCCAACCCGGCGCTGATCGAGCTGTGCGGCCGCGAATCGGCCGGGCGCTCGGTGGGTGAACTGTTCGGCGACCCGGCGCTGCTGCAGGCCCTGCTGGACAACAACTTCCACTTGCCCATGCGCGAGATGCAGCTCAACGGCCAGAGCCTGCTGCTGGACGCCATGCCGATCACCAACGCCGGTGGCCTGCTGACGCTGTACCCACCCACGCGCATGGGCGAACGCCTGTCGGCGATGCACCACGACCATGCCGAAGGCTTCGATGCCCTGCTCGGCGAGTCACCGGCCATCCGCACCCTCAAGGCCCGCGCCCTGCGCGTGGCTGCGCTCGATGCACCGCTGCTGGTGCATGGCGAGACCGGCACCGGCAAAGAGCTGGTAGCCCGCGCCTGCCACGCCATCAGCAGCCGCCACGCGGCGCCATTCCTGGCCCTGAACTGCGCCGCGCTGCCCGAGAGCCTGGCCGAGAGCGAACTGTTCGGCTACGCCCCCGGCGCCTTCACCGGCGCGCAACGGGGCGGCAAGCCCGGGCTGATGGAGCTGGCCAACCAGGGCACGGTATTTCTCGATGAAATCGGCGAGATGTCACCGTACCTGCAGGCCAAGCTGCTGCGCTTTCTCAGCGATGGCAGCTTCCGCCGGGTGGGTGGCGACCGCGAAGTGAAGGTGGATGTACGCATCATCAGCGCCACCCACCGCGACCTGGAGCGCATGGTCGCCGAAGGCAGCTTCCGTGAAGACCTGTTCTACCGCCTGAACGTGCTCAACCTGCAAGTGCCGCCGCTGCGCGACCGTGGCCAGGACATCCTGATGCTGGCGCATTTTTTCATGCAGCAGGCCTGCACGCAGATCCAGCGCCCACCGTGCCGGCTGACCCCGGCCACCCATTCGGCACTGCTGGCCAACCCTTGGCCGGGCAATGTGCGCCAGCTGCAGAACGTGATATTCCGCGCCGCAGCCATCTGCGAGGGCAACCTGGTGGATATCGGTGACCTGGACATCGCCGGCACCTCGGTGGCCCGCGGCCTGGACGGCGAAGTGGCCAGCCTGGAACAGGCCGTGGGCGATTTCGAGCGCGAGCTGCTGCAACGCCTGTACGCCAGCTACCCATCGACGCGGCAACTGGCCGGGCGCTTGCAAACTTCACATACCGCCATTGCGCAGCGCCTGCGCAAATATGGAATACCGGGCAAAGCCTGATACCTGTCAGATAGCGTCAACCGGTGCTGCTACGCAGCCCATCGCAGGCAAGCCAGCTCCCACAGGTACGGCGTTGCTCTCGAGGTTGTCGCGGTAATTGTGGGAGCGGCCTTGTGTCGCGAAAGGGCCGCATCGCGGCCCCCGGATTGATGCGTAACAGTTGAAATTGCTGGGGCTGCTTTGCAGCCCATTCGCGACACAAGGCCGCTCCCACAGAGATCGCGCCAACTTTCAGAATTTGAGCAAGACAGTTGCCCCCACAGGTATCGCACACGCCCTGAATTCTGCGCGATACCTGTGGGAGCTGGCTTGCCTGCGATGGGCCGCAAAGCGGCCCCTGATAGTTATTGTAATAATCCGGTTGTTATTCAGGCTTTTCCTACGCCAGTGAAAGATACTCTCCCACGGATGCCTCGTAGAATGGTGACAGTGTATTCCCACCTGTCACCCCACTTGTCCGCCCCATAGCGGGAAGTGGTCCGCTACTGGATATAACGAGAGCACCTGATGTTTGAACTCGATTTTTACGGGACGCTTGTAGCCGCCTCTTTGGTACTGTTATTGGGGCGCGGCCTGGTCGCGCGTATTGGTTTCCTGCGCACTTACAATATTCCTGAACCTGTCGCTGGCGGCCTGGTAGTGGCCTTGGCGCTCTTGGCGTTGCGCAGTTTCGATATCCACGTGCAATTCGATACTTCACTGCAAACCCCTCTGATGCTGGCATTCTTCGCCACCATTGGTTTGAGTGCAGACTTCGCCAGCCTGAAAAAAGGTGGCCGCGTGGTTACCGTGTTCCTGCTGGTGGTAACCGGTTTGCTACTGGTCCAGAACGCCATGGGCATCGGCCTGGCAACGGCACTGGGCCTCGACCCGCTGATGGGCCTACTGGCCGGCTCTATCACCTTGTCCGGTGGCCACGGTACAGGCGCTGCATGGGGGGCCACTTTCACCGAAAAGTTTGGCCTGGCCTCGGCCTCCGAACTGGCAATGGCATCAGCTACCTTCGGTCTGGTACTGGGTGGCCTGATTGGTGGCCCGGTCGCCCGGTTGCTGATCAAGCGGGTATCGACGCCTGGTATCGAAGAAGCAGCACCACAACTGCCCAAAGGTTTCGAACAACCGGACAAAGAGCGCCTGATTACACCGTTTTCATTTATCGAAACACTGGCGCTGATCGCTGTCAGTTTGCTCGCTGGCTCGTTACTTAACGGTTTGCTGAAAGGCACTGCATTTGAACTGCCAACGTTCGTTTGCGTGCTGTTCGTGGGCGTGGTGTTGCGAAACGGCCTTTCGGCGCTCGGCTTTTATCAAGTTTTCGAACGGGAAGTGTCGGTATTGGGCAATGTGAGCTTGTCGTTATTCCTGGCCATTGCCTTGATGTCGCTCAAGTTGTGGGACCTTTCAGCGTTGGCATTACCGTTCTTTGCATTGCTCGCCGCACAGACATTGGTCATGGCACTGTTCGCGATATTCGTCACGTTCCGGGTCATGGGCCGCAACTATGATGCAGCGGTACTGGCTGCCGGGCACTGTGGTTTCGGCCTGGGCGCAACGCCAACGGCAATCGCCAACATGCAAGCGGTGACCCAGCGCTACGGAGCCTCGCGCATTGCCTTCCTGGTGGTGCCGATGGTGGGGGCGTTCTTCATCGACATCATCAATGTCATCGTCATCAAGCTGTATCTGGCGTTGCCGTTCTTTTGAGCCAGAGGCTGACCACTCAGCCGGTAAGTCAGAACCGTATCGATTTAAATACACCGTATTCAAATCGATACACACCCATTCGGATACGGCAGTGCAAGGGTTTGATCCCCAAACCCTTTTCCATCCCCCACCCGCTGTAGCGTTTTCATTCCACAAGAATGACAAAATGATTACGCAAAATAATTAACATCTTGATTTATAACGATTTTTAACGATTGGCCGCATTTTTGCTAAGGGAATCCCAACCCCAAGAGCGCGGAGCCACTGCGCCTAACGCCCTGCTTCCCGAGGATTCCCCATGAGCGAGTTGCGTTTCACTGAAGATCACGAATGGCTGCGCGTCGAAGCCGATGGCAGCGTCACCGTGGGCATCACCGCCTACGCCCAGAACGCCCTTGGCGATGTGGTTTTCGTGCAACTGCCAGAGTTGCAGCAGTATGAGAAAGGCAGCGAAGCGTCCACCGTCGAGTCGGTCAAGGCCGCCAGCGGTGTGTACATGCCCCTGACCGGCGAAGTGGTCCAGATCAACGACCAACTCGAAGACAGCCCGGAACTGGTCAACGAAGACCCGATGGGCGAAGGCTGGTTCTTCCGCTTCAACCCGGCCGACATGAGCGAAGTCACCGCCCTACTCGACCAAGACGCCTACGACCGCCTGATCAAAGCCAACGACGACGCCTGAGGAACCCCGCCATGACCATCAACCTCGGCACCGCCAACGAATTCATCGCCCGCCACATCGGCCCGCGCGCCGCTGACGAGCAGGCCATGCTGGCCGCCCTCGGCTTCGACTCGCTGGAAGCCATGACCGCCGCGGTCATTCCCGACAGCATCAAAGGCACCAGCGTGCTCGGCTCGCACGACGGCCAGAGCGAAGCCGACGCGCTTGCCGCGCTCAAGGCCATCGCCGGCAAGAACCAGCTGTTCAAGAGCTACATCGGCCAGGGCTACTACAACACCCACACTCCGGCGCCGATCCTGCGCAACCTGCTGGAAAACCCGGCCTGGTACACCGCCTATACCCCGTACCAGCCAGAAATCTCCCAAGGCCGCCTGGAAGCGCTGCTGAACTTCCAGACCCTGATCAGCGACCTGACCGGCCTGCCGATCGCCAACGCCTCCCTGCTCGACGAAGCCACCGCTGCGGCCGAGGCCATGACCTTCTGCAAGCGCCTGTCGAAGAACAAGGCCAGCCACGCCTTCTTCGCCTCCGTGCACTGCCACCCGCAAACCCTCGACGTGCTGCGTACCCGTGCCGAGCCGCTGGGCATCGAGATCGTGGTCGGCGACGAGCGCGAGCTGGGCGATGTCAGCGCCTTCTTCGGCGCCCTTCTGCAGTACCCGGCCAGCAACGGTGAAGTGTTCGACTACCGCGAAGTGGTCGAGCGCTTCCACGCCGCCAACGCCCTGGTCGCCGTGGCCGCCGACCTGCTGGCCCTGACCCTGCTGACCCCGCCGGGCGAGTTCGGCGCCGACGTAGCCATCGGCAGCGCCCAACGCTTCGGCGTGCCACTGGGCTTCGGTGGCCCGCACGCGGCCTACTTCTCCACCCGTGACGCGTTCAAGCGCGACATGCCGGGCCGCCTGGTCGGCGTGTCGATCGACCGCTTCGGCAAGACCGCCCTGCGCCTGGCCATGCAGACCCGCGAGCAGCACATCCGCCGCGAAAAGGCCACCAGCAACATCTGCACCGCCCAGGTGCTGCTGGCCAACATTGCCAGCATGTTCGCCGTATACCACGGCCCGGCCGGCCTCAAGCGCATCGCCGAACGTACCCATGCCCTGACCGCGATCCTGGCCGCCGGCCTGAAGACGCTGGGCGTGCAGGTGGTGGGCGCCAGCGCCTTCGACACCCTGACCCTGGCCACCGGCAGTGCCACTGCCAGCCTGCATGACAAGGCACGCGCCCAGGGCATCAACCTGCGCCAGATCGACGCCGCCCACGTGGGCCTGTCGCTGGACGAAACCAGTAGCCAGGCCGATGTCGAGGCCCTGTGGCAGCTGATCGGTGGCGACCAGGCCCAGCCGGACTTCAACGCCCTGGCCGCCAGCACCGGCTCGCTGCTGCCTGCCGCCCTGCTGCGCCAGTCGGCCATCCTCGCGCACCCGGTATTCAACCGCTACCACAGCGAAACCGAGCTGATGCGCTACCTGCGCCGCCTGGCCGACAAGGACCTGGCGCTGGACCGCAGCATGATCCCGCTGGGCTCGTGCACCATGAAGCTGAACGCCGCCAGCGAAATGATCCCGGTCACCTGGGCCGAGTTCGGCAACCTGCACCCGTTCGCCCCGGCCGAGCAGAGCCAGGGCTACCTGCAGATGACCACCGAGCTGGAAGCCATGCTCTGCGCCGCCACCGGCTATGACGCCGTGTCGCTGCAGCCCAACGCCGGTTCCCAGGGCGAGTACGCAGGCCTGCTGGCCATACGCGCCTACCACCGCAGCCGTGGCGAAGGCCACCGCGACATCTGCCTGATCCCGTCGTCGGCCCACGGCACCAACCCGGCAACCGCGCACATGGCCGGCATGCGCGTGGTGGTCACCGCCTGTGATGCCCGCGGCAACGTCGATGTCGAGGACCTGCGCGCCAAGGCCATCGAGCACCGCGAGCGCCTGGCCGCGATCATGATCACCTACCCGTCGACCCACGGCGTGTTCGAGGAAGCGATCGGCGAAATCTGCGCGATCATCCACGACAACGGTGGCCAGGTGTACATCGACGGCGCCAACATGAACGCCATGGTCGGCCTGTGCGCCCCGGGCAAGTTCGGCGGCGACGTATCCCACCTGAACCTGCACAAGACCTTCTGCATCCCGCACGGCGGTGGCGGCCCGGGCGTCGGCCCGATCGGCGTCAAGTCGCACCTGGCGCCGTTCCTGCCCGGCCACGCGCAGCTGGAAAACACCGAGGGCGCGGTTTGTGCCGCGCCGTTCGGCAGCGCCAGCATCCTGCCGATCACCTGGATGTACATCCGCATGATGGGCGGTGCCGGTCTCAAGCGTGCCTCGCAGATGGCGATCCTCAACGCCAACTACATCGCCCGTCGCCTGGAAGAGCACTATCCTGTTCTGTATACCGGCGGCAATGGCCTGGTGGCCCACGAGTGCATCCTCGACCTGCGCCCGCTGAAGGACACCAGCGGCATCAGCGTCGACGACGTGGCCAAGCGCCTGATCGACTTCGGCTTCCACGCCCCGACCATGTCCTTCCCGGTGGCGGGCACGCTGATGATCGAACCGACCGAAAGCGAGTCCAAGGAAGAACTGGACCGCTTCTGCGACGCGATGATCCAGATCCGCGAAGAAATTCGCGCGGTCGAGAACGGTAGCCTGGACAAGGACGACAACCCGCTGAAGAACGCCCCGCACACTGCGGCCGAGCTGGTTGGCGAATGGGCCCATGGCTACAGCCGCGAGCAGGCGGTGTACCCGCTGCCGAGCCTGGTGGAAGGCAAGTACTGGCCACCGGTCGGCCGGGTCGACAACGTGTTCGGCGACCGCAACCTGGTGTGCGCCTGCCCGTCGATCGAGAGCTATCAGGACGCCTGACCCGGCGCTCAGGCCTCATCGCCGGCAAGCCAGCTCCCACAGGGGCCTCACCGCACTCAAGGCTGGTGCAATACCTGTGGGAGCTGGCTTGCCGGCGATCGAGTGCGCAGCACTCGCCTTACTTACCGGAGGGAATGAGCAATGTCTTTGAGCGTCTTCGACCTGTTCAAGATCGGCATCGGCCCCTCCAGCTCGCACACGGTCGGCCCGATGCGCGCCGCCGCGCGTTTCGCCGAAGGGCTGCGCCGTGATGGCCTGCTTGCCCGCACGGTCAGCGTCAAGGCCGAGCTGTACGGCTCGCTCGGCGCCACCGGCAAGGGCCACGGCAGCGACAAGGCCGTGCTGCTGGGCCTTGAAGGCGAACACCCCGATGTCATCGACACCGACACCATCCCTGCCCGGCTGCAGGCCATCCGCGACAGCGGTCGGCTGAACCTGCTCGGCGAGCACAGCATCGCGTTCATCGAAAAGCAGCACCTGGCGATGATTCGCAAGCCGCTGGACTACCACCCCAACGGCATGATCTTCCGCGCCTTCGACGAGGCCGGCCTGCAAATCCGCAGCCGCGAGTACTACTCGGTGGGCGGCGGTTTCGTGGTCGACCAGGACGCTGCCGGCCACGACCGCATCGTCGAGGACAGCACACCGCTGACCTACCCGTTCAAGACCGCCAAGGAGCTGCTCGGCCATTGCACCGGGCAAAACCTGTCGATCAGCCAGGTAATGCTGGCCAACGAGGCGGCCTGGCGCCCCGAGGCGGAAACCCGTGCCGGGCTGCTGCGCATCTGGCAAGTGATGCAGGACTGCGTCGAAGCCGGTTGCCAGCATGAAGGCATCCTGCCGGGCGGGCTCAAGGTCAAGCGCCGGGCGCCGGCGTTGTACCGCCAGCTGAGCCGAAACCCGGAGGCCAGCCTTCGCGATGCCCTGTCGGTACTCGACTGGGTCAACCTCTATGCCCTGGCAGTGAACGAGGAAAACGCCCACGGCGGGCGTGTGGTCACCGCGCCGACCAACGGCGCGGCGGGCATTGTCCCGGCGGTGCTGCATTACTACATGCGCTTCGTACCGGGAGCCAACGAGGACGGGGTGGTGCGGTTTCTGCTCACCGCCGCGGCCATCGGCATCCTGTACAAGGAAAACGCCTCCATCTCCGGCGCCGAAGTAGGCTGCCAGGGCGAGGTCGGCGTGGCCTGCTCGATGGCCGCCGGGGCGCTGTGCGAGGTGATGGGCGGCAGCGTGCAGCAGGTGGAGAACGCTGCCGAAATCGGCATGGAACACAACCTGGGCCTGACCTGCGACCCGATTGGCGGGCTGGTCCAGGTGCCTTGCATCGAGCGCAACGCCATGGGCTCGGTGAAGGCGATCAACGCGGTGCGCATGGCCTTGCGCGGCGACGGGCAGCACTACGTGTCGCTCGACAAGGTCATCCGCACCATGCGCCAGACCGGCGCCGACATGAAAAGCAAATACAAAGAGACCGCCCGTGGCGGCCTGGCCGTCAACATCATCGAATGTTGACCCGACAACAACAGCAAGGAGTCACCGATGTCCGAAACACTGCTCAAGACCCCACTGCACGCCCTGCACCTGGAACTGGGTGCGCGCATGGTGCCGTTCGCCGGCTATGACATGCCGGTGCAGTACCCGTTGGGCGTGCTCAAGGAACACCTGCACACCCGCGAGCAGGCCGGCCTGTTCGATGTCTCGCACATGGGCCAGATCACCCTGCGCGGCAGCGATGCCGCCAAGGCCCTGGAAAGCCTGGTGCCGGTGGATATCATCGACCTGCCGGTGGGCATGCAGCGCTATGCCATGTTCACCAATGAGCAAGGCGGCATCCTCGACGACCTGATGGTCGCCAACCTGGGCGACGACACGCTGTTCCTGGTGGTCAACGCCGCCTGCAAGGACCAGGACCTGGCCCACCTGCAAGCGCACATCGGTAGCCGTTGCGAGGTGCAGCCGCTGTTCGAGCAGCGCGCTCTGCTGGCCCTGCAAGGCCCGGCGGCGGTCAAGGTGCTGGAGCGCCTGGCCCCGGAAGTGGCCGGCATGACCTTCATGCAGTTCCGCCCCGTGAAACTGCTGGGTGAAGACTGCTTCGTCAGCCGCTCGGGCTACACCGGCGAAGACGGCTACGAAATCTCGGTACCGGTACATGCCGCCGAAGCCCTGGCCCGCCGCCTGCTGGCCGAGCCGGAAGTACAGCCGATCGGCCTGGGTGCGCGTGACTCGCTGCGCCTGGAAGCCGGCCTGTGCCTGTATGGCCACGACATGAACACCGAAACCACGCCGGTGGAAGCCAGCCTGTTGTGGGCCATTTCCAAGGTTCGCCGTGCCGATGGCGCGCGTGCCGCCGGTTTCCCGGGTGCCGAGGCCATCTTCGCTCATCAGCGCGATGGTGTGGCGCGCAAACGTGTGTGCCTGTTGCCGCAGGAGCGTACCCCGGTACGTGAAGGCGCGGATATTGTCGATGCAAACGATAAACCTGTAGGCAAAGTGTGCAGCGGCGGCTTTGGCCCGACACTCGGTGCACCTGTAGCAATGGGTTATATCGATAGTGAACATAGCGCTATCGACACCTCATTGTTTGCCGTGGTGCGCGGCAAGAAGGTTGCCTTGAAAGTCAGCAAAATGCCTTTCGTGGCACAACGTTACTACCGGGGCTGAAGCCGCTTTGTGAAGGTTGCGGGCAGGTTCGACATATTCGTTTTCGAACCTGTCCAATAACTTTTGAACATGGCGCCAGGCCAGGCGCCATGCCGTTTCCGACAAATCGGTCGGTTATCGGCAAACGGCCGATTTTCCATACGACCAAGGGCTTGTTTTTCGCTCGGGAGTTGGCGTAGAGTCACTGCACTGTGTTTGCATGGGTCGCAACAGTTCGTGACCTGGGCCAGTAGCCGCAATCTGCTACAACCCGTTCGACGTCTCTTACTTTCCTGCAACCCAGCCCAGTAATCTTTTGCTTCCTTTATTGCAAAAGAAACTGTCATCAAAATTCAAGCTTCATAGGAAATAAGACAATGGCTGAGCGTCAGAACGGTACCGTCAAGTGGTTCAATGACGAAAAAGGTTACGGCTTCATCACCCCAGAAAGCGGTCCGGATCTGTTCGTGCACTTCCGCGCTATCGAAGGTAACGGCTTCAAGAGCCTGAAAGAAGGCCAGAAGGTCACCTTCGAAGCAGTCCAGGGCCAGAAAGGCATGCAGGCTGACAAAGTTCAGGTCGCCGGCTAAGCCGAACCCTACTTCGAGAAAAGCCCCTGCCAAGTGCAGGGGCTTTTTTTTGCCCGTAGAATAGCGGCTTCGTCTTCTGGAGCCGTTTTGCATGTCCAAGCCTCTGCTCACACCCCAGGGTGATTTTCCGCCGGTCGGCCTGGGCCGGCGCCTGGCGGCGATGTTCTACGACTTCCTGCTGTGCACGGCGCTGCTGATCGTGACCGCCGGTGCCTACAAGATGATCCAGATGGCGATCATCGGCGAAGCCCGCATGCGTGAGCTGACCGAGGCTGGCGCACTGGACGGCGACCCGCTGTTGTCCACGGTGTTGCTGTTCGTCCTGTTCGGTTTCTTTGCCAAGTTCTGGACCCATGGCGGGCAGACCCTGGGCATGCAGGTGTGGGGCGTGCGGGTGCAGAACGCCGATGGCACGGCCATCAGCCTGTGGCAGGCGCTGCTGCGCTTCGTGGTGTCGATTGCCTCGTGGCTGTGCCTGGGGCTGGGTTTTTTCTGGGTGCTGATCGACAAGCGCCAGCGGGGCTGGCATGACATCTATTCGGAAAGCCAGTTGGTGCGGGTGCCGAAGCAGAAGAAATGAACTGAGACTTGTATTGCCTGCTCCGGCCTCTTCGCGGGTAAACCCGCTCCCACAGGTACAGCACAGGCATCACGACCGGTGCGATTCCTGTGGGAGCGGGTTTACCCGCGAAGGGGCCAGCACAGCCGAACACCCATGAAAAAGCCGACCCTGAGGTCGGCTTTTTTGTACAGCTCAGGCCATCAACCTGCCCGGCGCAACAACCACACACCAGCCAGCGCGCAGATGCCTGCCGGGATCACCACCGCCAGCAGCGGCGGGAAGCCGAACACCTGGCTCGAAGGCCCCAACAGGTCCTGGGCGATGCGGAACACGAAGCCCACCAGTACACCGGTGAACACGCGCTGGCCAAGGGTTACCGAACGCAGCGGGCCGAAGATGAAGGAAATGGCCATCAGCACCAGCGCCGCGGTCACCATCGGCTGCAACACCTTGGTCCAGAACGCCAGCCAGTAACGGGCATTGTTCAGGCCTTGGTCGGACAGGTAGTGGATGTAGTCCCACAGCCCGGTGATGGACAGCGACTCCGGCGCCAGGATCACGGTATTGAGCAGTTGCGGTGTGAGCGAAACGTCCCAGCGTTCCTTCGGCGCGGTCACCACTTCGGTGTGGTCGCCACGGAAGAAGGTGGTGCGCACGTCGCTGAGCATCCAGTGGTCGTCCTGGTACTGTGCACGGCGGGCAAAGCTCGAGGTGACGATCTTGCGCTCGCTGTCGAAGCGGTAACGGGTCACACCCAGCAGCAGGCCGTTGGGCTGCACGGCGTTGATGTGCACGTATTCCTCGCCCTGGCGGTGCCACATGCCGCGCTTGGAGCTTTGCGCATCACCACCGCCCTGGGCCAGGGAACGGTCGGCCTGGGCCTTGTTCTCGGTCACCGGCGCCACGTACTCGCCGATCAGCAGGCCGACCAGCATCAGTACCAGCATCGGCTTCATCACCGCCCAGACGATGCGCCCGATGGAAACCCCGGCAGCACGCATGATGGTCAGTTCGCTGCTGCTGGCCAGGCTGCCCAGGCCGATCAGGCAGCCGATCAAGGCGGCCATCGGCAGCATTTCGTACAGGCGCCGCGGTGCGGTCAGCAGGACGAAGTTGCCCGCCTCCATCACCGTGTAGGTGTCACTCAGGTCGCTCATCTCGTCGATGAAGGCAAACAGCGAAGCCAGGCCGAGGATGATCCCCAGCACGGCAAGGATGGCCAGCAGCACGCTCTGGCCGATGTAGCGGTCGAGCTTACCCATGGGCCACCTCCGCACGACGGGCGGCGCGTTTGAGACGCAGCGGCTCCCAGTACATCAGGCCCAGGCCGATCAGCAGGAACAGGCCGTGGACCCACCACATGCCCAGGGCGATCGGCAGTTTGCCCTTCTCGAGGGCGCCGCGTACGGAAATCAGCATTGTCAGGTAGGCCATGTACAGAAGAATTGCCGGCAGCAGCTTGAGGAAGCGGCCCTGGCGCGGGTTGACCCGGGACAGCGGCACCGCCAGCATGGTGACGATGAACACCAGGATCGGCAGCGACAGCCGCCATTGCAGCTCGGCGCGCTCACGCAGGCCTTTCTTGCCGATCAGCTCGGAAGTGGGGATGGCTTCGCGATCGGTCACTTCCTCGGCGACTTCCGGCTTGGGCAGCAGCACGCCGTAGGTGTCGTACTTGATTGCACGGTAATCGGCCTGGCCCGGGTTGCCGTCGTAACGGTAACCGTTTTCCAGCACCAGGTAGCGGTTGCCGTCGGCCTGGATTTCCTGGTGGCCTTTTTCGGCAACCAGCACCGACGGGGCGCGGTCCTTGGTCTTGTCCTGGTTGAAGCGCTTCTCGGAAATGAACACCCCGGCCAGGTTGATGCGGTCGTCCGACAGCTCTTCGGTGTAGGTCACCCGCGAGCCGTCGCGCAGGGTCTGGAAGCGGCCCGGCACCAGGGTATCGAACTCGGTCAGGGCATCCTGCTGGGCGATGATCTGCTGCACCTGGGCCACGCCCAGCGGTGCCAGGCTCAAGCTCAACCACGCTACCAGCAGGGCGACCAGGGCGGCCGGCGCCATGGTCAGGCCCAGCAGGCGCTGCTGGCTCATGCCGGTGGCCGACAGCACGGTCATCTCGCTTTCCAGGTACAGGCGCCCGTACGCCAGGAGAATGCCGAGGAACAGCCCCAGAGGCAGGATCAGTTGCAGGAAACCCGGCAGGCGGAAGCCCATGATCAGGAACAGCACGCTCGGGTCGAGCACACCCTGGGCAGCCTGGGCCAGGTACTTGATGAAGCGCCCGCTCATGATGATCACCAGCAGCACGGCGCTGACGGCGCTCAAGGTCACCAGGACCTCGCGGGACAGATAACGAAAGACGATCAAACCAGACACTCCTGGGTTGTCAGGGCGGACTGCCAATCAATGGCGCCAGACAATGACTTAGTACAGCCAAGACCAATGCCGGTTCGCCAAAGGCGAACCTCCATGTAAAGTGCGCGCATTATCCTGTGATTGACCGCCCCTGTCACTTCGCCGCGCATGAAGGCGCACAACGGGGTTGTCAGCACGCTTGCCGCAGGCTCAAACTGGCAGCTTTTCCGCTGGCGCGCGACGACGCGGCCAGGCCCGTCCAGAGCGCTGGAACACACAGCGCCGACTGTATCGATCATTCGGGGATCCTGACATGGAACTGGTTGTAAAAAGCGTAGCTGCTGCATCCGTAAAAACCGCCACCCTGGTCCTCCCGGTAGGTGAAAACCGCAAGCTCGGCGCCGTGGCCAAAGCCGTCGACCAGGCCAGCGAAGGCGCCATCAGTGCCGTGCTCAAGCGTGGCGACCTGGCCGGCAAGCCGGGCCAGACCCTGCTCCTGCAGAACCTCGCGGGCCTGAAGGCCGAGCGCGTGCTGCTGGTGGGCAGCGGCAAGGACGAAGCCCTGGGCGACCGCGCCTGGCGCAAACTGGTCGCCAGCGTCGCCGGCGTGCTCAAGGGCCTGAACGGCGCTGACGCAGTGCTGGCCCTGGACGACATCGCGGTCAGCAACCGCGATGCCCACTATGGCAAGTACCGCCTGCTGGCCGAAACCCTGCTCGACGGCGAATACGTGTTCGATCGCTTCAAGAGCCAGAAGGCCGAGCCGCGCGCCCTGAAGAAGGTCACCCTGCTGGCCGACAAGGCCGGCCAGGCCGAGGTCGAGCGTGCCGTCAAGCATGCCAGCGCCATCGCCACCGGCATGGCTTTCACCCGCGACCTGGGCAACCTGCCGCCCAACCTGTGCCACCCAAGCTTCCTGGCCGAACAGGCCAAGGACCTGGGCAAGGCGCACAAGGCGCTGAAAGTCGAAGTGCTGGACGAGAAGAAGATCAAGGACCTGGGCATGGGCGCGTTCTACGCCGTCGGCCAGGGCAGCGACCAGCCGCCACGCCTGATCGTGCTCAACTACCAGGGCGGCAAGAAGGCGGACAAGCCGTTCGTGCTGGTGGGCAAGGGCATTACCTTCGACACCGGCGGCATCAGCCTCAAGCCTGGTGCCGGCATGGACGAAATGAAGTACGACATGTGCGGTGCCGCCAGCGTCCTCGGCACCCTGCGTGCGGTGCTCGAGTTGCAGCTGCCGGTCAACCTGGTGTGCCTGCTGGCCTGCGCCGAGAACATGCCGAGCGGCGGCGCCACCCGCCCGGGTGACATCGTCACCACCATGAGCGGGCAGACCGTGGAAATCCTCAACACCGACGCCGAAGGCCGCCTGGTGCTGTGCGACACCCTGACCTACGCCGAGCGCTTCAAGCCGCAGGCAGTCATCGACATCGCCACCCTGACCGGTGCCTGCATCGTCGCCCTGGGCAGCCACACCACCGGCCTGATGGGCAACAACGACGACCTGGTCGGCCAGTTGCTCGACGCCGGCAAGCGCGCCGACGACCGTGCCTGGCAGCTGCCGCTGTTCGATGAGTACCAGGAGCAGCTGGACAGCCCGTTCGCCGACATGGGCAACATCGGCGGGCCGAAGGCCGGCACCATCACCGCCGGCTGCTTCCTGTCGCGCTTTGCCAAGGCCTACGACTGGGCGCACATGGACATCGCCGGCACCGCCTGGGTCAGCGGTGGCAAGGACAAGGGCGCCACTGGCCGCCCTGTGCCCCTGCTGACCCAGTACCTGCTGGACCGCGCTGGCGCCTGACGCCATGAAGCCGGTGGCGCCCCGCGCGCCACCGGCCGGCGATACCACCATGAGCAAAGTCGATTTCTACATCCTGCCCACCGACTCGCTGTCGGCGCGGCTCGATTTCGCCTGCAAGCTGTGCGAAAAGGCCTGGCGCCTTGGCCACCGGGTCTACCTGCATTGCCAGGACGCCGAGCAGCGCAGCGAGCTGGACCAACGCCTGTGGCGCTTCAAGGGCGAGGCCTTCGTGCCCCACGACCTCGCGGAGGTACATGCCGATGCCAGCGTGGCATTGGGCCTGGCCGCCGACAGTGCAGGCGATCACCACGACCTGTTGATCAACCTGGGCGCCGGCGTACCGGCCTTCGTCGGCCAGTTCGAACGGGTGGCCGAAATAGTCGTTGAAGAGCCTGGCATCCGCCAATCGGCCCGTGAACGATTCCGTTTCTACCGTGAACAGGGCTATGCTCTGCAAGACCACCGCTTACAGCGACTTTGACGACGATGGACAAGCCCTCCCCCCTACCCGATTCCGCCCATCTGCTCGATGACCTCGAGTCGATACGCCAGTTGCTTGGCGACGCCGACCTGCAACCGCCGCTGCTGACCGAGACGGTGGAGCAGATCCCGTTGCTGCTGGAAGAAGCGCCCGGCAACCATGTGCCTGCGGCCGAACCGGTAGCTGCCGAACCCGAAGATGACCCGCAGACCCGTCGCCAGGACACCCTGCTGCACCTGGAAAGCGAACTGCGTGCGGCGGCGCAGATGATCATGCAGGACGTGATCAACGACTTCACCCCGCACATCGAGAACGAGATCAAGCGCCGGCTGGATGCGCGGATCGAGCGGTTGATCAAGCGTTCCGAGTAAAACCGAAATTCGGCGGTGCCTTCTTCGCGGGTAAACCCGCTCCCACAGGAGCTGCGCAAGTCTCAAAGCTTGCGCAGCTCCTGTGGGAGCGGGTTTACCCGCGAATAGGCCGTCCCTGCCTGCCAGATAGCAGCAGCTTGTCGCCTGCGGCCCCCAGCTTGGTTATACTTCCCGGCTTTCCCGAATAAATGCACAGGGTCCCGCCGCGCATGGATAAGACCTACCAGCCGCACGCCATCGAAACTTCCTGGTACAACACCTGGGAGTCCGAGAACTATTTCGCCCCACAAGGTGCAGGCGAGTCCTACACCATCATGATCCCGCCGCCGAACGTAACCGGCAGCCTGCACATGGGCCACGGGTTCAACAACGCGATCATGGACGCCCTGATCCGTTTCCGCCGCATGCAAGGCCGCGACACCCTGTGGCAGCCAGGCACCGACCACGCCGGTATCGCCACCCAGATGCTGGTCGAGCGCCAGCTCGAGGCCAAGGGCCAGAACCGGCATGACCTGGGCCGCGAAAAGTTCCTGGAAAAGGTCTGGGAATGGAAGGACCAGTCCGGTGGCAACATCAGCCGTCAGATCCGCCGCCTGGGCTCGTCGGTCGACTGGAGCCGCGAGCGCTTCACCATGGACGACGGCCTGTCCGAAGCGGTCAAGGAAGCCTTCGTGCGCCTGCATGAAGACGGCCTGATCTACCGCGGCAAGCGCCTGGTCAACTGGGACACCAAGCTGCACACGGCCATCTCCGACCTCGAAGTGGAAAACCACGACGAGAAGGGCCACCTGTGGAACCTGCGCTACCCACTGGCCGACGGCGCCAAGACCGCCGAAGGCAAGGACTACCTGGTAGTCGCCACCACCCGTCCGGAAACCCTGCTGGGTGACGCCGCCGTGGCGGTCAACCCGAACGACGAGCGCTACCAGGCACTGATCGGCAAGTTCGTCGAACTGCCGCTGGTCGGCCGCCGCATCCCGATCATCGCCGACGACTACTGCGACCCCGAGTTCGGTACCGGCTGCGTGAAGATCACCCCGGCCCACGACTTCAACGACTACGAAGTCGGCAAGCGCCACAACCTGCCGCTGCTGAACATCTTCGACAAGAACGCCTTCGTGCTGGCCAGCGCGCAGGCCTTCAACCTCGACGGCAGCGTCAACGAGGAGGTGGACACCCGCCTGCCGGCCCAGTACGCCAACCTCGACCGCTTCGTCGCGCGCAAGCAGATCGTCGCCGACCTGGATGCCCAGGGCTTGCTGGTCAGCATCGACGACCACGCGCTGAAAGTGCCGAAAGGCGACCGTTCGGGCACCGTCATCGAGCCGTGGCTGACCGACCAGTGGTACGTTTCCACCAAGCCGCTGGCAGAGCCTGCCATCGCCGCCGTGGAAGATGGCCGCATCCAGTTCGTGCCCAAGCAGTACGAGAACATGTACTTCTCCTGGATGCGTGACATCCAGGACTGGTGCATCAGCCGCCAGCTGTGGTGGGGCCACCGCATCCCGGCATGGTACGACGAGGCCGGCCAGGTCTATGTCGGCCGCAACGAGGAAGAAGTGCGCGCCAAGCACAACCTGGGCGCCGACGTGGTCCTGCGCCAGGACGACGACGTACTCGACACCTGGTTCAGTTCGGGCCTGTGGACCTTCTCTACCCTGGGCTGGCCGGAACAGACCGAGTTCCTCAAGAAGTTCCACTCCACCGACGTGCTGGTGACCGGCTTCGACATCATCTTCTTCTGGGTTGCGCGCATGATCATGCTGACCATGCACCTGATCAAGAACGAGGATGGCACCCCGCAGGTACCGTTCAAGACCGTGTACGTGCACGGCCTGGTACGTGACGGCCAGGGCCAGAAAATGTCCAAGTCCAAGGGCAACGTGCTGGACCCGCTGGACATCGTCGACGGCATCACCCTCGACGCACTGCTGGAAAAACGCACCAGCGGCATGATGCAGCCCAAGCTTGCCGAGAAGATCGCCAAGCAGACCAAGGCCGAGTTCCCCGAAGGTATCGCCAGCTACGGCACCGACGCCCTGCGCTTCACCTTCTGCTCGCTGGCCTCCACCGGCCGCGACATCAAGTTCGACATGGGCCGCGTCGAAGGCTACCGCAACTTCTGCAACAAGATCTGGAACGCCGCCCGCTACGTGCTGGACAAGGGCGAGGACTGCGGCCAGAACGGCGAAGCCTACGAGCTGTCGCTGGCCGACCGCTGGATCATCTCGCAGCTGCAGCGTACCGAAGCCGAAGTGACCCGCCAGCTGGAGCAGTTCCGCTTCGACCTGGCCAGCCAGGCGTTGTACGAGTTCATCTGGAACCAGTACTGCGACTGGTACCTGGAGCTGTCCAAGCCAGTGCTGTGGGACGAGAACGCCCCGGTCGAGCGCGCCCGTGGCACCCGCCGCACCCTGGTGCGCGTGTTGGAAGTGGCGCTGCGCCTGGCGCACCCGTTCATGCCGTTCATCACCGAAGAAATCTGGCAGCGCATCGCGCCGCTGGCCGGCATCGAAGGCAAGACCATCATGCTGCAGCCATGGCCGGTGGCCAATGAAAGCCGCATCGATGCTGCCGCCGAAGGCGACATCGAGTGGCTCAAGGAGCTGATGGTCGGCCTGCGCAACATCCGCGCCGAAATGAACATCGGCCCGGGCAAGCCGCTGCCGCTGTTCCTGAAGAACGCCAACGCCGACGACCAGCGTCGCCTGCAGGAAAACGAAGCCCTGCTGAAGAAGCTGGCCAAGGTCGAATCGTTCACCGTACTGGGCGATGCCGACGAAGCGCCGCTGTCGGCCACGGCCCTGGTCGGTGACCTGCAAGTGCTGGTGCCAATGGCCGGCCTGATCGACAAGGATGCCGAGCTGGCGCGCCTGAACAAGGAAATCCAGCGCCTGCAGGGTGAAGTGGCTCGCGTGGGTGGCAAGCTGTCCAACGCCGCCTTCGTCGACAAGGCACCACCTGCCGTGATCGAGAAGGAACGCGCCAAGCTGGCCGAGTCCGAACAGGCCCTGGCCAACTTCACCGAGCAGCATGCGCGGATTGCAGCGCTGTAACCAAAAGTGAAGCCATAGCGGGCTGCTTCGCAGCCCATCGCCGGCAAGCCAGCTCCCACAGGAAAGCGCTGTACCTGTGGGAGCTGGCTTGCCGGCGATGCTTTTCAGGACCCCATCATGACCGACAAACCCACCCTGCACCCGCGCAACCGCCACCAGGGCCGCTACGACTTCCCCAGCCTGATCAAGGCCCACCCTGACCTGGCGCGCTTCACCATCACCAACCCACACGGCAAACCCAGCATCGACTTCGCCAACCCCGAGGCCGTGCGGGTGTTCAACCGTGCCCTGCTGAAGGCCCAGTACGGCATCCAGCACTGGGATATCCCCGCCGACTACCTGTGCCCGCCGATTCCCGGTCGCGCCGACTACATCCACGTGGCCGCCGACCTGCTGGCCGACGACAATGCCGGCGAGATCCCCAAGGGCGCCCAGGTGCGTGCGCTGGACATCGGCGTGGGGGCCAACTGCATCTACCCGCTGCTGGGCCACAGCGACTACCGCTGGCGCTTCCTCGGCTCGGACATCGACCCCGTGGCCCTGGCTTCGGCCAAGGCCATCGTCCAGGCCAATGGCCTGGGCAAGGCCATCACCCTGCGCCAGCAGGCCAACCGTGCACACATCCTCAGCGGCCTGCTGCAGGAGGGCGAACGCTTCGACCTCACTCTGTGCAACCCGCCCTTCCATGCCTCACGCGACGAAGCCACCCGTGGCAGCCAGCGCAAGTGGAAGAACCTCGGCAAGCAGGACCCCAAGCGCAAGCTGCCGGTGCTCAACTTCGGCGGCCAGAACAACGAACTGTGGTGCGAAGGCGGCGAAATCCGCTTTGTCAGCCAACTGGTCAGCGAAAGCGTGCAGTACGCCGAGCGGGTACTGTGGTTCACCAGCCTGGTGTCCAAGGCCAGCAACCTGCCGGGGATCGAGGCTGCGCTCAGGAAAGCGGGCGCCAAGGCCGTGCGCATCAGTGAAATGGGCCAAGGGCAGAAGCAGAGCCGCATGGTCGCCTGGAGCTTCCACGACGACGCCGCGCGCCAGGCCTGGCACGCCGGGCGTAAAACCCAGGCATGAAAAAACCGCGCCCGGGCAAGCCGGGCGCGGTTTCGTCAAAGCTTCAACAATTACTTGTTGATGGCGTCGGTCAGCACTTTGGCTGGAACGAACTTGACGACTTTCTTGGCAGCGATTTCGATGGCAGCGCCAGTCGAAGGGTTGCGGCCGGTACGGGCAGGACGCTCAGCGACTTTCAGCTTGCCGATGCCTGGCAGAGTGATTTCAGCGCCGTTTTCCAGCTGGTCGGCAACGATCTGGCCCAGTTGCTCCAGAGCGTTCTTGGCGGTGGCTTTTGGCGCGGCGATCGATTCGGCGATGTCGGCAATCAGTTGGTCTTTGGTCAATGCCATGGTGGTGTTCCTTCCCTATCAAATTCGATGGTTATGCAGCGGACTACGACGTTATCGGGCCAGCCCCTGAAAGTGGAGGGCCGCGCCAATCGCGTATGTAGATACGCAAATCGACGTTTGGTTCGACACGACGACAGCACGCTGCCAGCAATGCGCCACACAAGGGGCGCAAGACCGCGCAAAGCTACCACAGGAACGGATAAATATCCGCTGCGCGCTTCGATTTAATGCAGGTTTTTCGGGGGTTTTAGCCTAAAACGCACAAATTTGAACAAAAAACGAACAACCGGCATTTCCGCCAACATCCGGCCACTGCACCACCTTGTGTCTAGGGTAAACTGGACGACTTTTGCAGCTCGCCGAGAATTCCATGCCAATCCGTCATTGCATCGTTCACCTGATCGACAAAAAGCCCGATGGCAGCCCCGCCGTGCTGCATGCCCGCGATCGCGAACTGGCCGCCTCCGACGCCATCGAAAACCTGCTGGCCGACCTCAATGACAGCTACAACGCCAAGCAAGGCAAGGCCTGGGGCTTTTTCCACGGCGAGTCCGGCGCCTACCCGCTGAGCGGCTGGCTGAAGCAGTACCTGGACGAAGAAAAGGACTTTACCGCCTTCAGCCGCGTGGCCGTGGAGCACCTGCAGAAGCTGATGGAAGAGTCCAACCTGTCCACCGGCGGCCACATCCTGTTTGCCCACTACCAGCAAGGCATGACCGAATACCTGGCGATCGCCCTGCTGCACCACAGCGAAGGCGTGGCGGTGAACGCCGAGCTCGACGTGATGCCTTCGCGCCACCTCGACCTTGGCCAGCTGCACCTGGCGGCGCGCATCAACCTGTCGGAGTGGAAGAACAACCAGAACTCCAAACAGTACATTTCGTTCATCAAGGGCAAGAACGGCAAGAAGGTCTCGGACTACTTCCGCGACTTCATTGGCTGCCAGGAGGGCGTCGACGGCCCGGGCGAAACCCGCACCCTGCTCAAGGCCTTCAGTGACTTCGTCGAGAGCGAAGACCTGCCGGAAGAGTCTGCCCGCGAAAAAACCCAGACCCTGGTCGAGTACGCCACAACCCAGACCAAACTGGGCGAGCCGGTCACGCTGGAAGAGCTGTCCAGCCTGATCGACGAGGACCGGCCCAAGGCGTTCTACGACCACATCCGCAACAAGGACTACGGCCTGTCGCCGGAAATCCCCGCAGACAAGCGCACCCTCAACCAGTTCCGCCGTTTCACCGGGCGTGCCGAGGGGTTGTCGATCAGCTTCGAAGCGCACCTGCTGGGGGACAAGGTCGAGTATGACGAAGAGGCAGGGACCTTGATCATCAAGGGTCTTCCGACCACCTTGGTGGATCAGTTGAAGCGGCGCAAGGACTGATGGCCCCGGGGCTGCTGGGCAGCCCATCGCCGGCAAGCCAGCTCCCACAGGGGTAGCACATGGCTTGCGGTCAAAGCGGTCGAGGTGGGAGCTGGCTTGCCGGCGATGGGGCGCGAAGCGGCCCTAAATAGTGGAAGGCACAGCCCCATAGGAGGCCACCAACGCCTCCTTCGCCGACTTGCGCAGCCGCTTCACCAGCCGCTCCTGGCGTAACGCCTCGCCCTTGTCCGGCCATTGCTCCACATACACCAGCGCCTGGGCCGGGCTGGTCTTGAAGTAGCGCGCGCCCTGCCCTTTCTGGTGCGCCAGAAAGCGCCGCTGCGGGTCATCGCTGATACCGCAATACAGCGATCCATTGGCAGCCCTTACCAAGTAGACATACCAGGGTTTGCTCGCGGCAATGTCGACGGGCTCACTCACCCTGGGCCTGCTGGAATGCTCGCAATCCTGTGAACGCCTGCTGGCGTACCTTGTTCTGCACCAGCGGCGACCAGCCCAGCAGCATGCCAGGCACACCCAGCGCCTGCCG
Organism: Pseudomonas sp. LSJ-87; assembly: GCF_032971465.1. Taxonomy (NCBI): domain Bacteria; kingdom Pseudomonadati; phylum Pseudomonadota; class Gammaproteobacteria; order Pseudomonadales; family Pseudomonadaceae; genus Pseudomonas; species Pseudomonas sp. LSJ-87. Next base: position 248,676 of record NZ_JAWJYQ010000003.1, on the reverse strand, counting down.
CGACCAGCGCCACAAGTCGAAGTGGTCATCGTGCTGGCAGATCAGCCCGTCACGGATCACGAAACGCGCCTGGATATCGTTGATCACGATGCGGCCGGTCTGGCTGAACAGGTAGGTGGCCACCCAATGTGCGGCGCCTGTGCGTTCATCGGCGCGGACGTTGTCGAAGGTCAGGGTGAAGTCCTTGGCCCGGCTGGTGAGCATTCGCCACATGTCGCCTGCATCCTTGCCACGCAAGGTGCCGAATACCGGATCGCTGAAGACGATATCGTCGCTGTAGCAGGCGACCATGGCCTCGGCGTCCAGGCGCTGGAAGGCCTGGTAGAAGCGGGTGATCAGGTCGCGGTTGGCGTCGCTCATGGGGGGCTGGTCCGTCCTGGGGATGAAAGCAGCACGATAATCTGCCCCGGTTGCTTATGCCAGTACCGGCCTCTTCGCGGGCGCGCCCGCTCCCACAGGATCTACACACGCTTCGAACCTGTGGCTCTCCTGTGGGAGCGGGCGTGCCCGCGAAGAGGCCCCTTCAGACTCTCTCGCTGCTCACCTGCACATGCAAAGCCCGCCCGGCGCCCAGGCCGAACACGATAGCCCCCACCCCCAGCACGGCAAAGATCCACCCCACTGCCGCCCAGCCCCCGGTCAGGTCATGCACCAGCCCCACCGCAAACGGCCCCATCGACGCCAGGGTATAACCCACCCCCTGCGCCATGCTCGACAGGTTCGCCGCCACATGGGCATCCTTCGAGCGCAGCACGATCAAGGTCAGCGCCAGGGCAAAGGTACCGCCCTGCCCCAGGCCCAGCACAACCGCCCAACCCCACAGCCCGGAAAGCGGCGCATACAGGCAACCGAACAGGCCGGCCAGGGTAATCAGCATGACCAGCACGATCGCCAGGCGCTGGTCCTTGCCGCGAGTGGCCAGCCAGGGCGCACTGAGCGAACTGACCAGCTGCACGATCACCGACCCCGACAGCACCAGCCCCGCCTCGGTCGGGCTCAGGCCGCGACCGATCAGGATCGATGGCAACCAGCCAAAGACGATGTAGGCCAGTGACGACTGCAGGCCCATGTACAGGGTCACCTGCCAGGCCAGCGGATCACGCCACAGCCCACGCACGCGGTAGGCCACCTTGTGCAGGCCATGACCTTGGCGGGCCTGCGGCAGCCATACCAGCATGGCCAGCAGAGCCGGCAACATCCAGAAGCCAAGCCCCAGCGCCCAGCTGCCGTCGAAATGCTGGGCCAGGGGCACCGTGGCGCCAGCCGCCATGGCGGCGCCCAGGCACAACGCCATGGTGTACACGCCGGTCAGCGTGCCAGCGTGCTGCGGGAAATCGCGCTTGACGATGCCCGGCAGCAGCACGCCAATGATGCCGATGCTGGCCCCCGCCATGAGGCTACCGAGGAACACCCCGGTGGCCCCCAGGCTACTGCGCACGACAATGCCGAGCGCCAGGGTGGCGAGGATGCCGAGGATCACCCGCTCGCTGCCAAAGCGCCGCGCCAGCACCGGCGCCAAGGGGGCGAACAGGCCCAGGCACAGCACTGGCAAGGTGGTCAGCAAACCGGCCTGCGAGGCGTTCAGCCCCAGGCCTTCGGACACCTGGCCCAGCACTGGCGCCATGCTCGACAATGCCGGGCGCAGGTTCAAAGCCACCAGCACCAGGCCGAGCAACAACAGCCAAGGCCGCTGTACCTGTACCGGCTGCTGTTGGACCTGTTCGTCGTCAGCCTCGGCGTCGATCAGCAACTCTTCGAGGTCCCGCTCGCTCGGTGGGGTGTTACGGGTGATGGAATCAGCCATGGCCTTCTCGGAGTCAGGATTCGATAAGGGTACGGCTCAGGCGCTTGGCCTGCTCCGCATCGCGTTGCTCGATGGCGGCAAGGATCTGCCCATGCAGGTCGAACGTGGCCTGGCAGCGCGGCACGGTCGCCATGTTGTGCTGCAACGCGGCAGCCACCACCCCGGAAAAGTACCGGTACAGCTCACTCAAGGCCGGGTTGTGGGCGGCATCGACCAGCCGCTGGTGAAACACCAGGTCGCAGGCCACATAAGCATCGATATCACCGTGAAAATGCCCGGCACTATTGGCCAGAGCATCACGCAGCGCCTGCAGGTCGGCGTCGGTTCGGCGCAGCGCGGCCAGGCCGATGGCCTCGGCTTCGAGGATATGCCGGGTTTCACGGGCCTGCTCGGGCGTGCAGCGTGACATCGCCTGCATCGCCTGCAGCGGGTCCTGGGCCGTGCGCAGGTAGCTGCCGTCGCCCTGGCGGATCTCCACCAGGCCACTGAACGCCAGCACACGCATGGCCTCGCGTACGGTGTTGCGGCTTATGCCCAACTGCAGGGCCAGTTCCGGCTCGGTCGGCAAACGCTGGCCAACCTGCCAGTCGCCCAGCACGATGCGTTCGCGCATGCGCTCGACGGCCAGTTCGACCAGGGAGCGCTTGGTCAATTCGGTACTCATGCAACTCAACCAATCATCCGATGAATCTGGTCAGCATAATGTATACCGGCAATACAGCAAACACTGATGGTTTCTGGCGATAGTGAACTGAAATTGCAAGCAATCCGCGTACCCTGTGGGAGCGGCTTTAGCCGCGAAGAATCCAGCGCGGTGCATGGCACCGGCTGCGCCGGTGTTCGCGGCTAAAGCCGCTCCCACAGAGTTCCCGCTAATTCAATGAGTTATGTGCTGTTCTGTGGGAGCGGGCATGCCCGCGAAGAATCCAACGCGATGGATGGCACCGGCGTTGCCGGTGTTCGCGGGCTCGCCCGCTCCCACAAGGGCTGCGTCACGGCAGCTTGCAATACCGTCAGGTCAACGCATCGAGCAGCGCCTGGTTCATCTCTGGCGTACCGATGGTGATGCGCAGGAACTGGGCAATGCGCGGCTGCTTGAAGTGGCGCACGATCACGCCCTGCTCGCGCAGGCGTGCAGCCAGCTCACCGGCATCTTGTTGCGGGTGACGGGCGAAGATGAAATTGGCCGCCGACGGCAGGACTTCGAAGCCCTTGGCCTGCAGCTGCCCGACCAACACCTCGCGGCTGTCGATCACCTTGCGGCAGGTTTCCTCGAAGTACTCGCGGTCCTCGAACGCCACCGCCGCGCCGACGATCGCGGCACGGTCCAGCGGGTAGGAGTTGAAGCTGTTCTTGATCCGCTCCAGCGCCTCGATCAAGTCCGGGTGCCCCACCGCCAGGCCAACCCGCAGCCCGGCCAGCGAGCGCGACTTCGACAGGGTCTGGGTGACCAGCAGGTTGTCGTAGCGGTCCACCAGGCTGATCGCCGTTTCGCCACCGAAGTCGATGTAGGCTTCATCGACCACCACCACCGAATCACGGTTGGCCTGCAGCAACTGCTCCACCGCCTGCAGCGGCATCAGGCAACCGGTCGGCGCGTTGGGGTTGGGGAAGATGATGCCGGCATTGGGCTTGTTGTAGTCCTCGATGCGGATCTGGAACTGCTCGTCCAGCGCCACCTGCTCGAAGGCGATACCGTACAGGCCGCAGTAGACCGGGTAGAAGCTGTAGCTGATGTCAGGGAACAGCAGCGGTGCGTCGTGCTGGAACAGGCCGTGGAAGATGTGCGCCAGCACCTCGTCCGAGCCGTTGCCGACGAACACTTGTGCCGGCGTCACGCCGTAGTACTCGGCCACCGCCTGCTTCAGCCGGTCACCGTTCGGGTCCGGGTACAGGCGCAGGTTGTCGTTCAGCTCGCCGCGCATGGCCTCCAGCGCCTTGGGCGAAGGGCCGTAGGGGTTTTCGTTGGTGTTCAGCTTGACCAGGCGGGCCAGCTTGGGCTGCTCGCCCGGCACGTAAGGCACCAGGTCCTTGACGAAGGGGCTCCAGAATCGACTCATGCTCAGTTCCCCTTCTCTTGGGTCAGGATGCGGTATTCGGCGCTGCGGGCGTGGGCGGTCAGCGACTCGCCACGGGCAAGGACCGAGGCGGTGTGGCCCAGCTCGGACGCGCCCTGCTCGGAGCAGAAAATGATCGACGAGCGCTTCTGGAAGTCATACACCCCCAGCGGCGACGAGAAACGCGCGGTGCCGGAGGTCGGCAGCACGTGGTTGGGCCCTGCGCAGTAGTCGCCCAGCGCTTCACTGGTGTGGCGGCCCATGAAGATCGCGCCAGCGTGGCGGATGTGCGGCAGCCAGGCCTGCGGGTCGGCCACCGACAGTTCCAGGTGCTCGGGTGCAATGCGGTTGGCCACTTCCATGGCCTGCTGCATGTCACGCACCTGGATCAGCGCACCACGGCCATTGATCGACTTCTCGATGATCTCGGCACGTTCCATGGTCGGCAACAGCTTGTCGATGCTGGCGGCAACGCGGTCGAGGAAGGCGGCATCCGGGCTGACCAGGATGGCCTGGGCGTCTTCGTCGTGCTCGGCCTGGGAGAACAGGTCCATGGCGATCCAGTCCGGGTCGGTCTGGCCGTCGCATACCACGAGAATTTCCGACGGGCCGGCGATCATGTCGATACCCACCTGGCCGAACACGTGGCGCTTGGCGGTGGCAACGTAGATGTTGCCTGGGCCGACGATCTTGTCCACCTGCGGCACGCTTTCGGTACCGTAGGCCAGGGCGGCGACAGCCTGGGCGCCACCGACGGTGAACACACGGTCGACACCGGCGATGCAGGCAGCCGCCAGCACCAGCTCGTTGACCTCGCCACGCGGGGTCGGCACCACCATCACCACTTCGGCCACACCGGCGACCTTGGCCGGGATGGCGTTCATCAGCACCGACGACGGGTACGACGCCTTGCCACCCGGCACATACAGGCCGGCGCGGTCCAGCGGGGTGACCTTCTGGCCAAGCACGGTGCCGTCGGCCTCGGTGTACTGCCAGGAGTCCTGCTTCTGCCGCTCGTGGTACATGCGCACACGGTTGGCAGCCTTTTCCAGAGCTTCGCGCTGGACCGGGGTAATGCGGGTCAGGGCCAGTTCCAGGCGCTCGCGACCGAGGATCAGGTCATCGATGGACTTGGCATCGACACCATCGAAACGCTGGGTGAATTCCACCAATGCAGCATCACCACGCTCGCGCACGGCCTTGATGATGTCGAGCACGCGCTGGTTGACCGCGTCATCGGACACACTTTCCCAGCTCAGCAGATGATCCAGATGTCGGGCGAAATCCGGATCAGCAGCGTTGAGACGGGCAATTGCAGTGGACACGGTCATGGCGAGGGCCTCGATTATTGGCGAATGCTCAGGCGCCCTAGGCTACCAGTCCATCCGCGCGGGCACCCGAGAAAAATGGCTATGACGCGGATAGACGGGCGCGGCAGCGAAGGCCGCGCGCAGTCGGTAGAGAGTCAGCCGCGGTGTCGCGATTCGACCGCACCGCGCAGCGTGTCGATCAGGCTCTGGATACGGGCGTGCTGCATTTTCATGGAGGCCTTGTTGACCACCAGGCGCGAGCTGATCGTGGCGATCAGTTCCTGGGGCTCCAGGCCGTTGGCACGCAGGGTGTTGCCGGTGTCGACCACGTCGATGATCTTGTCGGCGAGGTTGATCAGCGGTGCCAGCTCCATCGAGCCGTACAGCTTGATGATGTCGACCTGGCGGCCCTGTTCGGCGTAGTAGCGTTTGGCTACGTTGACGAACTTGGTAGCCACGCGCAGACGGCCCTTGGGCTCGGGTGCGCCGACCACGCCAGCGGTCATCAGCTTGCAACGGGCAATCTGCAGGTCCAGGGGCTCGTAAAGGCCCTGGCCGCCGTACTCCATCAGCACATCCTTGCCGGCCACCCCCAGGTCGGCGGCACCATGCTCGACATAGGTCGGCACGTCGGTGGCACGCACGATCAGCAGGCGCACATCGTCCTGCGTGGTGGGGATGATCAGTTTGCGGCTCTTGTCCGGGTTCTCGGTCGGCACGATACCGGCCTCGGCCAGCAATGGCAGGGTATCGTCGAGAATACGGCCTTTGGAAAGCGCGATGGTCAACATTGGAACGTCGGTCCTTAAGCGGCTACTGCCGGCCGGGCGTCGAGCCCGACCGCATTTGATTCATTGTGGGAGCGGGCTTGCCCGCAAAGCAACCATCGCGGTGCATGGCACCGGCTCTGCCGGTATTCGCGGGCAAGCCCGCTCCCACACGGTATGCCGAAGGGCTACTAGCCCGGTACGCGACGGATCTTCGCGCCCAGCATCTGCAGTTTTTCTTCGATGCACTCGTAACCACGGTCGATGTGGTAGATACGATCGATCAGGGTATCGCCTTCGGCTACCAGCGCCGACAGCACCAGGCTGGCGGAAGCACGCAGGTCGGTGGCCATTACCGGGGCACCCTTCAGCGCCTTGACGCCAGTGACGATGGCAGTGTTGCCTTCGACCTGGATCTGCGCGCCCATGCGGTGCATTTCGTAGACGTGCATGAAGCGGTTTTCGAAGATCGTCTCGATCACTGCACCAGTGCCTTCGGCAATGGCGTTGAGCGAGATGAACTGCGCCTGCATGTCGGTCGGGAAAGCCGGGTACGGGGCGGTACGCAGGTTGACGGCTTTCGGCCGTTTGCCGTGCATGTCCAGCTCGATCCAGTCTTCGCCGGTGCTGATGTCGGCGCCGGCTTCCTTGAGTTTTTCCAGTACGGCTTCAAGGATGGTCGGGTCGGTGTCCTTGACCTTGACGCGGCCGCCGGTCACGGCAGCGGCAACCAGGTAGGTACCGGTCTCGATACGGTCCGGCATCACGCGGTAGTTGGCCGAGTGCAGGCGCTCGACGCCATCGATGACGATGGTGTCGGTACCAGCGCCCTGGACTTTGCCGCCCATGGCGTTGATGAAGTTGGCCAGGTCGACCACTTCCGGCTCGCGCGCGGCGTTCTGCAGCACGCTGCGGCCCTTGGCCAGGGCAGCGGCCATCATGATGTTCTCGGTACCGGTCACGCTCACGGTGTCGAAGAAGAAGTGCGCACCGCGCAGGCCACCCTCAGGTGCCTTGGCCTTGATGTAGCCGGCTTCGACTTCGATCTTCGCGCCCATGGCCTCGAGGCCACGGATGTGCAGGTCGACCGGGCGCGAGCCAATGGCGCAACCGCCAGGCAGGGCCACTTCGGCCTCACCGAAACGGGCGACCATCGGGCCCAGCACCAGGATCGAGGCGCGCATGGTCTTGACCAGTTCGTAAGGCGCGACCAGGGTCTTGATGGTGCGAGGGTCGATCTCGACCGCCAGCTTTTCGTCGATCACCGGCTCGATGCCCATGCGGCCAAACAGCTCGATCATGGTGGTGATGTCGTGCAGGTGCGGCAGGTTGCCCACGGTGACCGGGCCGTCGGCCAGCAGGGTCGCTGCCAGAATCGGCAGGGCTGCGTTCTTCGCGCCCGAAATGCGGATCTCGCCATCAAGGCGAGCGCCGCCAGTAATAATCAGTTTGTCCATTGGAATCTCGCCGCCACGTTGGCTCAGGTGCGCTCAGCCCAGGCTGCGCTGCTGAAAAATTTCATGGTTACCGCATGGATGCTGCCATTGGCGATCCACGGATTCAGGTGAGCATAGATCGCCTGCTGGCGTTTGACCGGGCTCAGGCCAGCCAACTCGTCGCTGATCACGTTCAACTGGAAGTTGCAGCCTTCGCCTTCAACTTCGACCCGGGAACCCGGCAATTTCTCTTCAAGGAAGCTTTTAACTTCTACGGCCTGCATGCTCAACCTCAATCGGCGCCCGATGCGCACGGGTCGGCCATCATACAAAAAAGCCCCTCGCCTGCGAAGCCCAACGAGGGCTTCGCTGACCGAGGGGCCATCATCCGTGCCGGGCCATCAGGTTGCCAGCACTTCATCGAGGTCATAGACCTCGGCAATTTCCCGCATGTCGTCGGGCATGCTGCGCACCTGGCAACCCTTGCCGGCGGCCTGGGCATCGCGCATGAAGGCCAGCAGCAACGACAGGCCGACACTGGTGGAGCGCTGCACTGCCGAGCAATCGAGCACCAGCTGCGCCTCGCGGCAGGCCGCGATCAGCGCCTTGCCCTGCTTGCGCAGGGCCGGCCCGCTGCGGTAGTCCAGCTCGCCGGCCAGGCGCAGCACGCCCGGCTCGGCCATGCTTACGCCGGCCTCACTCATTTGACGGTCTTCTCTGGCGAGTTGTCGGCGGCCTGCTTGGCCTTGGCCACTTCGCCGGCCCAGCCGTCGATGGTCTTGTCCAGGTCGTTGCCATTGCGCTGCATGGCGTCGGCGAACTGGTCGCGGAACAGCTTGCCGATGTTGATGCCGTTGACGATCACGTTACGCACCTTCCACTCGCCGCCGATGTTTTCCAGGGTGTACTGCACCGGATACACGGCACCGTTGTTGCCGGTGACCTTCATGCCAACGCTGGCGCGTTTGCCGTCATCAGCCTTGGCCGGGTCGACGGTGATGCCCTGGTTGTTGTACTCGAGCAGGGCATTGCCATAGAACTGCATCAGGCTGCGCTTGAAGTTTTCCTGGAAGCGCTGCATCTGCTCGGGGGTAGCCTTGCGCGAGTACTTGACGGTCATGATGCTTCTGGAAATACCGTCAGCGTCCACCACCGGGCCGAGGATGCGGTTCAGCGCATCGTAGAAGGCATTGGGGTTGGACTTGTACTGTTCCTTGTTGGCCTTGAGGTCGCCCAGCAGTTCAGTGGTGGTGCCCTGAACCACATCGTGTGGCGTCTGCGCAGCCATGGTCAGCAGGGGGAAGGCCGCCAGCAGGACCAGCAGGCCACGTCGCAGGATGGAAATCATGGAAACTCCTTAATTAGCCGGTTGCGCTTCTTTCGGTTCCTTGCCAACGGAGTTGAGCAGGAACTTGCCAATCAGATCTTCCAGCACCAGCGCCGACTGGGTGTCGTGAATGGTCCCGCCGTCCTTGAGCACCTGGTCCTCACCGCCCACGCTGATGCCGATGTACTTCTCGCCCAGCAACCCGGCGGTCAGGATCGAGGCAGTGGAGTCGGTCGGCAGGTTGTCCACCGACTTGTCCAGCTGCAGCGTCACCCGACCGGTGTACGAATCACGGTCCAGATCGATGGCGGTAACCTTGCCGATGGTCACACCGGCCATGGTCACTTTAGCTCTGACCGTCAAACCGGCGATATTGTCGAAGTAGGCATAAACTTTATAGGTATCGCTGCTCGGGCTGGCCGACAGCCCGCTGACACGCAGGGCGAGCAGCAGCAGCGCCAGGATCCCGGCCAGAAGGAACAGGCCGACACCGATTTCCAGGGTGCGGTTTTGCATCAGAAATCTCCAAACATCAAGGCGGTCAGAATAAAGTCCAGACCCAGCACTGCCAACGAGGCATAGACCACGGTCTTGGTGGTGGCACGGCTGATCCCTTCTGAGGTGGGCTCACAGTCGTACCCCTGGAATACGGCGATCCAGGTCGTGACGAAGGCAAATACCAGGCTCTTGATCAGCCCGTTGAGCACGTCGTCGGTGAACGAAACACTGTTCTGCATGTTGGCCCAGAACGAGCCCTCGTAGACGCCCAGCCAGTCCACCGCCACCCACGAGCCACCCCAGATGCCGACCACGCTGAAGATCAGCGCCAGCAACGGCAGCGAGATGAAACCGGCCCACAGGCGCGGCGCGACGATGTACTTGAGCGGGTCGACGCCGATCATTTCAAGGCTCGACAACTGCTCGGTGGACTTCATGTTGCCGATTTCTGCGGTTAGCGCCGAACCGGCACGGCCGGCGAACAGCAATGCCGTCACCACCGGGCCGAGCTCACGCAGCAGGGTCAGGGCAACCATCTGCCCCACTGCCTGCTCCGAGCCGTACTTGGTCAGGATGCTGAAGCCCTGCAGCGCCAGCACCATGCCGATGAACACGCCGGACACGACGATGATTGCCAGCGACAGCACGCCCACCGAATACAGCTGCTTGACCAGCAGCTGGAAGCCGCCACCGATGCCGCCACGGCCGATCAGCGCATGGAACAGGAACAGGCAGGAGCGCCCCAGCACCGCCAGCACGTCGATGGCCGAGCGCCCCAGCAGGCGGACACGTTCGAGTAAAGATTTTCTGCGCATCAACGCGCTCCCAGCAGGTCGGCGCGGTAGTCAGGCGCAGGGAAGTGGAAAGGCACCGGGCCGTCCGGGTCGCCCTTCATGAACTGGCGAATGCGCGGGTTGTCCGAGCCCATCAGCTCGTCAGGCGTCCCCTGGCCCAGCACCTGGCCGTCACCTACCACATAGATGTAGTCGGCGATGCTGGCGGTTTCCGCCAGGTCATGGGAAACAACGATGCTGGTGATACCCAGGGCGTCGTTGAGCAGGCGGATCAGACGCACCAATACACCCATGGCGATCGGGTCCTGACCGACGAACGGTTCGTCGTACATGAGGATCTGCGGGTCCAGGGCAATTGCCCGGGCCAACGCCACACGGCGCTTCATGCCACCGGACAGCTCGTCGGGCATCAGGTCGATGGCACCGCGCAGCCCCACAGCCTGCAGCTTCATCAGTACGATATCGCGGATCATCTCGTCCGACAGCTGGGTGTGCACGCGAAGCGGGAACGCGACGTTCTCGAACACATCGAGATCGGTGAACAGCGCGCCGCTCTGGAACAGCACCCCCATTTGCTTGCGGGCGTCGAACAGGTCGCTGCGCGACAGCGTCGGCAGGTTCTGCCCGGCAACCCAGACCTCACCGCTGGAGGGGCGCAACTGCGCGCCCATCAGGCGGAGCAACGTGGTCTTGCCGCAACCCGATGGCCCCATGATACCGGTGACCTTGCCGCGCGGGATGCGAATGTCGACGTTGCTGAAAATGCTGCGCGAACCGCGTTTGAAGGTAACCCCCTTCAACTCGACCGCGTAGGCGCTATCCACACTCATCTAGACTCCTTGCTAGTGCAGCCTCGTCCTAATGGACGTCGGCCTCCATCTGGAAGGCACAAGCGCCCCAGGCAGGCCGAATAGCGGCGAACTATAGCACCGCTGACAGCGCCGCCCCAAGGCCGGCTAACGAGTCGTTCAGCCCTGCGACAGGCTGGCCAGACATTCACCACGACAATCGAAAGCGTGAGGGTTTCTTTCATTGCAGCTATAATCGCCGCCTTTTCATCAGGCATTGCTTTTTCGACATGAGCCAATCCAGCGAGCTGATCCAATCCGCCCAACGCACCCTGCGCCTGGAACTCGAGGCCGTAGAGGCCCTGCTGGCGCGCATCGACGACAATTTCGTCAAGGCCTGCGAACTGATCCTGGCCAGCAAGGGCCGGGTCGTCGTGGTCGGCATGGGCAAGTCCGGGCACATCGGCAACAAGATCGCCGCCACCCTGGCCAGCACCGGCACACCGGCGTTTTTCGTGCACCCGGCCGAAGCCAGCCATGGCGACATGGGCATGATCACCCGCGATGATGTCATCCTTGCCCTGTCGAATTCCGGCAGCACCGCCGAAATCGTCACCCTGCTGCCGCTGATCAAGCGCCTGGGCATCAAGCTGATCAGCCTGACCGGCAACCCGGACTCGCCCCTGGCCCAGGCTGCCGAGGTCAACCTCGACGCCCGCGTCGAGCAAGAGGCCTGCCCGCTGAACCTGGCCCCCACCTCCTCCACCACCGCCTCGCTGGTGCTGGGCGACGCGCTGGCCATTGCCCTGCTCGAAGCCCGCGGCTTCACCGCCGAGGACTTTGCCTTCTCGCACCCGGGTGGTGCACTGGGCCGCCGCCTGCTGCTCAAGGTGGAGAACGTGATGCACGCCGGCGACGAACTGCCCCAGGTGCCCCGCGGCACCCTGCTCAAGGACGCACTCCTTGAAATGTCCCGCAAAGGCCTGGGCATGACCGTGATCGTCGAAGCCGATGGCAAGCTGGCAGGGATCTTCACCGACGGCGACCTGCGCCGGAGCCTGGACCGCAACATCGACGTCCACACCACCCTGATCGACCAGGTAATGACCGTGCACGGCAAGACGGCCCGCGCCGAAATGCTCGCGGCCGAGGCCCTGAAGATCATGGAAGACCACAAGATCGGCGCCCTGGTGGTGGTGGACCGCGAGGACCGCCCCACCGGCGCCCTGAACATGCACGACCTGCTGCGCGCCGGCGTGATGTAAAGGAGCAATGGAATGAACCAGGACCTCATGCAACGCGGCAAGAACATCAAGCTGGCAGTGTTCGACGTGGACGGCGTGCTCACCGACGGGCGCCTGTACTTCCTCGAGGACGGCAGCGAGTTCAAGACCTTCAACACCCTCGACGGCCAGGGCATCAAGATGCTCATGGCCTCGGGCGTGACCACCGCGATCATAAGCGGGCGCAAGACTCCGGTGGTCGAGCGCCGGGCGAAGAACCTCGGCATCCCGCACCTGTACCAGGGCCGCGAGGACAAACTGGTGGTGCTGGACGGCCTGCTCGCCGAACTGGGCCTGAGCTATGCTCAAGTGGCCTACCTTGGCGACGACCTGCCCGACCTGCCGGTGATCCGCCGGGTCGCACTGGGCATGGCGGTGGCCAATGCCGCGCCGTTCGTTCGCCAGCACGCCCATGGCGTGACCCAGGCACGTGGCGGCGAAGGCGCGGCCCGTGAATTCTGCGAACTGATCATGCAGGCCCAGGGCACCCTGGACGCTGCCAACGCCAACTATCTGTAAGGCTGCCCATGTTCAGCAAGAAAGCCCGCAACATTGCGCTGCTCACGGTGATCGCCACCCTGCTGGTGGCGATCGGCTACTGGAATGTCAGCCCGGAAAGCTTCCTCGACAAGCCGGTGGCCCAGGTCGACGAAAACGCCGTCGACTACTACGCGGTCAACGCCCACAGCGTGCAGTTCCTGCCCGACGGCAAACTGCAGTACGAAATGACCGCCGACAAGGTCGAACACCTCAAGGCCAGCGAAATCACCCTGCTGACCACGCCGGACCTGCACCTGTACCGCGGCACCGAATACCCGTGGCACGTGCAGAGCACCCGCGCCGAAGTCAACCCGGACGGCAGTGAAGTCGAACTGATCGACAACGTACGGGTCGCCCGCACCGACGAAAAGCAGCGCGAAATGATCATTACCAGCTCGCGCATGACCGTGTTCCCGCAGAAGCAATATGCGCAGACCGAGCAAGCCGTTAGAATCGACGGCGCCGGTGGCACAACTACGGGCAAAGGAATGAAAGCGTATTTGAAAGAAGGCAAGATGGACTTGCTCTCTAACGTAAGAGGACAGTATGAGGCTCGTTAAAACCCTCCCCCTTCTGCTCAGCCTGAGCGCAGCACTGGGAAGCGCGAGCGCCCTCGCCCTGCCGAACGACCGTGACCAGCCTATCCGCATCCAGGCCGACAACGCCCACCTGGACGACAAGCAGGGCGTGGCCACCTACACCGGCGACGTGATCATCACCCAGGGTTCGATGATGATCAAAGGCAACACCGTGACCATCACCCGCTCCGCCTCCGGCGACATCGACGTGGTGACCTCGGTGGGCAACCTGGCCTACTTCGAGCAGCAGCAGAGCGCAGCCAAACCGGACAAGATGAAAGGCTGGGCGGTGACCATCCAGTACCAGTCGCAGAAGGACATGGTGATCCTCACCGACCGCGCCAAGGTCGAGAACGAAGGCAACACCACCGAAGGCGAGAAGATCGTCTACAACACCCAGACCCAGGTGGCAACCGCCGGTCGCGGTGGCAACGTGACCTCGCCGCGTCAGCGTATCGACATGGTGATCCAGCCCAAGAAGAAGGCCGAGTAAATGGCAACCCTCAAAGCCCAGCACCTGGCCAAGAGCTACAAGGGGCGACAGGTCGTACGTGACGTCAGCCTGTCGATCGACAGCGGCCAGATCGTCGGCCTGCTCGGCCCCAACGGCGCCGGCAAGACCACCTGCTTCTACATGATCGTCGGCCTGGTCCAGGCCGATCAGGGGCGCGTGCTGATCGACAACCTCGATGTCAGCCACCAGCCCATGCATGGTCGCGCCCGCGCCGGCATCGGCTACCTGCCGCAGGAAGCCTCGATCTTCCGCAAGCTGTCGGTGGCCGACAACATCATGGCCATCCTCGAGACCCGCAAGGAACTCGACCGCGACGGCCGGCGCAAAGAGCTGGAAAGCCTGCTGCAGGAGTTCCACATCAGCCACATTCGCGACAACCTCGGCATGAGCCTGTCCGGTGGTGAGCGCCGCCGCGTGGAAATTGCCCGCGCGCTGGCGACCGCACCCAAGTTCATCCTGCTGGACGAGCCGTTTGCCGGTGTCGACCCGATTTCGGTCGGCGACATCAAGCAGATCATCCATCACCTCAAGGCCAAGGGCATCGGTGTACTGATCACCGACCACAACGTGCGTGAGACCCTGGATATCTGCGAAACCGCCTATATCGTAAACGATGGCCGGCTGATCGCTGAAGGCGACGCCGAAACCATCCTGGCCAACGACCTGGTCAAAGAGGTTTACCTGGGCCACGAGTTCCGGCTCTGAGCCCGGCACGCGCCTGGAGTACTGGCAAATCGCCCTGAAACCCGGGGTAAAGTGTTACGGTGCTCTAGGCAAACGCTACAATTTAAGGCATAAAACTTGCTTGATCTGGCGCCCCGGCGCCCTCGTGTAGTGGATGGCGCATGCGCGCCGGCGAACAAGGTATTAAGCCCCAGCCATGAAACCATCGCTCGTCCTAAAAATGGGCCAGCAACTGACGATGACACCGCAGTTGCAACAGGCCATCCGCCTGCTCCAGCTCTCCACCCTGGACCTCCAACAGGAAATCCAGGAAGCGCTGGAGTCGAACCCGATGCTCGAACGTCAGGAAGACGGCGACGACTTCGACAACAGCGACCCGATGGCGGACAACGCCGAGAACAAGCCGGCCGCCGAAGTCCAGGACAACAGCTTCCAGGAAAGCACCACCAGTGCCGACACCCTGGAAGACGGTGAGTGGAGCGAGCGCATCCCCAACGAACTGCCGGTCGACACCGCCTGGGAAGACATCTACCAGACCAGTGCCAGCAGCCTGCCGAGCAACGACGACGACGAGTGGGACTTCACCACCCGCACATCGGCCGGCGAAAGCCTGCAAAGCCACCTGCTGTGGCAACTGAACCTGGCTCCGATGTCCGACACCGACCGCCTGATCGCCGTCACCCTGATCGACAGCATCAACGGCCAGGGCTACCTGGAAGACACCCTCGAGGAAATCTGCGCCGGTTTCGACCCGGAGCTGGATATCGAGCTGGACGAGGTCGAAGCGGTGCTGCACCGCATCCAGCAGTTCGAGCCAGCCGGCGTTGCCGCCCGCACCCTGGGCGAATGCCTGTTGCTGCAACTGCGCCAGCTGCCTGCCAGCACCCCGTGGATGGCCGAAGCCAAGCGCCTGGTCACCGACTTCATCGACCTGCTCGGCAGCCGTGATTACAGCCAGCTGATGCGTCGCATGAAAATCAAGGAAGACGAGCTGCGCCAGGTCATCGAACTGGTACAAAGCCTCAACCCGCGCCCCGGCTCGCAGATCGAGTCCAGCGAGCCCGAGTACGTGGTGCCCGACGTCATCGTGCGCAAGGACAGCGACCGCTGGCTGGTGGAGCTGAACCAGGAGGCCATTCCGCGCCTGCGCGTCAACCCGCAGTACGCCGGTTTTGTGCGCCGGGCCGACACCAGCGCCGACAACACCTTCATGCGCAACCAGTTGCAGGAAGCGCGCTGGTTCATCAAGAGCCTGCAAAGCCGCAACGAAACCCTGATGAAAGTGGCCACGCAGATCGTCGAGCACCAGCGCGGCTTCCTCGACCACGGCGACGAAGCGATGAAGCCGCTGGTACTGCATGACATCGCCGAAGCGGTGGGCATGCACGAGTCGACCATTTCGCGGGTAACCACGCAGAAATACATGCACACCCCGCGTGGCATCTACGAACTGAAATACTTTTTCTCCAGCCACGTCAGCACCTCCGAAGGCGGAGAATGCTCGTCTACGGCGATCCGCGCGATCATCAAGAAACTGGTTGCGGCGGAAAATCAGAAAAAGCCATTGAGTGACAGCAAGATCGCTGGTTTACTGGAGGCACAAGGCATCCAGGTAGCCCGTCGCACCGTCGCCAAGTACCGCGAGTCCCTCGGCATCGCACCGTCGAGCGAGCGCAAGCGACTGATGTAGCCCCTGAGATGTGCCACAGCGTTTGTGGGGCAGGTGCAAGACCTGCCTCTTTATGCACGGGCAACAAAGGAGAAGCTGTATGCAAGTCAATATCAGTGGACAGCATGTAGAAGTCACCCAGCCACTGCGCGATTATGTGCTTGAAAAGCTCGCTCGCGTGGAAAGTCACTTCGACAAGATCACCAACGTGCAGGTCATCATGAAAGTCGAGAAGCTGCAGCAGAAGGTCGAGGCGACCTTGCAGATTCCCGGCGGCGAAGTGGTTGCCAACGCCGAACACGAAGACATGTATGCAGCGATCGACGCCTTGGCCGACAAGCTCGACCGCCAACTGAAAAAACACAAGGAAAAACAGCAAAGCCTGCTGCAAGGTGCAGCTGCCCGCTGATCCCCCTCATCCATGATCCGACTTGAAACCATCCTGACCCCCGGCCGTTCCCTCGTGAACGTGCCGGGCGGCAGCAAGAAGCGCGCCCTGGAAAAGGTCGCCACCGTCATCGCCGAACAAGTGCCCGAACTGGAGATGCAAGACGTCTTCGAAAAACTGGTCGCCCGGGAAAAACTCGGTTCGACCGGTTTCGGCAACGGCATCGCCATCCCGCACTGCCGGCTTGAAGGATGTTCCGCTCCGGTCAGCGCCCTGCTGCACCTGGAAGCCCCTATCGACTACGACGCCATCGATGGCGCGCCGGTGGACCTGCTGTTCGTCCTGCTGGTGCCTGAAGCCGCCACCGATGCCCATCTGGAATTGCTGCGCCAGATTGCCAGCATGCTCGATCGCAAGGAGGTCCGTGATCGCCTGCGTGCGGCCACCAGCAGCGAGGCCCTGTTCCAGGTTGTCCTGGACGTACAGAACGAGCACTGAACATGCGCCTGATCATCGTCAGCGGCCGGTCCGGCTCCGGCAAGAGCACCGCCCTCGATGTCCTGGAAGACAACGGTTTCTACTGCATTGACAACCTGCCCGCCGGGCTGCTGCCACAGCTGGCGGAAAATGCGCTGATCAATACCGAATTGCTGCAACCCAAGGTCGCCGTGTCGATCGACGCGCGCAACCTGCCCAGCCACCTGACGCGTTTCCCCGAGTTGCTCGAAGAAGCCCGCGCCCGGCATATCCAGTGCGACGTGCTGTACCTGGATGCCGACGAAGACGTACTGCTCAAGCGCTTCTCGGAAACCCGCCGACGCCACCCGCTGACCAACGCCGACCGCTCGCTTGCGGAAGCGATTCGGGTGGAAAGCGAATTGCTGGGGCCGATTGCAGACCTGGCCGACCTGAAGATCGATACCACCAGCCTGAACCTTTACCAGTTGCGTGATTCGATCAAGCTGCGCCTGCTCAACCAGCCCGAGCCTGGCACCGCGTTTCTGGTCGAGTCGTTTGGCTTCAAGCGCGGAATGCCGGTCGATGCCGACCTGGTGTTCGATGTGCGCTGCCTGCCCAACCCCTACTGGAAACCCGAGCTGCGTGAGCATTCCGGCCTCGACCAACCGGTGATCGACTACCTGGCCGCACAGCCGGATGTCGAAGAGATGTTCAACGACATTTCCAGCTACCTGCTCAAGTGGCTGCCCCGCTTCGCCGCCAGCAACCGTGCCTACGTCACCATTGCCATTGGCTGCACCGGCGGTCACCACCGCTCGGTGTACATCACTGAACGCCTTGGCCAGCTGCTGCAGCAATCCCTGAAAAACGTCCAGGTCCGCCACCGCGACCTCTAGCCCAAGGATCCGCCCCACGATGCCCGCCCGTGAAATCACCATCATCAACAAGCTGGGTCTGCATGCCCGGGCGGCAGCCAAGTTCGTCGGCGTTGCCGGCCGCTTCCCCTGTCAGGTCAGGGTTGGCCGTGCGCCGGACAAGCTGGTGGATGGCAAGAGCATCATGGCGGTGATGATGCTGGCGGCCGGCAAAGGCACCCAGGTGCACCTGCATACCGAAGGCGAGCAGGACGTTGATGCCATGGATGCGCTGGTCGAGCTGATCAACAACTTCTTCGACGAAGGCGAATGAATTTCGCAAGCGGTACGCGTACCCTGTGGGAGCGGCTTTAGCCGCGAAGAATCCAACGCGGTGCATGGCACCGGCTGCGCCGGTGTTCGCGGCTAAAGCCGCTCCCACAGAGTCCCCGCCAATTCAATGAGTTATGTGCCGCTCCCAAAGCGAAGCCGGTGAACACCCCATCATCCGGCGCAAACCGATGCACAGCCCCAAGATGGCCAGGCCAGGTCCAACCAGGCAAAGCCGCGCGCCAATAGCAATGCAGTGCCTGCCAGTAACAGCAAAGTCCCAAGCGTCAGGCGAAACAAGCGAAACAGGCGCACACGGCTGACAGACATCATCTGGGAGCGCATACCGGGGAGACTCACTTCAGGGTTTCGAGGTAGCGGCGCTCCACTTCCGCCCAGTCAATGACGTTGTAGAAGGCACCGATGTATTCCGGACGACGGTTCTGGTACTTCAGGTAGTAGGCATGCTCCCACACGTCCAGGCCGAGGATTGGCGTGTTGCCGTGCATCAGCGGGCTGTCCTGGTTGCCGCTGCTTTCCACTACCAGGGTTTTCTGCGGGTTCACGCTGAGCCAGGCCCAGCCACTGCCGAAGCGGGTCAGCGCAGCCTTGGTGAAGGCCTCCTTGAAGGCATCGAAGCCGCCCAGTTGGGCGTCGATGGCCTGCGCCAGAGCGCCCTGCGGCTCTCCCCCACCCTGCGGCGACATCACGGTCCAGAACAGCCTGTGGTTGGCGTGCCCGCCGCCATGGTTGGTCACCGCACCACGCAGGTTTTCCGGCAGTTGCCCGACCGCGCCGAGCAGTTTTTCCACCGGCCACCCAGCCCACTCGGTGCCTTCGATGGCGGCGTTGAGGCCATTGACGTAGGTCTGGTGGTGCTTGGTGTGGTGGATTTCCATGGTCTGCGCGTCGATGTGCGGTTCCAGCGCAGCGTAGGCGTAAGGCAGTGCAGGCAAGGTATGGGGCATATCAGTGAATTCCGTAGGCATGGGTTGGGCGATGACCAACGCGGCCACCGCTGGCGCTTGGGCCGTGACTCAGTGTCAGATACCACCGGCGGTGAGCTTCTCCGGGTCCAGCAGCGCTTCCAGCTGGTCACGGCACAGGTCGGTGTGCTCCAGCGCCACGTCGATGATCGGACGGCCCTGCTTGTAGGCGGTCTTGGCGATTTCAGCGGCCTTGAGGTAGCCGATGATCGGGTTCAGCGCTGTGACCAGAATCGGGTTGCGTGCCAGGGCTTCCTTGAGCTTGCTTTCGTTGACCTTGAAGCTGGCGATGGCCTTGTCGGCCAGCAGGCGGCTGACGTTGGCCATCAGCTCGATGCTCTCCAGCAGGTTGCGGGCGATCACCGGCAGCATCACGTTCAGCTCGAAGTTGCCGGACTGGCCGGCGATGGCGATGGTGGCGTCATTGCCGATCACCTGGGCGGCGACCATGGCGGTGGCCTCTGGAATCACCGGGTTGACCTTGCCCGGCATGATCGAAGAGCCCGGCTGCAGGCCTTGCAGCTCGATTTCGCCCAGCCCGGCCAGCGGGCCAGAGTTCATCCAGCGCAGGTCGTTGGCGATTTTCATCAGCGCCACGGCGGCAGTCTTGAGCTGGCCGGACAGGGCCACGGCGGTGTCCTGCGAGCCGATCAGGGCGAACAGGTTCTGCCCGGGGGTGAACTCGACCTGGGTCAGGCCGCTGAGCTGGCGGGCGAAACCGGCAGCGAACTGTGGGTGAGCGTTGATGCCGGTGCCCACGGCGGTGCCACCCTGGGCCAGCGCCTGCAGGCTCGGCAGGGTCGCTTCGATGTGTGCCTTGGCGCCATTGATCTGCGCCGCCCAGCCATCCAGCACCTGGCTCATGCGCACTGGCATGGCGTCCATCAGGTGGGTGCGGCCGGTCTTCACGTACTGATGCACCTGTGCCGACTTGGCCTCGATCACCTGTACCAGGTGCGCCAGTTCTGGCAGCAGTTGCTCGTGCAGGGCCAGGGCGGCGCTGACGTGAATGGTGGTCGGGATGATGTCGTTGCTGCTCTGGCCGCAGTTGACGTGGTCGTTGGCGTTGACGGCCTCACCCAGCACGCGGCTGGCCAGAGTCGCGATCACCTCGTTGGCGTTCATGTTCGAGCTGGTGCCGGAGCCGGTCTGGAACACATCCACCGGGAAATGCTGGATGAAGTCACCCGCCAGCAGTTGCTCGACTGCCGTGACGATGGCCTGACCCTGCGCGGTCGACAGCTGTTCCAGTTCGACGTTGGCCTTGGCCGCGGCAGCCTTGGCCAGCAGCAGCGCGCGAATGAACTGGGCCGGCATGCGCTGGCCGCTGATCGGGAAGTTGTCGACCGCGCGCTGGGTCTGGGCACCGTACAGGGCCTGGGCCGGCACCTGCAGTTCGCCCATGCTGTCACGCTCGATACGGGTATCACTCATCATCAAATCCTTGCATCAGTTCATCGGGAGAAATCGACGGCAGCAGGCGGCAATTGGCCAACTGCAGGGCGTAGGGCTGCCAGCGCTGGTTCTGGGCCTCGCGGTCGAGGTTGCGCAGGTCCAGCAATGGGCGCCAGGCCTGGTCCAGGCACAGGCAGCGCCAATGCCAAGGCAGCATGCGGTCGCAGGCGGTATCCAGCAGCAGGCGGAAGGAAGTCAGCGCCACCGTCCATGGCGAGGTCTCGGTGCAGCACACCAGGTAACGGCCTTCAGCCAGGTAATGCTCGATCAAGCGCGGCTCGTCGGGCTCGAGCGCACAGCGGATGCGTCGGCTGAGCCAGCGCCAGTTTTCCAGGTAGGGCAGTTCGCGGAGGACGGGTTTCATGAACATCATCGCCGGGTTACTGGATAATGATATTCATTATTAAGTGATAAACAGAATCACTTCAAGAGAAAGGTGATGAAACAAAAAACCCGGCGTGGGGCCGGGTCTTCGGTTTCATTGAAAATTCTCTATAGCCTGCACCGGCCTCTTCGCGGGCTTGCCCGCTCCCACAGGGATCGCACAGGTTTCAAGCTTGTGCAGTATCTGTGGGAGCGGGCAAGCCCGCGAAGAGGCCGGTGCAGGCTGTGGATCAGCTACCCGCCACAGTCATCCGCTCGATCAGCACCGAGCCGGTGTGAATGTTGCTGCGGGTCTCAAGATCGCTGCCAATCGCGACAATCTGCTGGAACATGTCTTTCATGTTCCCGGCAATGGTCACTTCCTGCACCGCGTGCTGAATCTCGCCATTCTCGACCCAGAACCCTGCCGCGCCACGGGAATAATCCCCCGTCACCATGTTCAGGCCATGCCCCATCAACTCGGTCACCAGCAGCCCGCGGCCCATGCGCCGGATCAGCGCCGCCTGGTCTTCGACACCATGGCTGACGAACAGGTTGTGCACGCCGCCGGCGTTGGCCGTGCTTGGCAAACCCAGCTTGCGCCCGGAATAGGTACCCAGCAGGTACGACACCAGCTCACCCTTGTCGACGAACGGCTTGGCATAGGTAGCCAGGCCATCGCCGTCGAATGCAGCACTACCCAGTGCCCGCGGAATGTGCGGGCGCTCGTCGAGGGTCAGCCAGGTAGGGAACAGGCGCTGGCCGATGGTCCCCTCCAGGAACGACGACTTGCGATACAGGTTGCCGCCGGAGATGGCCGACAGGAAGCTGCCGAACAGGCCACCGGCCAGCTCGGCCGAGAACAGCACCGGCACCTCGCAGGTCGGCACCGGCCGCGCACCCAGGCGGCTGGCGGCACGCTGGGCAGCGCGCACGCCGATGCTACGCGGGTCTGCCAGCAGGTTGCCCTGGCGGTTCACGTCGTACCAGTAATCACGCTGCATCTGGCCGTCGCCTTCGGCGATCATCACGCAGCTCAGGCTGTGCCGGGTCGAGGCGTAGCCACCGATGAAACCATGGCTGTTGCCATACACGCGGCAGCCCTGGTGGGTATTGAGGGTGGTGCCGTCGGCATTGAGGATACGCGGGTCGGCGTCGAATGCCGCCGCCTCGCAGGCCAGGGCCATCTCGATGGCCTTCTCCGGCTCGAGGTTCCAGTCGTGGTACAGGTCCAGATCCGGGATCTCGCGGGCCATCAACGCTGCGTCGGCCAGGCCGGAACATTCGTCCTCGGAGGTATGCTTGGCAATCGCCAAGGCCGCGGCGACGGTTTCGCGGATCGCCTCCGGGCCACTGGCCGAGGTGCTGGCCGAGCCTTTGCGCTGGCCCACATAGAGGGTGATGCCAAAGCCCTGGTCGCGGTTGAACTCGACCGTTTCGACCTCTCGCTGGCGTACCGTGGTGGACAGGCCCTGCTCCAGCGACACCGCCACTTCGCAGGCACTGGCCCCCTGGCGGCGCGCTTCGGCGATGATCGCCTCGACCTGCTCCTGCAATGCTGGCAGGTCCTTCGGACCTACGCTCTGGACTGCACTCATGGTTCTCTCCACTCAAATTCTGCGTTCGGCGAGGGTCATTCTACGACCGGGCCGGACAAGCGGCCCCCGACTGGTTATCATGGCGGCGATTTCTAGCGGACTGCCACCATGGTTGATTCAAACGACGACGCCTTCGACGGCGAAAAAAGCAAAACCCAGATCAAGCGCGAGCTGCATGCGCTGGTCGAACTCGGCGAGCGCCTTACCACGCTCAAGGCCGATACCCTGGCTCGCCTGCCGTTGACCGACGAGCTGCGCAAGGCCCTGGCTGAAGCCAGCAAGCACACCGCTCACGGTGCCCGCAAACGCCACATGTCGTTTGTCGGCAAGCTGATGCGCGTGCAGGACCTGGATGCCATCCACGCCTTGCTCGAACAGATGGACAGCTCGACCCGCCAGTACAACGAGCGCTTCCACGGCCTGGAGCGCTGGCGCGACCGGTTGATCGACGGTAACGACGAAGACCTCGAGCGCTTCGTCAGCGAATACCCCGACACCGACCGCCAGCAACTGCGCTCGCTGGTGCGCCATGCCCAGCACGAGAAGGCGCGGAACAAACCGCCTGCCGCCGCGCGCAAGGTGTTCAAGTACATCCGCGACCTCGACGAGCTGCAGCGCGGCTTGCGCTGATCACCCTGGGGCCGCTTTGCGGCCCAATCGCGACACAAGGCCGCTCCCACAGTAAGTGCGCAGCCATTTCTGCATGGCGCAATCCCTGTGGGAGCGGCCTTGCGTCGCGAAAGGACCGCAAAGCGGTCCCAGATGGCCATCACGCCCCTGTACCGCCCACGGTAATCGCATCCAGCTTCAAGGTCGGCTGCCCGACCCCCACCGGCACCGACTGCCCGTCCTTGCCGCAAGTCCCTACCCCGCTGTCCAGCGCCAGGTCGTTACCGACCATCGACACCCGGCTCATCGCTTCCGGGCCATTGCCGATCAGGGTCGCCCCCTTCACCGGCGCGGTAATCTTGCCGTCTTCGATCAGGTAAGCCTCACTGGTCGAGAACACGAACTTGCCGCTGGTGATGTCCACCTGGCCACCGCCGAGATTGGCGCAGTAGATGCCCTTCTTCACCGAAGCGATGATTTCCTGCGGGTCGCTTTCGCCGGCACGCATGTAGGTGTTGGTCATGCGCGGCATCGGCAGGTGCGCGTAGGATTCGCGGCGGCCGTTGCCGGTCACCGCCATGCCCATCAGGCGCGCGTTCAGCTTGTCCTGCATGTAGCCCTTGAGCACACCGTTCTCGATCAGCGTGGTGCACTCGGTCGGGGTGCCTTCGTCATCCACGCTCAGCGAGCCACGGCGGCCTTCGAGGGTGCCGTCGTCGACGATGGTGCACAGGCTCGATGCCACTTTCTCGCCAATACGGCCGCTGAACGCCGAACTGCCCTTGCGGTTGAAGTCACCTTCCAGGCCGTGGCCGACAGCCTCGTGCAGCAGCACGCCCGACCAGCCCGAACCCAGCACCACCGGCAGGGTACCAGCCGGTGCCGGGATCGCCTCCAGGTTCACCAGGGCCTGGCGCAGCGCTTCGCGGGCATAGCCCATGACCCGCTCTTCGGTGAAGAAGCGGTAGTCGGTACGCCCGCCACCGCCCTGCCCGCCACGCTCGCGGCGGCCATTCTGCTCGACGATGACGCTGACGTTGAAGCGCACCAGCGGGCGCACATCGGCGGCCAGGCTGCCATCGGCCGCAGCGATCAGGATGCGCTCCCAGACCCCGGCCATGCTCACACTGACCTGCTGGATACGCGGGTCCAGGGCACGGGTGGCGGCGTCGACACGCTTGAGCAGCTCGACCTTCTCGGCACGGCTGAGCACATCCAGCGGGTTGTCCGCCGGATAAAGGGCTGTCACCTCCTGGCTGCGGAAGGCCTGCACCTTGCCGTTCTGCCCGGCACGGGAGATCGAACGGGCTGCACGGGCGGCCGAGGTCAGCGCTTCGAGGTTGATTGCGTTGCTGTAGGCAAAGCCGGTCTTTTCACCGGACTGGGCACGCACGCCCACGCCCTGGTCGA
This sequence comes from Pseudomonas sp. LSJ-87, assembly GCF_032971465.1. Classification (NCBI taxonomy): domain Bacteria; kingdom Pseudomonadati; phylum Pseudomonadota; class Gammaproteobacteria; order Pseudomonadales; family Pseudomonadaceae; genus Pseudomonas; species Pseudomonas sp. LSJ-87. The sequence continues at coordinate 224,175 of NZ_JAWJYQ010000003.1, read as the reverse complement.
GGTTGAAACTGCCCTCTTTGACGATGCCGTCTTCCAGCGCCCAGGTTTCCGAGATCTGGCCCTGGAAATACAGGTCGGCGGCATCGATGCCGGGGCCGGCCAACTCACCCAGCACGCTCTGCAGGCTGTCCAGGGTCAAGCCGCCTGGGGCCAGGAGCTGCTCGCTGACGGTGGATAACATCTGGCTCATAGTCACTCCGAGGTGTGCGCAGGCCGCAACGCGCCCTGCGAGAAAAAGCGCCGGTGCGATACCACCGGCATGCGCGCCCGGATGGACGCTTGTTCGTCAATGTCGCGCTCGGCGAGCAGTACCGCTTCACCTTGCGCCTGTTCCGCGACGATGCGCCCCCAGGGGTCGACGATCGCCGCATGGCCATGGGTTTCCCGTGGCCCCGGGTGAGTGCCGCCCTGCGCCGCAGCCAGCAGGTAGCACTGGGTCTCGATGGCACGGGCGCGCACCAGCACTTCCCAGTGCGCCGCGCCCGTTACCGCAGTGAAGGCGGCCGGCGCAGTGATCAGTTCCGCACCAGCGGCGCGCAGTGCGCTGTACAGTTCGGGGAAGCGCAGGTCGTAGCACACGCTCAGCCCCAGCCGCCCCACCGGCGTATCAGCCACCACTACCTGGGCGCCGTGGGCATAGTCATCAGACTCGCGGTAACGGCCACGGTTGTCGGCAACGTCCACATCGAACAGGTGCAGCTTGTCATAGCGTGCCGCCACCTCACCGTGTTCGTCGATCAACAGCGAGCAGGCATGCGCCTTTGCTTCGGGCTGGCCGACCGGTGGCAATGGCAAGGTACCGGCGACAATCCATAACTTGAGGTCGCGGGCGGTACGTTTCAACCATGGCAGGATCGGCCCTTCGCCCAACGCTTCGGCGCGGCCGATGGCAGCGGCGTCCTTGCGGCCCATGGCGGCGAAGTTTTCCGGCAGCACGGCCAGCCGTGCACCGCCAAAGGCGGCCTGCTCCAGCAGGGCACCGGCGCGCTGCAGGTTGGCCAGCACATCGTCCTGGCTGACCATCTGGATTACAGCTGCCTTCATGGGCACTCCTAGCGGGATTTCTCGAAAGGTTTCACAAATGTGATTCTAGGCTCTTTCACCGGACCTTCGACACGGTAGTGCACACTGGCGAAGCGCGACACGCGGTCGCCGATCAGCCGGTCGACCAGGAACAGCGCCCCGCCCACGGCCGGCGCGCCGACAATCAGGGCCGCCAGCGGCAGGTTGTTGGTCACTGGCAGGCTCACCTGCAGATTGGCATCGACCCGGTCGCGTACCAGGTCCAGGGTACCGTCCAGCTCGAAGTTGCTCGACGGGCCAGTCACGGCGATTGGCTCGCGGGTCACATAGACACCGTTACTGGCCACCAGCAAGCCTTTGACCCGGTCGTAGGCCAGGCCCTTGTCGAACAGGTCGGAGAAGTCCAGGCGCAAGCGCCGGCCGATGGAGTTGAAGTTCAACAGGCCGAACACCCGCAGCGCCTGGGCACTGCCTTCGACCTCGACGAACTGTCCGGTGCGCAGCGCTGCGTCCATGCTGCCAGAGAAGCGCTTGAGGCTCACCGAGGCCGGCGAACCCGGCCAGCGGCCATCCACATCCAGGCGGAAGTCGCGGCTGGTCACGGTCGGGGCAAAGCCCCAGGCCTTGAGCACATCCGCCAGGTTCTTGCCGTCCAGGCGCCCTTTGTACCAGCTGCTGGTGCCGCCCGGTTCGCCTTCCCAGCCGCCGCCACCATCGATACGCAGGCCTTTGAAGTCGAGGTCGATGTCGCTGGCGGTCACGCCACGCGCGGTCGGCCGCAGCTTGAGCGACGCACTACCGAACAGGTCGTCACCGCGATAGAGCTTGTCGATGCTCAGGTCCAGCGCCGGCACCTTGCGCGGGTCGAACGAGGCCAGCGGGTCGGGGCCCTCTTCGGCCTGTGCCTCGGCCTGCTTTTCAGCAGCGCTGGCGGCGGGCAGGCGCAAGGTCTGCATGCGCACGACCATGGGCGCGCCCTTGGCATCCGGCACCCGGGCGTTGCCGATGACTTCCTTGCTGTCGAGGCGCAAATCCCAGGCGGGGCCACCACGGGCCAGGCGCACCACGGCCTGGTTCAGGTCCAGGCCAAAGGCTTTCAGCTGGCCGATGCTCAGGTCGACGCCTTGCAGGTTCTGCCGCGCGCTTCCGCCCGGGTCGTTACCGGCCAGGCGCGCCGCCTGTTCCTGCCAAGGCCCCAGGTCCAGCGCCTCCAGGTGCCCGCGCACTCGCAGGCCTTGGCCGGCAGGTACCTGGGCGTCACCGGCGCCCAGCAGCAACTCGCCACGGCCCTGCCCCAGCTTCTCGGCCGGCGCGGCGTAGGCAAAGCGGGCAAGGTCGGTGTAGGCGACATCGAAGCGCCGCTCCGGCCCCTGCAGGGTCATGCTGAAACGGGTGTCACGGGTATCGGACGCTGCCTTGCCAAAGGGTGCTGGCAGGTCGATGGCCAGGCCCTTGAGGCTGGAATTGACACTCAGGCGGTTGTCCCGGCTACCCAGGCTGACCTGCAACTGGTACGGCAGGTCGCCGGAAGCCGGCAAGGCCTGGTTGAACTGCAGCCAGTCGGTCAGTGCCTTGAGCGACACCTGGCCGCTGGCGTTGACGCGTGTCTGCATCTGCCCGGGCTGGCCTTCGGCGGTGATTTGCGCCGTTACCGGCTTGCCGAAGGCCTGCAGGCTGATGCCCTTGCCGCTCAGGCCCTTGTCCAAATCGAAACTGAAGTCACCCTTCAGGCGGCTCAACTCCAGGCTCGGCGGCGCCACCTTCAACCGTGCATCGTCTGTGGCAAAGTCCACCTGCACTTTCGGCCGCTGCCCGTGGGCCAGCGGAATGTCGAGCTTGACCTTGCCCTTGAGCGGCCCCTCGCCCTCCCAGCCAGCAAAGATCTCGCCAGTGCCGATTGGCGCTTCCTTGAGGATCTTCAGGCCATCGCCCAGGCTGCCGTCGAAGTCGCCATCGAGGTACAGGTGGCTTTGCTGGCCCTGGTCAACATGCGGGATATCGACGCTCACATCACTGACCTTGGTGTCGAGCAGTACGCCACGCTGGGCCTTGATGCGCACACCGCTGTCCTCGATGAACACATCGCCATCCACGTGCTGCACCTGCGGCCAGCCCGGCTGGAAGTCCAGGGCCGCATCACGCACCTTGAAGAACAGGCTGATGCTGCGGGCTTCCGGCGCGACACCATGGTTCAGCGAGCCCTGGTACTGGAAGTAGCCTTCGTCCACCGTGCCTTTGACGATCGCACTGCGCAGCCACTCGTCGAGGGCTGGGCTGAGCACCTCGGGCAGGTACTTGGCGGTGTAGCGGCCATCGCCTTCGGTCAGGCCGACACGCAGGTCCATGTAGTCCTCGCGGCCCTCTTCGAACAACAGGCGAATGAGGAAGTCACCGGCGATCTTCCCCTCCTCGCCGAGCACCTTGAGGTAAGGCGCGACCAGGGTGAAACCTTCCTTGTCCAAGGCCCAGGTCAGGCGCGCATTGGCCTTCTGGTAGTGCCAGGGTTTGGCGAAGATCGGGTACAGATGCAGCATGAACGCATCGGTATCAAGGCGCAGTTCGCCATGGCCAAGGTCACCGCTGATGCTGCCGCTGACGTTACCGGCTGCAGGAGCATTGTGATAGGCATCGAAACCGACCTTCTCCAGGTTGGCTTCGAACTGCAGGCGCTGGTCACCCTCGGCCTTGGGCCGGGCCTCCAGGCGCACATTGCGCAGCGCGCCGGTCACCTTCAGGCCATCGACCACGGCCATGACCTTGTCCGGCAGCGGCGCCAGGGCATCGATCAGCGGGGTCAACGGCGTGAGGTCGAGGCGGTCGGCCTGCACTTGCCAGCTTTCCGCGGCAGCGTCCTCGCCTGGACGCTGCTGCAATTGCAGGTGCGACTCCCAACGGGTCTTGCCGACATCCATGGCCAGGGAGTCGACCACCACATCGAAGCCTTGCTCCCGGCGCTGGAACCAGGCGCCCAGGGCCAGGTTGTTCACCTTGGCCGCCTTGCGCCCGGCATAGGCGCCCTGCAGCGCCGGTGCATTGAGGCGTACGACGGCCTGCTGCAACTGCCCCTTGCGCCAGTCGACCCAGAACTCGCCGCCCGCCCGCAAGGCGTCGGCATGCCACTGGCCCAGCAGGCGTGGCGGCAGCCAACGCGCCCAGTCACTCTGTGGCAGGCTCAGGTAGGCTTCGACCTGGCCGTCGCGCCAGGCGTTGGCCGAGGCACGACTGCGCAGGTTCAGCGACAGGGGCTGGCCATCGGGCAGGGTCGCGCGCAGGTCCAGGGCATGGCGTGAAGCCCCGGCCTGCAGGCCGACGCTCACATAAGTCAGGGTCAACGGGTCGCGCTGCCAGGGGTGCAGGGTGACCTGGCTGTCGAACACATCGATGCGGCCCAACTGGCGCAGGCGCTGCAACAACTCGGCGGGGTCGAGCGGCGTATCGTCCTTCTTCGGCAGGCCTTCGAGGCTCCAGGCGCCCTGCTCGTTCTCGCGCAGGATCAGTTGCAGGCCGCCCAACTGAATGCGTGCCAAGCGTACCTCGCGGGCGGTGAGGCTGGCCCAGACATCGGGTACCACCTTGACGTCGTCCAGGCGCAGGGCCGTGGCCCCCTCGCCCAGTTGCAGGTCGCGCACCCGCAGCACCGGTGCCAGGCCGCTCCAGCGGCCTTCCAGGGCACCGACGTGCACGGGCAGGCCCAAAGCCTGCTCGGCCTTGCTCTCCACATCGGCGCGGTACTCGGCCACCAACGGCACCAGTTCGCGGCCGAGGCTGACATACAGCGCCACCAGTACCGCCAGCAGGGCGCAAACGCCCAGCCCCCAGCGGGTCAAGGCGACAAGAACGCGGGTCAGACGTCCCATGGCCATGGCCCTCCAGGTCGTTTATCCATGATGGCCCGTCGTCCCGGTTTTGCCAGCCCGGGCCACCCGCGGCGCGTTTCAGAAGGCCTCAGAGCAGCACCACATCGTATTGTTCCTGCGAATACATCGACTCCACCTGGAAACGAATGGTTCGGCCGATGAAGGCCTCCAGTTCCGCGACGTTACCGGACTCTTCATCCAGCAGCCGGTCGACCACCTTCTGGTTGGCCAGCACGCGGTAGCCTTCGGCCTGGTAGGCACGGGCCTCGCGCAGGATCTCGCGGAAGATTTCGTAACAGATGGTCTCGGGAGTTTTCAGCTTGCCACGGCCCTGACAGGCCAGGCAGGGCTCGCACAGCACCTGTTCCAGGCTTTCCCGTGTGCGCTTGCGGGTCATCTGCACCAGGCCCAGCTCGGTGATGCCGATGATATTTGTCTTGGCGTGATCGCGCTCCAGCTGCTTTTCCAGGGTGCGCAGCACCTGGCGCTGGTGCTCTTCGTCTTCCATGTCGATGAAGTCGATGATGATGATGCCGCCGATATTGCGCAGGCGCAGTTGCCGGGCGATGGCTGTGGCGGCCTCGAGGTTGGTCTTGAAGATGGTCTCTTCAAGGTTGCGATGGCCGACGAAGGCGCCGGTGTTCACATCGATGGTGGTCATCGCTTCAGCGGGGTCGACCACCAGGTAGCCACCGGACTTCAGCGGTACCTTGCGCTCCAGTGCACGCTGGATCTCGTCCTCGACGCCGTACAGGTCGAAGATCGGCCGTTCGCCCGGGTAGTGCTCGAGGCGGTCGGCGATTTCCGGCATCAGCTCGCCAACGAACTGCGTGGTCTTCTGGAAGGTTTCCCGCGAGTCGATGCGGATCTTCTCGATCTTCGGGTTGACCAGGTCGCGCAAGGTACGCAGGGCCAGGCCCAGGTCCTCGTAGATGACCGTGGGCGCGCCGCAGGTCTTGATCTGGGTGCCGATCTGCTCCCACAGGCGGCGCAGGTAGCGAATGTCCTGCAGGATCTCTTCAGCGCGTGCGCCTTCGGCGGCGGTACGCAGGATGAAGCCACCGGCGTCCTTGATGTTCTCGCTTTCCATGCAGTCGCTGACCACCTGCTTGAGGCGCTCGCGCTCGGCTTCGTCTTCGATCTTCAGGGAAATGCCGACATGGCTGCTGCGCGGCATGTACACCAGGTAGCGCGACGGGATCGACAGCTGGGTGGTCAGGCGCGCGCCCTTGGTGCCGATCGGGTCCTTGGTCACCTGCACCACCAGGGCCTGGCCCTCGTGCACCAGGGCGGTGATGTTCTCTACCGCCGAGCCTTCGCGCTGGGATATTTCCGAGGCATGGATGAATGCCGCGCGCTCCAGGCCGATGTCGACGAAGGCCGCCTGCATGCCCGGCAGCACACGCACCACCTTGCCTTTGTAGATATTGCCGACGATGCCCCGGCGCTGGGTGCGCTCGACATGCACTTCCTGCAGCACCCCGTTTTCCACCACCGCCACGCGCGACTCCATCGGGGTGATGTTGATCAGGATCTCTTCACTCATGGCAGGCTCTCGTCAAAGGTCTTGGATAATGATGGATGGCGTATGCAGTGCTGGCTACCGCTGGTTTGTTACCTCTGGCGTATGCGCGGGCGATTGCCAGCAGGCAATGCCGAATTGGCCAAGCAGTTCGGCCGTTTCACTGAGGGGCAAGCCGACCACCGCCGAGTAGCTGCCGGAAAGGCCGGTGACGAACACCGCGCCCAAGCCCTGGATGGCATAGCCGCCGGCCTTGTCCGCGGGCTCGCCGCTGGCCCAGTAGCGTTGCGCTTCCTCGGCACTGATCGCACGGAAGCGCACCTTGCTGGTGACGCACAGGCTGTGCACGCGCTGGCCATCGCTCAGGGCGACCGCGGTCAAAACCTGGTGCTCGCGGCCCGAAAGGTCGGCCAGCATGGCCAGGGCATCTTCGCGGTTTTCCGGTTTGCCGAGAATACGACCATCGAGCACCACGGCAGTGTCTGCACCCAGCACCACAGCCCGATTTTCCAGGGCCGCGGTGTGGCTATTCGCGGGCGCGCCCGCTCCCACAGGGACGGCGCTGCCCTCCAGGCCATCATCGGACCTGTGGGAGCGGGCATGCCCGCGAATGGCCTGCACTGGATGTTCCAGGCTGGCCAGGCCAGCGGCAGCCTTGGCCCGGGCCAGGCGCTCGACGTAGGCCGGGGCGCTTTCATCGGGCAGTGGGGTTTCATCGATGGGGGCACTGACGACGCTGAACGGCACACCGATCTGGGCCAGCAGTTCACGACGACGGGGCGAGCCGGAGGCCAGGTATAGCGGGGTCATGCAGACATCTCCCTGTCAGTCGCGGCGGCGCCGTCAGTTGATATGCAAGCGTCGGCGCAGGTCGCGCAGGGCGAAGCTGATCCACGGCCAGAGCAAGGCACTGATTACCGCCGACCAGACCAACGCCAGGGTGGGCAGGCGGTTGCCGGTCAGCGCGCTGAGCCACAGCTGGATCAGCTGGGCAATGCCGAAGATCACCAGGATCACCAGGCTCTGCTGCCACATGGGGAACATGCGCAGGCGCTGCTGCAAGGACAGCACCAGGAAGGTGATGAGGGTAAGGATCAGCGCGTTTTGCCCCAGCAGGGTGCCGTACAGCACGTCCTCGGCCAGGCCCAGCACGAACGCGGTGGTCATGCCGACCTTGTTCGGTACGGCGAGGGTCCAGAACGACACCAGCAAGGCCAGCCACATGGGCCGGAACACTTCCATGAACTGCGGCATGGGCGAGACGCTGAGCAGCAGGCCGATGGCGAAAGTCAGCCAGATGACCCAGCCGTTGTTGCGGCGTGATGCAGCCATCATTGCCTCCGGGTGTGAGCGGGTGCGGCAGGCGCGGCAGCCGGCGTGGCAGGTGCGGCCGCCGGAGCTGCAGGCTGCGCAGCCGGGGTCGCTGGTGTGGCCGCTGGTGTGGCCGGCGTGGCAGGGGCGCTGCCAGCTGGTGCGCCCTGCTCGCCCGTCGTGACCGGCTGGCCTGCGGCCGAGGTGCCCTTGCGGTCAGCCTCTTCCTGGGCAATGGCGGCATCGGTGGCGCGCTGTTCCGGGCTGCGCCGGTCGCTGAACACCAGCAGCATGTAGCGGCTGCGGTTGAGCGCGGCGGTGGGGATGGCACGAACGATGGCGAACGGCTGGCCGGAATCGTGGATCACTTCGTTGACCGTGGCCACCGGGTAGCCGGCCGGGAACCGTTGCCCCATGCCGGAACTGACCAGCAGGTCGCCTTCCTTGATGTCGGCGGTATCGGCCACATGGCGCAGCTCCAGGCGCTCCGGGTTGCCGGTGCCGCTGGCGATGGCGCGCAGGCCGTTGCGGTTGACCTGCACCGGGATGCTATGGGTGGTATCGGTCAGCAACAGTACCCGCGAGGTGTAGGGCATCAGCTCGACCACCTGGCCCATCAGGCCACGGGCATCGAGCACCGGCTGGCCAAGGAACACGCCATCACGCTCGCCCTTGTTGATCAGGATGCGGTGGGTGAACGGGTTGGGGTCGACACCGATCAGCTCGGCCACCTCGACCTTTTCGTTGACCAGCGCCGAGGAGTTAAGCAACTCGCGCAGGCGCACGTTCTGCTCGGTCAGGGCCGCCAGCTTCTGCAGGCGCCCCTGCAGCAGCAGGGCTTCGGTCTTGAGCTTTTCGTTCTCGGCGATCAGTTCAGTGCGGCTGCCGAACTGGCCGGCCACACCTTGCCACGCACGCTGCGGCAGGTCGGTGATCCAGTACGACTCCATGAGTACCAGGCCCATCTGGCTGCGCACTGGTTTGAGCACGTCGAAGCGCGCGTCGACAACCATCAACGCGACCGACATCACCACCAGGACGAGCAGGCGAACGCCCAGCGAAGGGCCCTTGGAGAAAAGCGGTTTAATGGGCCGTTCCTCGTGGACGACTCAGGAGGTCATTGGACATGGGACAACGCACCAGCCTGGTTGCGGGTTGACGGATACGGCGCCCCGAACGGGCGCCAGCCCAGCACATACAGGTAGCACTGTGCGTACTACCTGTAAACCGGGGCTCGTGAACAGCGAGCGGAATCACTCGCTGGAGAGCAGGTCCATCGCGTGCTTGTCCATCATCTCCAGGGCGCGACCACCGCCACGGGCGACACAGGTCAGCGGGTCTTCGGCGACGATCACCGGCAGGCCGGTTTCCTGGGCCAGCAGCTTGTCCAGGTCACGCAGCAGGGCGCCACCACCGGTCAGCACCAGGCCACGCTCGGCGATGTCCGAGGCCAGCTCGGGCGGCGATTGCTCCAGGGCACTCTTGACCGCCTGGACGATGGTCGCCAGGGACTCCTGCAGCGCTTCGAGCACTTCGTTGGAGTTCAGGGTGAAGGCACGCGGTACGCCCTCGGCCAGGTTGCGGCCGCGCACGTCGACTTCGCGTACTTCGCCGCCCGGGTAGGCGGTACCGATTTCCTGCTTGATGCGCTCGGCGGTGGACTCGCCGATCAGGCTGCCGTAGTTGCGGCGCACGTAGGTGACGATGGCTTCATCGAAGCGGTCGCCGCCAACGCGGACGGATTCGGCATAGACCACGCCGTTCAGGGAGATGAGCGCGATTTCAGTGGTACCACCACCGATATCGACGACCATCGAACCGCGGGCTTCTTCGACCGGCAGGCCGGCACCGATGGCGGCGGCCATCGGCTCTTCGATCAGGAACACTTCACGGGCACCGGCACCCAGCGCCGATTCGCGAATGGCGCGGCGCTCTACCTGGGTCGACTTGCACGGCACGCAGATCAGCACACGCGGGCTCGGCTGCAGGAAGCTGTTCTCGTGAACCTTGTTGATAAAATATTGCAACATTTTTTCGCAGACGCTGAAGTCGGCGATGACGCCGTCCTTCATCGGACGAATGGCAGCAATGTTGCCAGGCGTACGGCCCAGCATGCGCTTGGCTTCGGTACCGACGGCGACGACGCTTTTCTGGTTGCCATGGGTACGGATGGCAACAACCGAGGGCTCATTCAGGACGATACCGCGCTCACGCACGTAAATAAGGGTGTTGGCAGTACCCAGGTCGATGGACAGATCGCTGGAAAACATGCCACGCAGTTTCTTGAACATGGGAAAGTGACCCTGGGGAAAGCGTGGGTAAAAAAGTGCGGCAAACTCTAACAATGGCAGGGATTTTGGGCAAGGAGCCAATATGTTAAATTGGCTGTTTTTCCGAGCACGCCAGCAGAATTTCGCGGCCGTTAGACCGCCAGAAAGCTGACATGTTCCTCACTGCGGACCCAAATTCCGGTCTTTGTTTCCCCTGGAGATCCCCATGGCGCTTGAACGCTGCGACGTGGAAAAGATCGCCCATCTGGCCCGTCTGGGCCTGAATGATGGCGAACTGCCACGCATTACTGACGCACTGAACAGCATTCTCGGGCTGGTCGACCAGATGCAAGCGGTCGACACTACCGGCATCGAGCCACTGGCCCACCCCCTGGAGGCCAGCCAGCGCCTGCGTCCCGACCAGGTCACCGAAAGCAACCAGCGCGACGCCTACCAGGCCATCGCGCCGTCGACCGAAAGCGGTCTGTACCTGGTTCCCAAAGTCATCGAGTAAGGGATAGAGCCTGCCATGCATCAATTGACCCTGGCCGAGATCGCCCGCGGACTCGCCGACAAGTCGTTTTCCTCCGAAGAGCTGACCGGCACCCTGCTGGCGCGCATCAAGCAGCTCGACCCGCAGATCAACAGCTTCATCAGCGTCACCGAAGACCTGGCCCTGGGCCAGGCGCGTGCCGCCGACGCCCGTCGCGCCGCCGGCGAAACCGGCGCGCTGCTGGGTGCCCCGATCGCCCACAAGGACCTGTTCTGCACCAACGGCGTACGCACCAGCTGCGGCTCGAAGATGCTCGACAACTTCAAGGCGCCGTATGACGCCACCGTGGTTGCCAAGCTGGCCGAAGCCGGCATGGTCACCCTGGGCAAGACCAACATGGACGAATTCGCCATGGGTTCGGCCAACGAATCCAGCCACTACGGCGCGGTGAAGAACCCATGGAACCTCGAGCACGTCCCGGGCGGCTCGTCGGGCGGTTCGGCCGCGGCAGTGGCTGCGCGCCTGCTGCCAGCCACCACCGGCACCGACACCGGCGGCTCGATCCGCCAACCGGCGGCACTGACCAACCTCACCGGCCTCAAGCCGACCTACGGCCGCGTGTCGCGCTGGGGCATGATCGCCTACGCCTCCAGCCTCGACCAGGGTGGCCCGCTGGCCCGTACCGCCGAAGACTGCGCCCTGCTGCTGCAAGGCATGGCCGGTTTCGACGCCAAGGACTCCACCAGCATCGAAGAGCCGGTGCCGGACTACAGCGCCAACCTGAATGCTTCGCTGCAGGGCCTGCGCATCGGCCTGCCGAAGGAGTACTTCGGTGCCGGCCTCGACCCACGCATCGCCGACCTGGTCCAGGCCAGCGTCAAGGAGCTGGAAAAGCTCGGCGCGGTGGTCAAGGAAATCAGCCTGCCGAACATGCAGCACGCCATCCCGGCCTACTACGTGATCGCCCCCGCTGAAGCCTCGTCCAACCTGTCGCGTTTCGACGGCGTGCGCTTCGGCTACCGCTGCGAAAACCCGAAAGACCTCACCGACCTGTACAAGCGTTCGCGTGGCGAAGGCTTCGGTGTCGAAGTGCAGCGCCGCATCATGGTCGGCACCTACGCCCTGTCGGCCGGCTACTACGACGCCTACTACGTGAAGGCGCAGCAGATCCGCCGCCTGATCAAGAACGACTTCATGGCCGCCTTCAACGACGTCGACCTGATCCTCGGCCCGACCACGCCAAACCCGGCCTGGAAGCTCGGCGCCAAGAGCAGCGACCCGGTCGCCGCCTATCTGGAAGACGTCTACACCATCACCGCCAACCTGGCGGGCCTGCCGGGCCTGTCGATGCCGGCCGGCTTCGTCGATGGCCTGCCGGTCGGCGTGCAGCTGCTGGCGCCATACTTCCAGGAAGGCCGCCTGCTCAACGTCGCGCACCGCTACCAGCAAGTGACCGACTGGCACACCCGCGCCCCCAACGGCTTCTGAGGAATTCACACATGCAATGGGAAGTTGTGATCGGGCTGGAAATCCACACTCAGCTCGCCACCCAGTCGAAGATCTTCTCCGGCAGCGCCACCACCTTCGGTTCCGAGCCGAACACCCAGGCCAGCCTGGTTGACCTGGGCATGCCTGGCGTACTGCCGGTGCTGAACCAGGAAGCCGTGCGCATGGCGTGCATGTTCGGCCTGGCCATCGATGCCGAGATCGGCAAGCGCAACGTGTTCGCGCGCAAGAACTACTTCTACCCGGACCTGCCCAAGGGCTACCAGATCAGCCAGATGGACCTGCCGATCGTCGGCAAGGGCCACCTGGACATCGCCCTGGAAGACGGCACCATAAAGCGCATCGGGGTAACCCGCGCGCACCTGGAAGAAGACGCCGGCAAGAGCCTGCACGAAGACTTCAGCGGCTCCACCGGCATCGACCTGAACCGTGCCGGCACCCCGCTGCTGGAAATCGTCTCCGAGCCTGACATGCGCAGCGCCAAGGAAGCCGTGGCCTACGTCAAGGCGATCCACGCGCTGGTGCGTTACCTGGGCATCTGCGACGGCAACATGGCCGAAGGCTCGCTGCGTTGCGACTGCAACGTGTCGATCCGCCCGAAAGGCCAGGCCGAGTTCGGCACCCGCTGCGAGATCAAGAACGTCAACTCGTTCCGCTTCATCGAGCGCGCGATCAACAGCGAGATCCAGCGCCAGATCGACCTGATCGAGGACGGCGGCAAGGTGGTACAGGAAACCCGCCTGTACGACCCGAACAAGGACGAGACCCGCTCCATGCGCAGCAAGGAGGAAGCCAACGACTACCGTTACTTCCCCGACCCGGACCTGCTGCCGGTGGTGATCGAGGACAGCTTCCTCGAAACCGTCCGCGCCGGCTTGCCGGAACTGCCGACGCAGAAGGTCGAGCGCTTCCAGAACCAGTACGGCCTGTCGGCCTACGACGCCAACGTGCTGGCTTCCAGCCGGGAACAGGCGGACTACTTCGAGGAAGTGGTGAAGATCGGTGGCGATGCCAAGCTGGCAGCCAACTGGGTCATGGTCGAGCTGGGCAGCCTGCTGAACAAGCTGGGCATCGAGATCGACCAGGCGCCGGTCAGCGCCGCACAGCTGGGCGGCATGTTGCTGCGGATCCGCGACAACACCATCAGCGGCAAGATCGCCAAGACCGTGTTCGAGGCCATGGCCGCCGGTGAAGGCGATGCTGACAGCATCATCGAAAGCAAAGGCCTGAAGCAGGTCACCGATACCGGTGCGATCGACAAGATGCTCGACGAAGTGCTGGCGGCCAACGCCGAGCAGGTCGAACAGTACCGCGCAGCCGACGAGGCCAAGCGCGGCAAGATGTTCGGCTTCTTCGTCGGCCAGGCGATGAAAGCCTCCAAAGGCAAGGCCAACCCGGGGCAAGTGAACCAATTGCTCAAGGCCAAGCTCGAAGGGTGATTGTTTTACCCCTGTAGTCCTGCGAGGGCTTCGCCCTCGTTCGCGGCTAAAGCCGCTCCCACAGGTACAGCGCCGCTCGCCAGTGCAGCGCCGTACCTGTGGGAGCGGCTTTAGCCGCGAATGGCCGCACCGGAGCATTCGAATTGCTAAAGCGATCCCTGAGCACCCTCGCCCTCTTCTCCCTGCTGGCCGGCTGCGCCAGCCAGGACATCGACGTCGCCCCCAACGGTTACGACAAGACCGGCACCGCTTCCTATTACGGCGCGCGCCACCACGGCAAACGCACCGCCAGCGGCGAACCGTTCAACCAGCACGGCCTCACCGCAGCCCACCGCAGCCTGCCCTTCGGCACCCGGGTACGGGTTACCAACCTGGCCAACCAGCGCAGCGTCGTGGTGCGCATCAACGACCGTGGCCCACATACCCGCGGCCGCCTGATCGATCTTTCACGTGCCGCCGCAGAAAAAATCGGCATGATCCGTAGCGGAACCGCGCGCGTGCGAGTACAAGGGCTTAGCGACTGACGCGACAGGAGTCCGACCATTTTCGACCTGGCTACCCTTCCCACCTCCAGCCTCCTGCAACTGGGCATCGCCCTGCTGTTGCTGGTCGGCGGTGCCGAACTGCTGGTACGCGCAGCCCTGCGCCTGGCCCAGCGCCTGCACGTACGCCCGCTGATCATCGGCCTGAGCCTGGTGGCCTTCGGCAGCACTGCCCCGCAACTGACCGTGAGCCTGCAGGCCGCCTACCAGGGCGCGCCGGATGTGGCGGTGGGCAGCGTGATCGGCAGCAACATCTTCAACGTACTGGTCATTCTTGGCCTGGCCGCACTGATCATCCCGCTGCGTGTGTCGCGGCAACTGGTGCGCCTGGACATTCCACTGATGATCATCGCCAGCGGCCTGGTCTACGCGTTATCCGCCAACGGCCACCTGGGCCGGGTCGAAGGGGTATTGTTGCTGACCGGGCTGGTCGGCTACCTGGCTATGCTTTGGCACCAGTCGCGCCACTACGCCCGCACCTACCCCGCTCCGGCCACCGTCACCAGCAGCACCGGGCGCTTCTGGTCGGGCACGCTGCTGCAGGTGCTGGCCGGCCTGGGCCTGCTGAGCCTGGCGGGTCACTTGTTGCTGGAAGCCGCCGTGGAGGTGGCCACCGACCTGGGGCTGTCCGAGCGCATCATCGGCCTGACCGTCGTTGCCATCTGCACTTCCCTGCCGGAACTGGCCGCTGCGCTGATCGCCGCCCTGCGCGGTGAACGGGAAATCGCCGTGGGTACGGTGATAGGCAGCAACCTGTTCAACCTGCTGGCGGTGCTGGGCCTGACCGCACTGGTCACTCCCGAGCCGCTGTCGATCTCGCCCAACGCCTTGGCCTTCGACCTGCCGGTAATGCTGGGTGTTGCTGCGCTGAGCCTGCCGGTGTTCTATTCCGGTTACCGCATCACCCGCGCCGAAGGCCTGGTGTTCCTCTGCCTGTACCTGGCCTATGGGCTGCACGTGGCGGCGTTCACCATGGGCATGCCACTGGCCGGCCGCCTGGAGCGGTTGATGCTGTTCTACGTACTGCCGGTGCTCGCCATGGTGTTGCTGTACACCACCGCACGAGCCTGGCGTCGCCAACACTAAGGAAAACAACATGGCTGATAGCAAGAAAACCGGCGAACAGATTCGGCGCCAGGTGATGGGCGATGCGTTCGTCGACCGCGCCTTGGGCAATGCCACCGACTTTACCCAGCCGCTGCAGGACTTCGTCAACGAACATGCCTGGGGCAGCGTGTGGGCCCGCGACGGGCTGCCGTTGAAAACCCGCAGCCTGATTACCCTGGCCACGCTGACCGCACTCAAGTGCCCGCAAGAGCTCAAGGGGCATGTGCGCGGGGCGCTGAACAATGGCTGTACGGTGGAGGAAATTCGCGAAGCGCTGCTGCATTGCGCGGTGTATGCGGGGGTGCCGGCGGCGATTGATGCGTTCCGTGCGGCACAGGAAGTGATCGACAGTTATCAATAGGTAGCCTGTGCCGGCCTCTTCGCGGGTAAACCCGCTCCCACAGGGACCCTACAGGCTCTGAGACCTGTGCAGTACCTGTGGGAGCGGGCGTGCCCGCGAAGAGGCCGGTACTGTGTTACCTACCTGGCCTGGCGAGCCTTCTTCATCTTGAAGGCCACCCACAGCACCAGGATCCACCCCGGAATCAGCATCACCGAGATGCGAATCGGCGGGGTCAGGTACATCACTACCAGGATCAGCACGATGAACGCCAGGCACAGGTAGTTGGTGACCGGGTGCCCCCAGCTTTTGTAGAACGGGGTAATCCCGGCCGCCAGCTTGGCCTTGCGGAACTTCAGGTGGGTGATGCTGATGCTCGCCCAGTTGATCACCAGCGCCGACACCGCCAGGGCCATCAGCAAACCAAAGGCTTCACCCGGCATCAGGTAGTTGATCAGTACGCACAGCCCGGTGGCGAAAGCCGACACACCCAGCGCGGTCAGCGGCACGCCGCTACGGCTTACCTTCAGCAACTGACGCGGTGCGTCGCCCTGGCTGGCCAGGCCGAACAGCATGCGGCTGTTGGCGTACACGCAGCTGTTGTACACCGACAGTGCGGCCGTCAGCACCACGATATTGAGGATGGTCGCCACCAGGTCACTGTCCAGTTCGTGGAAGATCATCACGAACGGGCTGCCACCCTGCACCACCTTCTGCCACGGGTACAGCGACAGCAGCACCGCCAGGGCACCGATATAGAAGATGAGGATGCGGTACACCACCTGGTTGGTGGCCTTGGGGATGCTCTGACGCGGGTTGTCGGCCTCGGCGGCGGTAATGCCCACCAGCTCCAGGCCACCGAACGAGAACATGATCACTGCCAGTGCCATCACCAGGCCGGTGACGCCGTTGGGGAAGAAGCCGCCGTACTGCCAGAGGTTGGCCACGCTGGCGTCCGGGCCGCCATGGCCGCTGGTCAGCAGCCAGGCGCCGAAGCCGATCATGCTGACGATGGCCACCACCTTGACCAGGGCGAACCAGAACTCCATCTCGCCGTAGACCTTCACCTGGGTCAGGTTGATCAGGTTGATCACCACGAAGAAGATCGCCGCCGTGGCCCAGGTGGGGAAGCCGGGCCACCAGTACTGCACGTAGATACCCACCGCTGTCAGCTCGGCCATGCCGACCAGTACATACACCACCCAGTAGTTCCAGCCCGAGACGAAGCCGGCGAACTCGCTCCAGTACTGGTGGGCGAAGTGGCTGAAGCTGCCGGCCACCGGCTCTTCCACCACCATTTCGCCGAGCTGGCGCATGATCAGGAAGGCCATCAGGCCGGCAATGGCGTAGCCCAGCAGGACGGAAGGGCCGGCCAGCTGGATGGTCTGGGCGATGCCCAGGAACAACCCGGTACCAATGGCCCCGCCCAGCGCGATCAGCTGGATATGGCGATTCTTCAGCCCGCGCTGTAACCGCTCGGGCGTGCTCTGGTCTTGCATGAAGTGTCCTTTAGCTCAGTGAGGCTGTGTTTTTTGTGTTGTTTGCAGTCAAGGATCTAGATCCATCCGCCCCACTGCAAGATGAAAATACCAATGTTGGTGGTGATCGCCGCCATTAGCGTAGTAATCACGATGATCGACGCCGCCAGCTCATGGTTGCCGTTGGCCGCCCGCGCCATGACGTAGCTGGCCGCTGCGGTCGGGCTGCCGATGTAGAGGAACAGGATGCCCAGCTCGGCCCCGCGGAAGCCGCATAGCCAGGCGCCGAGGGTGCCGAGCAGCGGTAGCCAGACCATCTTCACCAGGCTGGCGTCGATGGCCAGCCTGCCACTGTCGCGCAGTGCCGCCAGCGACAGCGTGCCTCCGATGCAGATCAGCGCCAGCGGCAGGGTCATCTGCGCCAGGTAGTCGCCCGAGGTCAGCAGCCAGTTGGGCAGCGGCACCTGGCCGTACGCCATGGGCGTGGCCACCAGCACACTGATGATCAGCGGGTTGCTGAGGATGCTCTTGCAGATGCTCCACGGGTCGGACTTCAGGTCCGGGCTGTACACCGCCAGCACCACTGCCGACAGCGAGTTGTACATGAGGATGACCAGGCCGGCGAGCACCGCACCCAGGGAGATGCCGTAGTCGCCATAGAGACTGGCGGCCAGGGCCAGGCCGATCACACCGTTGTTGCCGCGGAATGCGCCTTGGGTATAGATGCCCCGGTCGGCCAGCGGGCTGCGCCAGATGGCCAGGCCCCAGGCAATGGCGAAGCCGGCCAGGGTGGCGACGACGAAATAGAGAAGGACGCCCGGTTTGACCGCCGTGGCCAGGTCGGCGTGATAGATGCCGAGGAACAGCAGCGCTGGCATGCACACGTTGAACACCAGCTGCGAGGCGACGCGGTTGAAATTGTCGTCGATCAGGCGAATACGTTTGAGCAGCACGCCCATGAACAGCATGGCGAAGACCGGGGCCGTGATGTTCAGTGTCTGGATAAGAAGGGCGAGCATGCGCAAGCGATCCTGGAGGGGTTGCCGTTAGGGGGCTAATGATACGCCAACGGCCGGGACTTGCGGGGATCGCGGGGTGATAAAGAGAAGTTTCTGTCAGTTACGGCCCTTTCGCGGGTAAACCCGCTCCCACAGGTACTGCACAGGTCTTGAGGCTTGTGAAATACCTGTGGGAGCGGGTTTACCCGCGAAGAGGCCGGTACTGCCAGTACTGAATCAGCGCCGAACCGGGCGCTTCTGCAGTTTGCGCTGCAAGGTCCGCCGGTGCATGCCCAGCGCCCGGGCGGTGGCCGAGATATTGCCTTCGTGCTCGTTCAGCACCCGCTGGATGTGTTCCCACTGCAGGCGGTCGACCGACATCGGGTTTTCCGGCACCAGGGTGTCCAGGTCGGTGTGCTCCGACAGCAGCGCCGCCAGCACATCATCGGCATCGGCCGGCTTGCACAGGTAGTTGCAGGCACCGCGCTTGACCGCTTCCACCGCGGTGGCAATGCTCGAGTAACCGGTCAGGATCACCACGCGCATTTCCGGGTCCAGCTCCAGCAGCTTGGGCAACAGCACCAGCCCGGAGTCACCGTCCATCTTCAGGTCCAGCGTGGCGTAGTCCGGCAGGTCCTGCTGGGCCAGGATCAACCCTTCCTCGGCAGAGCTGGCGGTGCTCACGCGGAAACCGCGGCGGCTCATGGCACGGGCCATGACCCGGGTGAAGGTGGCATCGTCATCCACCAGCAGCAGGTGCGGCAGCTCTTCGCCTTCGACCTGGTTTTCTTCGCTCATCATTCATCTCCTCGCTTGCCATAGGGCAGGCGCAGTTCGGTCAGGGTGCCACCCTGTTCATGACTATAGAGTTTCACCGAACCGCCCGCACGGGTCACGCTGGCCTTGCTCAAGAACAGGCCCAGGCCGAAGCCTTTGCCTTTGGTGGTAATGAAGGGTTTGCCGATGGCTTCGGCGATGGCCGGCGGCACGCCGGGGCCATGGTCACGGATGCTGATGACGATGTCATGGGCGTCCCAGTCCAGGCGCACTTCAAGGTCATCGGGGCAGGCATCGGCGGCATTGTTCAACAGGTTCAACAGCGCCTGGGTCAGGTCCGGCGGCGGGGTCAGGCGCGGCACCTGGCCTTCGCGCAGGCGCTGGAAGCGGTAGCTGGCTTCCGGGCGCATCAGGTGCCAACGGTTGAGCGCTTCGTCCAGCCAGGCCGTCACGTCCTGCTCCACAACGGCCAGGCGGCGGTTGGCTTCGGCGGCGCGTACCAGCTGTTGCAGGGTTTCCTTGCACAGTTTCACCTGGTCCTGAAGGATCTGCAGGTCTTCCTGCAGCAGCGGGTCGGCGTGGTCCTGGCGCATCTCATTCAGCAGCACGCTCATGGTCGCCAACGGCGTTCCCAGCTCATGGGCAGCACCGGCGGCCTGGGTAGCCACGGCCAGCAGCTGCTCGTCGCGCAGGCTTTCTTCACGCCGCTCGGAACGCAGCTGCTCCTGGCGGCGCAGCTCTTCGGCCATGCGCGCGGCAAAGAAGGTGATCACTGCGGCGGCCAGGGCAATGCTCAACCACATGCCGTACACCTGCATCTTGTCCCGCGCCATCGGCAGGCCTTCGAGCGGGTAGAACTGCACCAGCAGCAGGCTGTATGCGGTCAGGGCAATGCCCGAGAGAATCAGCGAATACAACCACGGCAAGGTCACCGCGGCGATCGCCAGCGGCACCAGGTAATACGACACGAACGGGTTGGTCGAGCCGCCGGAGTAATACAGCAAGGCACTGTGGATCAGCAGGTCGCAGGCCAGTTGCAGGGCGTACTCCAGCTCGGTGACCGGCAACGACAGGCGCAGGCGCAGGGCCGTGAAGGCGCACAGCAGCGAAGACAAGGCCAAGGTGCCGGCCAGCGACAGCCAGGGCAAGGGCAGCAGTTCGGTCCAGTAGGCGACGCCCACGGAGCCGGCCTGGGCAGCCAGGACCAGGACCCGAATGACAGTCAGGCGCCAGAGGTTCTGGCGAGTAGCGGACAGCGGTTGTACGGCGGCGAGCATGAGCTCTCCTGATGAGTGCTCCAGAAAAATCGGCTGGAGTATACCGAAGCCAGGCGCCTCGCTGCAGCGATGCGGCAAAGCGCCACACTTTGTCACAGGTTGATGATGGCACTTTTGAACCCACTACACTGTTGCCGGTCTGATGGGCCATGCGTGGAATGGATGACCACAACCCACGCCTTATATTGCCAAGGAGTACCACATGCAAATCCCACGTCGCGGCACCGCCCTGATCCTGTCCTGCGGCCTGCTCGCCAGCCTGCCGGCGCTGGCTGCCGATGAGCCGCGCTACAACCAGGTCTCGCTGCGTGCCGAAGTCAGCAAGGAAGTGGCGCGCGACCTGATGGTCGTTACCCTGTACAGCGAAGCGCAGAACACCGACCCGGGCAAGCTCGCCAAGCAGATCACCGAAACCATGAACAAGGCCGTACAGCAGTCGCGCCAGGTCAAGGACGTGAAGATCAGCCAGGGCAGCCGCAACAGCTACCCGGTATATGACAGCAAGGGCCAGAAGATCACCGGCTGGCGCGAGCGCGCCGAGCTGCGCCTGGAAAGCGCCAACTTCCCGGCCCTGTCGCAGCTGACCGCCGACCTGCTGCAAGAGCTGAAGATGGGTGGCATGGACTTCTCCATCGCCCCGGCCACGCGCAAGGCCAGCGAGGATGCACTGCTCAAGGATGCCGTGGATGCCTTCAAGGCGCGCGCCCAGCTGGCTACCGAAGCGCTGGGTGGCAAGGGCTACAAAGTGGTCAGCCTGAACCTCAACAGCAGCGGTTACCCACGCCCGTACCTGCGCAGTGCACCGATGGCGATGAAGGCCATGGGGGCTGATGAGTCGGCACCGGCGCCGGATATCGAGGCCGGGACCAGTGAAGTGAGCATGAATGCCGATGGCCTGATCGAAGTGCAGATGCCTTGAAGGATCCTCGAAACACCTGTGGGAGCGGGCTTGCCCGCTCTCATGGAACTGCACATAACTCATTGAGTTAGCAGGGACCCTGTGGGAGCGGCTTTAGCCGCGAACACCGGCGCAGCCGGTGCCATGCACCGCGTTGGATTCTTCGCGGCTAAAGCCGCTCCCACAGGGTACGCGGATCGCTTGCGAGTCCAGTTGTCTGTCAAATCAGGATTTTCGGAAATTTCCTACGCACCAAATAGGTGCTTCCTACGCTAACCCCGCCTCGAAATATCCCGCAAAAAGCCATCATTTTGCCTACGCAAACGTTTAACTTCTTCGAAAGTTATATCAATGCGACATCCATGTACGACCGTACCACTTTTCTGACGTCAACTATCCCTCCGCATATTGCATTGGGAACAGCCCCTGCATTAGTATCCGCAGGTCGGCTCACGAGGCCACCTCAATCGAAAAATGACAACAATGAGGCCACCATGCTCAAACACGCAGTCATTCCGTTCCTGCTAGGCGCAGGCTTGCTCTCCGGCGCACCGTCGGCCCTCGCCGCGTCCAACCTGGTGTTCTGCTCCGAAGGCAGCCCGGCCGGCTTCGACCCAGGCCAATACACCACAGGGACTGACTTCGACGCCTCGGCCGAGACCGTGTTCAACCGCCTGACCCAGTTCGAACGTGGCGGCACTGCAGTCATCCCGGGTCTGGCGACCAAGTGGGAAGTCTCCGACGACGGAAAGACCTACACCTTCCACCTGCGCGAAGGGGTCAAGTTCCACACCACCGATTACTTCAAACCCACCCGCAACTTCAACGCCGACGACGTGCTGTTCACCTTCAACCGCATGCTCGACAAGAACCACCCGTTCCGCAAGGCCTACCCCACCGAGTTCCCGTACTTCACCGACATGGGCATGGACAAGAACATCGCCAAGCTGGAGAAGCTCGACGAGCACACGGTCAAGTTCACCCTCAACGAAGTCGACGCCGCGTTCATCCAGAACCTGGCCATGAGCTTCGCCTCGATCCAGTCCGCCGAATACGCCGACCAGCTGCTCAAGGACGGCAAGGCCGCCGACATCAACCAGAAGCCGATCGGCACCGGCCCGTTCGTGTTCAGCAAGTACCAGAAGGACGCGCAGATCCGCTTCAAGGGCAACAAGGACTACTGGCAACCCGATGATGTGAAGATCGACAACCTGATCTTCGCCATCACCACCGACGCCTCGGTGCGCATGCAGAAGCTGAAGAAGAACGAATGCCAGGTCACCCTGTTCCCGCGGCCGGCCGACATCCAGCCGCTGAAGCAGGACCCCAAGCTGCAGATGCCGCAACAAGCCGGCTTCAACCTCGGCTACATCGCCTACAACGTGATGGACAAGGTCAAGGGCAGCAACGAGCCCAACCCGCTGGCCCAGCTGAAAGTCCGCGAGGCGCTGGACATGGCCGTGGACAAGAAAAAGATCATCGAGTCGGTCTACCAGGGCGCCGGCCAACTGGCGGTCAACGCCATGCCGCCGACCCAGTGGTCCTATGACGACAGCATCAAGGACGCCTCGTTCGACCCTGAGAAAGCCAAGCAGCTGCTCAAGGAAGCCGGCATCAAGGAAGGCACCGAAATCACCCTGTGGGCGATGCCCGTGCAACGCCCGTACAACCCCAATGCCAAGCTGATGGCCGAGATGCTGCAATCCGACTGGGCCAAGGTCGGCATCAAGGCGAAGATCGTCAGCTATGAATGGGGCGAGTACATCAAGCGCTCCAAAGGCGGCGAACAAGGCGCCATGCTGATCGGCTGGAGCGGTGACAACGGTGACCCGGACAACTGGCTGGGCACCCTGTACGGCTGCGACGCCATGAGCGGCAACAACTTCTCCAAGTGGTGCTACAAGCCCTACGACGACCTGATCAAGCAGGCCAAGGCCACCTCCGACCAGGCCAAGCGCACCGAGCTGTACCAGCAGGCACAGCACATCCTCAAGGAGCAGGTGCCGATCACCCCGATCGCCCACTCCACCGTGTACCAGCCCATGAGCGCCAAGGTGAAGGACTTCAAGATCAGCCCGTTCGCGCTGAACTCCTTCTACGGCGTCAGCGTGGACAAATAGGCTAGCCAAGGCACCCGCCGAGCGGCGGGTGCCCCGCCATCCTCGTACCCTTTCATGTCGTCCCGCCGCCATCCGCTGCGGGGTCGGCGACCTGTTGCCGCCATTCGTACCCCGAGGCGGCGCAAACAGACGTAAAAGGACTTTCCATGCGCCATACCACCCGCCTTTCCGCCCTGCTGGCCCTGGGCCTGATCAGCCAATCGCCGGCCTTGCTGGCCAACAACCTGGTGTTCTGCTCCGAAGGCAGCCCCGCCGGCTTCGACACCGCCCAGTACACCAGCGCCACCGACAACGATGCCGCCGAACCGCTCTACAACCGCCTGGTCGAGTTCGAACGCGGCGGCACTGCCGTGCACCCTGCCCTGGCGACCCGCTGGGAGGTGTCCGAAGACGGCCTGCGCTACACCTTCCACCTGCGCGGAGGGGTGAAATTCCACAGCAACAAGGCCTTTGCACCGAGCCGCGACTTCAACGCCGACGACGTGCTGTTCACCTTCAACCGCATGCTCGACAAGAACCACCCGTTCCGCCAGGCCTACCCGACCGAGTTCCCCTATTTCATCAGCATGGGCCTGGACAAGAACATCGCCCGTGTCGAAAAGACCGACCCACTGACCGTGGTGTTCACCCTGAACAGCGTCGATGCCGCGTTCATCCAGAACCTGGCCATGAGCTTCGCTTCCATCCTGTCTGCCGAATACGCCGAACAACTGATGGCCAGCGGGCGCCCCAGCGACATCAATCAGCAACCGATCGGCACCGGCCCGTTCGTGTTCCAGCGTTATCAGAAGGATTCGCAGATCCGCTACAAGGGCAACAAGGCCTATTGGTCACCGCAGGACGTGAAGATCGACAACCTGGTGTTCTCGATCAACATCGACCCTTCGGTGCGCATCCAGAAGCTGCGCCGCAACGAATGCCAGGTCACCCTGCACCCGCGCCCCGCCGACCTGCCGGCGCTCAAGGCCGACAGCAAACTGCAGGTGCTGCAACAACCTGGCTTCAACCTCGGCTACATCGCCTACAACACCCAGCACCCACCGTTCGACCGCCTGGAAGTGCGCCAGGCCATGGACATGGCAGTGAACAAGCAGGCGATCATCCAGGCCGTGTACCAGGATTCCGGCCAGCTGGCAGTCAACGCCATGCCGCCGACCCAGTGGTCCTATGACGACAGTATCAAGGATGCCCCCTTCGACCCGGAAAAGGCCAAGCAGCTACTGCAGCAGGCCGGGGTCAAGCCGGGCACCGAGATCACCCTGTGGGCCATGCCGGTGCAGCGCCCGTACAACCCCAACGCCAAGCTGATGGCGGAAATGCTCCAGGCTGACTGGAGCAAGCTCGGCTTCAAGGTGCGCATTGTCAGCTACGAATGGGGCGAGTACCTCAAGCGCATGAAAAGCGGCGAGCACGATATCGCCCTGATCGGCTGGACCGGGGACAACGGTGACCCGGACAACTGGCTGGGCACCCTCTACAACTGCGATGCCATCGGCAGCAACAACTACTCGCTGTGGTGCGATCCGCAGTACGACAGCCTGGTCAAGCAGGCCAAGCAGGTCACCGACCGCACGCAGCGCACCGCCCTGTACCAGCAGGCCCAGCAGCGGCTCAAGCAACAGGTGCCGATTACCCCGGTGGCGCACTCCACGGTCAACCAACCGCTCAGCGTCAAGGTTTCCGAGTTCAAGGTCAGCCCGTTCGGGCGCAACGACTTTTCCGGTGTGAGTGTTGATTGATCTTTAGCCCTCAAGGGCCTCTTCGCGGGTAAACCCGCTCCCACAGGTACGGCGCACATGCCGAAACCTGTGGTGCCCCTGTGGGAGCGGGTTTACCCGCGAAAGGGCCGGCACAGCCAACACAACGCCCCGATTCTGCCCGGTGACCCCGGGCAACCCTGGCAACACCGCAGCAAGAAGCCCGGCCCACAAGGCCAGGCAATAACTAGAAGAACAGAAAGGGAGCTTTAACCTTGAGACTATTCACCTTGACCGCACTGGCGTTATCCATCAGTGCCTTATCCACCGTGACCCAGGCCGACCCGCAAAGCCAGGAATACGTGCCCATCACCCTCAAAGGCAGCAGCGAGCAGGAGCAGGCCAGCGGCTTCGTCGACGGCCAGAGCCTGTCCGGCAGCACCCGCAACTGGTACGCCCGCGAGCGCGCCACACGCGCCCCGCTGTGGAAGTACTACAAGAGCGACGGCACCCGCCACGACACCCACAGCCGCGAGAACTGGGTGCAGGGCACCATCCTCAACTACAGCTCCGGCTTCACCCAGGGCACCGTCGGCTTCGCCGTCGAAGCCGCCGGCTACAATGCCATCGCCCTGCTGCAGAACCGCGAGGACGTCGCCGGCCCCAACAACCGCACCCTGACCCACAGCGACGGCGACCCGGTCGGCCAGTGGAGCAAGATGGGCCTGGCCAACGTCAAGGCGCGGGTGTCCAACACCACCCTCACCGTCGGCCGCCAATCGGTGGACACGCCGATGATCGCCTACATCGGCAACCGCGCCCTGCCCTCGAGCTTCCAGGGCGCGTTTTTGCACAGCGCCGAATTCGACAACCTGAGCTTCGACCTGGGCACCTTCGACCGCGTCTCGCCACGTACCGAACAGAGCCTCAGCAAGTTCCGCACCGAGTACAGTGCCACTGGCGTGGAAACCGACCGCGCCAGCACCGCCGGCATCAACTACCAGCCGTTCAAGAGCCTGAGCACCAGCCTGTACGCCACCAAGGTCGACGACTTCTGGAACCAGTACTACTTCGGCGCCAACCACGTGCTCGGCGACAGCGCAGTGCTCAGCCTGAGCACCGGCCTGAACTACTACAAGACCGTCGACGCCGGCAGCAAGAAGATGGGCGATATCGACAACGACACCTACAGCCTGTCGTTCGGCCTGACTCACCAGGCCCACACCCTCAGCGCCTCCTGGCAGCAGGTCAACGGCAACGAGTACTTCGACTACCTGCACGAAACCAACGGCATCTACCTGGCCAACTCGCTGCTGTCGGACTTCAACGGCCCCAACGAGAAATCGCTGCAGATTTCCTACGTGCTGAACATGGCGCCGTACGGGGTGCCGGGCCTGAAGTTCAACCTGTACAACGCCCGCGGCTGGGGCATCGATGGTACCCATTACCGCGGTACCGCCTACGACGTGAACGGCCTGGATGGCGAAACCCACTACGAGTGGGGCTTCGGCACCAGCTACGCGGTACAGAGCGGGCCGCTGAAAGACACTAGCATCCGTGCCACCTACACCGCGCACCGCGCCAGCAAGGCCCAGGGCGATGGCAGCCTGGATGAGTTCCGCGTGGTTACCACCATTCCATTCAACATTCTCTGACCGCCGGCGCCACGGCCTGCTTCGCTGCGGGCCGTGGCGGCTACGCTGGAATCAATGCAAGCAGGGAGTCCACCCATGCAGAGAGCTTTCATGAAATCGCTACCGCTACGCCTCGCCCTGGCAGCGCTGGTACTGGGCAGCGCCACACAGCTGGCAGCCAAGCCGCTGGTAGTGTGCACCGAGGCCAGCCCTGAAGGGTTCGACATCGTCCAGTACACCACTGCGGTTACCGCCGATGCCTCGGCCGAGACGGTATTCAACCGCCTTGTCGACTTCAAGCCCGGTACCACCGAAGTCCAGCCGGCCCTGGCCGAGCGCTGGGACATTTCAGCCGACGGCCTGACCTACACCTTCCATCTGCGCCAGGGCGTGAAGTTCCACACTACCGACTACTTCAAGCCCACCCGCAACTTCAACGCCGATGACGTATTGTGGAGCCTCAATCGCCAGCTCGATCCGAACCATCCATGGCATGACAAGACCAGCGTCGGGTACCCGTACTTCGAGAGCATGGGCTTCAAGGACCTGCTCAAGTCGGTCAGCAAAGCCGACGAGCACACCGTGGTGATTACCCTTAACCGACCGGAAGCGCCGTTCCTGCGCGACATGGCCATGGGCTTCACCTCGATCTACTCCGCCGAGTACGGCGACCAGTTGCTCAAGGCCGGCAAGGCTGCCGAGTTGAACAGCAAGCCAATCGGCACCGGCCCATTCATCTTCCAGCGTTACAACAAGGATGCCCAGGTTCGCTTCAAGCCCAACCCGGACTATTTCCGCGGCAAGCCGCCTGCCGATGCGCTGGTCTTCGCCATCGCTACCGACAGCAACGTGCGCCTGCAGAAACTGCGCGCCAACGAATGCCAGGTGGCGCTCTACCCCAAGCCCGATGATGTACCGTCGATCAAGCAGGACCCGAAACTCAAGGTCGAGGAGATCGAGGCTTTGGTCACCGGTTACATCTCGATGAACACCGAACACAAATACCTGAGCGACGTTCGCGTGCGCAAAGCCATCAACATGGCCTTCGACCGCCAGACCCATGTCGACCAATTGTTCGGCAAAGGCAATGCGCTGGTCGGCGTGAATCCGTACCCGCCGACCATGATCGGCTACAACAACGAGAACAGAAACCCGCCCCGCGACCTGGCCAAGGCGCGCGATCTGCTCAAGCAGGCGGGCGTGCCCGAAGGTACGGTAATCACCCTGTTCACGCGCAACGGCGGCGGCCCGACCAACCCCAACCCGCGTTTGTCTGCCGAGATGCTGCAGGCCGACCTCAAGCAGATCGGCCTGCAGCTGGACATCCGCGTGATGGAGTGGGCCGAAATGCTGCGCCGGGCCAAGAAGGGCGAGGCCGACCTGGTGTCCACCGGCTGGGCCGGCGACAACGGCGACCCGGACAACTTCCTCAGCCCGCTGCTCAGTTGCGATGCCGCCAAAAGCGGCGAGAACTATGCGCGCTGGTGCAACCCTAAGTTCCAGGAGTTGATCAGCCGCGCCCGCGAAGTGATCGACAACGACGAGCGTGCAAGGCTCTATAACGAGGCATTGAAAGTGTACGATGACGACCAACCCTGGATCAGCATGGCCCATCCAAAGATGTTCACCGCCATGCGTGACAACGTGGAGGGCTACGTGATCAACCCTCTGACCAACAACAACTTCGCCACCACCAAGGTGAAGTAGAACAACAACGACCGCCGGCAACCCACACGGGAACCGGCGGCACCCGTAGCGTGCTGCTAGCCGCACGGCCTGATGAGGTAACCCAGACAATGTTGAGCTTTATTGCCCGGCGCCTTGGCCTGCTGATACCGACCTTTTTCGGTATCACCTTGCTGACCTTCGCGCTCATACGCCTGATCCCCGGCGACCCGGTGGAAGTGATGATGGGCGAGCGCAGGGTCGATCCCGAAATGCATGCCCAGGCCATGGAGCGCCTGGGCCTGAACAAGCCGCTGCCGGTCCAGTACCTGGACTACGTCGGCAAGCTGGCCCAGGGTGACCTCGGTGAATCGCTGCGCACCCGCGAGAGCGTGTGGAGCGAGTTCCTCACCCTGTTCCCGGCCACTCTGGAACTGGCCTTTGCCGCCCTGTTGTTCGCCGGCATCGTCGGCCTGCTGGCCGGGGTGATCGCTGCGCTCAAGCGCGGATCGCTGTTCGACCACGGGGTGATGGGCATTTCCCTGGCCGGTTACTCGATGCCGATCTTCTGGTGGGGCCTGATCCTGATCATGTTCTTCTCGGTAAGCCTGGGCTGGACCCCGGTGTCCGGGCGCATCGACCTGCTCTACGACATCGAGCCGAAGACCGGCTTCATGCTCATCGACACCCTGCTCAGCGACGAGGAAGGCGCGTTCAAGGACGCGGTGATGCACCTGATCCTGCCGGCCATCGTGCTCGGTACCATCCCGCTGGCAGTGATTGCCCGCATGACCCGCTCGTCGATGCTCGAAGTGCTGCGCGAGGACTACATCCGCACCGCCCGCGCCAAAGGCCTGTCGCCGGCCCGCGTGGTGTTCGTGCACGGCCTGCGCAATGCGCTGATCCCGGTACTGACCGTATTCGGCCTGCAGGTCGGCACGTTGCTGGCCGGTGCGGTGCTGACCGAAACCATCTTTTCCTGGCCGGGCATCGGCAAGTGGCTGATCGAAGCCATCGGTGCCCGTGACTACCCCGTGGTCCAGAACGGCATCCTGTTGATCGCCTGCCTGGTGATCCTGGTCAACTTCGTCGTGGATATCCTCTACGGCCTGGCCAACCCACGCATCCGTCATCAGCGCTGAGGCCTTCGCCATGACTAGCCCGATTCCGAAATCCGTCACACCGGCCAGCCCGGTGGACCAGAGCCTGCTCTACCCCTCGCCATACAAAGAATTCTGGCAAGCCTTCGCCCGCAACAAAGGCGCGGTGATGGGCCTGGCCTTCATGTGCCTGGTGGTGTTCTGCGCGCTGTTCGCGCCGTGGGTCGCCCCGCACGACCCGAGCGAGCAGTACCGCGAATTCCTGCTGACCCCACCGGTGTGGCTCGAAGGTGGCAGCTGGCAGTTCATCCTCGGCACCGACGAACTGGGCCGCGACCTGCTTTCGCGGCTGATCCAGGGTGCGCGGCTGTCGCTGCTGATCGGCCTGTCGTCGGTGGTGATGTCGCTGATCCCTGGCATCCTGCTGGGCCTGCTGGCCGGTTTCTTCCCGCAACTGCTCGGCCCGTCGATCATGCGCCTGATGGACGTGATGCTGGCCCTGCCCTCGCTGCTGCTGGCGGTGGCCATCGTCGCCATCCTCGGCCCGGGCCTGATCAACACCGTGATCGCCATCGCCATCGTGTCGTTGCCATCCTACGTGCGCCTGACCCGCGCCGCCGTGATGGGCGAGCTGAACCGCGACTACGTCACCGCCGCACGCCTGGCTGGTGCCGGGCTGCCACGGCTGATGTTCGTCACCGTGCTGCCCAACTGCATGGCACCGCTGATCGTGCAGGCCACCCTCAGCTTCTCCTCGGCCATCCTCGACGCCGCCGCCCTGGGCTTCCTCGGCCTTGGCGTACAGCCGCCGACCCCGGAGTGGGGCACCATGCTGGCTTCGGCCCGTGACTACATCGAGCGCGCCTGGTGGGTGGTGAGCCTGCCCGGCCTGACCATTCTGCTCAGTGTGCTGGCAATCAACCTGATGGGCGACGGCCTGCGCGATGCGCTGGACCCGAAACTCAAGAACGCCGCCTGAGGAGAACGCCATGTCACTGTTGCAGATCAACAACCTGAACGTGCGCTTCGGCGACGCCAATTCGGTACCGGTGGTCGATGGCCTGGACCTGACGGTGGAGGCCGGCGAGATCCTGGCCATCGTCGGCGAATCCGGCTCGGGCAAGTCCGTGACCATGATGGCCCTGATGGGCCTGATCGACGCCCCCGGGCGCATCACCGCCGACTCGCTCACCTTCGACGGCACCGACATGCTCAAGCTCAGCGGCCGCCAGCGACGCAAGGTGGTGGGCAAGGACATCGCCATGGTCTTCCAGGACCCGATGACCGCGCTCAACCCCAGCTACACCGTTGGTTACCAGATCGAGGAAGTGCTGCGCCAGCACCTGGGCCTGAAGGGCAAGGCCGCGCGCCAGCGTGCCCTGGAGCTGCTGAAAAAGGTCGAGATCCCGGCTGCGGAAAGCCGCCTGGACGCCTACCCGCACCAGCTGTCCGGCGGCATGAGCCAACGCGTGGCGATTGCCATGGCGATTGCCGGCGAGCCCAAGCTGCTGATTGCCGACGAACCCACCACTGCGCTGGACGTGACCATCCAGGCGCAGATCATGGAGCTGCTGGTCAACCTGCAGAAGGAGCGCAACATGGCGCTCATCCTGATCACCCACGACCTCGCCGTGGTCGCTGAAACGGCCAGGCGGGTGTGCGTGATGTACGCCGGCCAGGCCGTGGAAGTGGGCCAGGTGCCGGAGCTGTTCGACGTGCCCGCCCACCCCTACAGCGAAGCGTTGCTGGCGGCGATCCCCGAGCACAGCATCGGTGCCGAACGCCTGGCCACCCTGCCCGGCATCGTCCCAGGCCGCTACGACCGCCCCGTGGGTTGCCTGCTGTCACCGCGCTGCCCGTACGTGCAGGACAACTGCCGGCGCCAGCGCCCGCCCCTCGATCCCCAGGCCCATGGCCTGGTGCGTTGCTTCTACCCGCTGAACCAGGAGGTGGCGTGATGGCCGTCGTTCTATCCGCCCGGGAGCTGACCCGGCATTACGAAGTCTCCCGCGGGCTGTTCAAGGGCCACGCCCTGGTCCGCGCGCTGAATGGCGTGTCGTTCGAACTGGAGGCCGGCAAGACCCTGGCCGTGGTCGGCGAGTCCGGCTGTGGCAAGTCGACCCTGGCCCGCGCACTGACCCTGATCGAAGAGCCGTCGTCCGGCTCGCTGCAAATTGCCGGCACCGAAGTGAAAGGCGCCAGCAAGAGCGAGCGCAAGCAACTGCGCCGCGACGTGCAGATGGTGTTCCAGAGCCCCTACGCCTCGCTCAACCCACGGCAGAAGATTGGCGACCAACTGGCCGAGCCGCTGCTGATCAACACCTCGCTGAGCAAGGCCGAGCGGCGAGAAAAGGTGCAGAAAATGATGGAACAGGTCGGCCTGCGCCCCGAGCATTACCAGCGCTACCCGCACATGTTCTCCGGTGGCCAGCGCCAACGTATCGCCCTGGCCCGGGCAATGATGCTGCAGCCCAAGGTGCTGGTGGCGGACGAACCGACCTCGGCGCTGGACGTGTCGATCCAGGCCCAGGTGCTGAACCTGTTCATGGATTTGCAGAAGGAGTTCAACACCGCCTACGTGTTCATCTCGCACAACCTGGCGGTGGTGCGGCATGTGGCCGATCAGGTGCTGGTGATGTACCTCGGCCGGCCGGCGGAGATGGGGCCGAAAGAAGATATCTACGAAAGGCCACTGCACCCGTATACCCAGGCGCTGCTGTCGGCGACGCCGGCGATTCACCCGGACCCTTTGAAGCCGAAGATCCGTATTGCCGGAGAGTTGCCCAACCCGCTGAACCCGCCGGATGGGTGTGCGTTTCACAAGCGTTGCCCGTATGCGACCGAGCGGTGTGCCAAGGAGGTGCCGGCGTTGCGGCACGTGAGTACGCGGCAAGTGGCTTGTCACTATGCCGAGCAGTTTCTTTAGCCTTTAGATAGACGGGGCTGCTTTGCAGCCAATCGCGACACAAGGCCGCTCCTACAAGGGACCGCGATCTCCTGTAGGAGCGGCCTTGTGTCGCGATGGGCCGCAAAGCGGCCCCAAAAATCTCAATGCATGAAGAACCAGATCAGGATAATCACCGGAATCGGCACCCCAATCATCCAAAGCAGTATCGAGCGCATGGCATTTCTCCTTGTTCGATGTTGAACAGACCGGTGCACTCGCCATGCCATCCCTGTCAAAAAATCACTCTCAACCGAATCAACGGCTTACTGCCCAAGCCGCTTGGCAAAACCGTGCAATATGCCGGATCCGCACCCTTGCGGCTGGGTGTTCTGCAATGCACTATCAGGCTCATGACCGCCACCACCCTCCCCGACGGCCCCGAGCAGACCCCGCTCACCGCCGACACCGTGCTGCGCTACCACCAGTGCTGGAAGCACCGCGACCTCGGCGGCGTCATGGCGCTCTACCACCCCGACATCCAGTACCACGACTTCTTCCAGAACCGCGTGCTCGGCTACCAGGAACTGCGTGACTACGTGCGCGCCTGCCTGCCCCATGAAGCCGGCGAAGATATCGTGCACAGCGACCGCATCCGCGTCGACGGCTGTACCGCGTTCATCCAGTACCAGGTCACGGTCCAGGGCGGCGACGGCCTGGTGGCGTTCCAGTCCAGCGAGGCGATTACCGTCAAGGACGGCCTGATCTGGCAGGTCAACGAATACGCCACGCTGGTCCGCCGGAGCAGCAGTGGCCATGCCAGCAGCGGCCCGCGCCCGGCCACCAGCCGCCTGGGCCTGTCACCCCGGCAGCTGTCGACCATGGCCCAGGACCTGGAACACTACTTCCAGCGCCAGCGCCCCTACCTGGACCCGGAGCTGGACCTGCAGCAGGTGGCCGACGCCAGCGGCTACAGCCGCAACCAGATCTCCTACCTGCTCAACCAGGTGCTCGGGCAAAGCTTCTACCGCTACGTCAACCAGGCCCGCCTGCAGCACTTGATGGCCAGCCTCGACGACGACAGCATCGAAGCCACGATCGACGAGCTGGCGTTCAATGCCGGTTTCAACTCGTTGTCGGCGTTCTACAAGTGTTTCCGCGAACACACCGGGCTTACGCCCAAGGCGTACCTTAAGCAAATTTCCCTGCGTGCACGCACGTAGGACAGCTGCCCGCCGACACCACTAGGATCGCCCACAGACCTTGGATGTGGAGCCGAACCCGATGCAACCCCTGCGCACGCTCAGCCTGTGGATGGACCAGCTCGACGAGCCGTTGTGCGCCCGCCCGGCCCTGCGCGAGGACCTGGACGCGGATGTATGCATCATCGGCGCTGGCTACACCGGCCTGTGGACCGCCTACTACCTCAAGCGCCAGGCGCCACAGTTGAACATCGCGGTAATCGACGCCAACATCGCCGGCTTCGGCGCCTCGGGGCGCAACGGCGGCTGGCTGATGGGCAACCTGCTCGGCGAAGACCGCCTGCTGGCCACCCTGTCGCCGCAACAGCGCCGCGCCAGCATCGACCTGCTGCATGGCATTCCCGATGAAGTACACCGCGTGCTGCATCGCGAAAGCATCGACTGCGACTACCGCAAAGGCGGCGTGCTGTACTGCGCCGCGCGCTACCCGGAACAGGAGCGCAGCCTGCGCGCCTACCTCGACGACCTTTATCGCCAAGGCATGACCGAGGACGACTACCGCTGGCTACGCCCCGAACAGCTTGACGCTCAGTTGCGGGTCAGCAACGCCTATGGCGCCATCTACAGCCCGCACACCGCAACCATCCAACCCGCCAAGCTGGCGCGTGGCCTGGCCCGGGCGGTAGAGGCGCTGGGCGTACCCATCTACGAAAACACCCCAGCCATCGACTGGCAGCCGGGTGAGGTGCGTACCCCGTTGGCGCGCATCCGTTGCCAATGGATGGTACCCGCCGTGGAGGGCTACGCCGCCAGCCTGCCGCCATTGGGCAAACATCAGCTGCCGGTACAGAGCCTGTTGGTGGCCACCGAACCACTGCCGGAGGCCACCTGGCAACAGATCGGCCTGAACCAGGGCCAGGCGTTCAGCGAAAGCAGCCGCCAGGTCACCTACGGCCAGCGCACCGCCGACAACCGCCTGGTATTCGGCGCCCGTGGCGGCTACCGCTTCGGTGGCCGCCTGCGCGAAAACTTCAACCTCGACGAACAGGAAATCGAGCTGCGCCGCTACCTGTTCAGCGAGTTGTTCCCGCAGTTGAAGCACGCACGCATCACCCATTCCTGGGGCGGCAACCTGGGCATGGCGCGGCGCTTCCGCCCGCACATGCTCTGCGACCGCCAGCGTGGCATCGCCCTGGCGGGCGGCTACGGCGGCGAAGGCGTCGGCGCCACCAACCTGGGCGGACGCACCCTGGCGGCGCTGATCCTGAACCAGCACAACGAACTGACCGCGCAACCCTGGGTACTCGACAACCGCCCGCTTTCAAGCCTGGCCACTTGGCCACCCGAGCCCTGCCGCTGGCTGGGCTACAACGCAATCATCCAGAGCTTCGTCCACGAGGACCGGACCCTCGCCAACCCCGCCAGCGCACCTTGGAGGCGGCGCCTGGCCAGCAATCTTGCAGACTTCATGGAAGGCTTCATGCACTGACTTCCCTTTCCCCGACACAGGATTTACCGGTCATGAGCATCACCCATTTCAAGAACACCGACAGCGCCGTGCTCGACAGCTCCAACCCGGTCGCGGTGCCGCTTGGCGACCCAGTTGCAGTGACTTCGGTCACCTGCGTGGAACGCAGCGACGGCGTCGAAACCGGCATCTGGGAGTGCACCCCCGGGCGCTGGCGGCGGCAGATCGTGCAGCAGGAGTTCTGCCATTTCACCAAGGGCCGCTGCACCTTCACCCCTGACGGTGGCGAGCCCCTGTTCATAGAAGCCGGAGACGCACTGATGCTACCGGCCAACAGCACAGGCACCTGGGACATCCAGGAGACCGTGCGCAAGACCTACGTCCTTATTTTCTGATCCGCTGATCGCCTGCCTTCGATAACAACACACAAAGCAAGGTAACCCCGACATGCGCACGCTCCTTCTCGCCCCCCTGATGCTGGCCGCCAGCGTGGCCGGTGCCGCCGAAACGGTGAAGATCTACAACTGGTCCAGCTACGTTGCCCCCGACACACTGAAGAACTTCCAGCAAGCCAGCGGTATCGTGCCCACCTACGACGTTTACGACAGCAACGAAACCCTCGACGGCAAGCTGATGACCGGCAACTCCGGCTACGACGTGGTGTTCCCGTCCAACCACTTCATGGCCCGTCAAATCCAGGGCAAAGCCCTGAAGCAGCTGGACAAGTCGCAGCTGCCCAACTGGCACAACCTCAACCCGGTGTTGCTCAAGGCACTGGAGGTCAATGACCCGGGTAACCAATACGGCTTCCCATACCTGTGGGGCAGCACCGGCATCGGCTACAACGTCGACAAGGTCAAGGCGGTGCTCGGCGACAGCGCGCCAATAAACTCGTGGGACCTGATCTTCAAGCCTGAGTACATGAGCAAGCTGAAAAGCTGCGGCGTCGCCGTGCTGGACAACGGCCCTGAGCTGTTACCGATCGCCCTGCACTACCTGGGCCTGCCGCACCACAGCCAGAACCCGGCGGACTACGACAAGGCCAAGGCGCTGCTGATGCAGGTGCGGCCATACATCAGCTACTTCCACTCATCGAAGTACACCGGCGATCTGGCCAACGGCGATATCTGCGTGGTGGTGGGTTTCTCGGGGGATGTGTTGCAGGCGAAGAATCGTGCCGAGGAGGCGAAGAACGGGGTGAAGGTGGGGTATTCGATACCCAGGGAAGGCGCACCGATGTGGTTCGACATGGTTGCCATGCCGGCCGATGCACCGGATGAGAAGGCCGGGTATGCCTACATGAACTACCTGCTGCAGCCGGAGGTGATGGCCAACATCAGCAACCATGTGCAGTACGCCAACGGCAACCT
The DNA here is from genome assembly GCF_032971465.1 of Pseudomonas sp. LSJ-87. Taxonomy (NCBI): domain Bacteria; kingdom Pseudomonadati; phylum Pseudomonadota; class Gammaproteobacteria; order Pseudomonadales; family Pseudomonadaceae; genus Pseudomonas; species Pseudomonas sp. LSJ-87. Next base: position 188,197 of record NZ_JAWJYQ010000003.1, on the reverse strand, counting down.
TGAGGCGGACGGGCTGGTGGATCCGGCGATGAAGGGTAATACGATGATTTACCCGAGCGAGGAAGTAATGGGCAAGCTGTATGCGCTGGAGGCGATGCCGGCCAAGATCGACCGTATTCGGACGAGGATCTGGACCAGTATCAAGGCCGGGAATTGATTTCGGCCTTAACACGGTCCCTGTGGGAGCGGGTTCACCCGCGAATGCGATGTTGAGTTTACCGACGCATTCGCGGGTAAACCCGCTCCCACAAGGGTCAGGAGCAGGCCCTGAAAATCAGGAGCAAGCTCTCGAAATCAGTGGTGCTCGCGAGTAGCGCGGAACTTGATGTCCGGCCAGCGCTCTTCCATCAGCGACAGGTTGACCCGGGTCGGCGCCAGGTAGGTCAGGTGCCCGCCACCGTCGATGGCCAGGTTCTCCATGGCTTTGTTCTGGAATTCCTCGAGCTTCTTCTTGTCGTCACAACCGATCCAGCGGGCCGACCATACGGTGATCGGCTCGTAGGCGCACTCGACCTTGTACTCTTCCTTCAGGCGGCTGGCGACCACGTCGAACTGCAGCACACCGACTGCACCGAGGATGATGTCGTTGCTGCGCTCTGGGAAGAACACCTGGGTAGCACCTTCTTCGGCCAGCTGTTGCAGGCCCTGACGCAGCTGCTTGGATTTCAGCGGGTCCTTCAGGCGCACGCGGCGGAACAGCTCCGGGGCGAAGTGCGGGATACCGGTGAAGCCCAGCGCCTCGCCTTCGGTGAAGGTGTCGCCGATCTGGATGGTGCCGTGGTTGTGCAGGCCGATGATGTCGCCGGCATAGGCCTCTTCCAGCTGCTCACGCTCGGAGGAGAAGAAGGTCAGCGCATCGCCGATACGCAGGTCCTTGTTGATCCGCACGTGGCGCATCTTCATGCCCTTCTCGTACTTGCCCGAGCAGATACGCATGAAGGCGATGCGGTCGCGGTGTTTCGGGTCCATGTTCGCCTGGATCTTGAACACGAAACCGGTGAACTTCTCTTCCACAGGCTCCACGGTGCGCTCATGGGCAACACGGCCCAGCGGGCGCGGCGCCCAGTCGACGACGGCGTCAAGCACATGGTCGACACCGAAGTTGCCCAGCGCGGTACCGAAGAACACCGGGGTCAGTTGACCGTTGATGAACTCTTCCTGGTTGAACTCGTGGCAGGCGCCCTGCACCAGCTCCAGCTGTTCGACGAACGAATCGTACTGGTCGCCCAGGTGGGCACGGGCTTCGTCCGAGTCCAGCTTCTGGATGATCTTGGCTTCGGTGCGCTCGTGGCCGTGGCCCGGGGTGTACACCACGATGTAGTCACCGGTCAGGTGGTACACGCCCTTGAAGTCGCGGTAGCAACCGATCGGCCAGGTGATCGGCGCGGCCTTGATCTTCAGCACGGCTTCGATCTCGTCCAGCAGCTCGATCGGGTCGCGGATGTCGCGGTCGAGTTTGTTGATGAAGCTGACGATCGGCGTGTCGCGCAGGCGGCACACGTCCATCAGGGCGATGGTACGTGGCTCTACACCTTTACCGCCGTCGAGCACCATCAGCGCCGAGTCCACCGCGGTCAGGGTGCGGTAGGTGTCTTCCGAGAAGTCTTCGTGGCCGGGGGTGTCGAGCAGGTTGATCATGTGCTCGCGGTACGGGAACTGCATCACCGAGGTGGTGATGGAGATGCCGCGCTGCTTCTCCATTTCCATCCAGTCGGAGGTGGCGTGGCGGTCGGACTTGCGCGACTTCACGGTACCGGCGACGGCAATGGCCTTGCCCATCAGCAGCAGCTTCTCGGTGATGGTGGTCTTACCGGCGTCGGGGTGGGAAATGATTGCGAAAGTGCGGCGCTTCGCGACTTCGGCGGCCTGGTTGGTCATGGGAAATCGCCTGACTGGGGGATTTAAAAGGGGCGATATCATACCTGAAGTTGGGCCGGGACCAAAATTTGCTGAACCGGCGGTGCCTGTTCCGGCCTCTTCGCGGGTAAACCCGCTCCCACAGGTATCACACCGTCTTTGAAACCTGTGCAGGACCTGTGGGAGCGGGTTTACCCGCGAAAGGGCCCGCCCAGAGGCCACAAATTCGCCAGGCAATCGCTTTATCACGACAAATGGCCCAAGAGCAGTTATTTCAACGCCTACGGCACATTAACCCGCTGCTTTTTCTCGTCAATTTTCCAACCAACCAGTGATTAACGCTGGCCAAATGCCGCCCCAGATGGGAACCTTTACGCCCACGGAGACGTCCACTCCCCTGCAACCCGCTTCGGTTGGGGAGCTGGTTTCATCAGCATTTTCGGGCCCGACGGGGTTCGGCTCATGGCCTGATCGCAGCCTTCGGCGTGCATCACGCTGCTACTCGCGAACACACCACCCGCCGCCAGGACTGGCCGGCAACCAAGAAGTGTGCTCGCCGACTACACAAGGAGTCCGCCTGTGGCTGAACGCTACGGAAAAGGGCTGTTGGGATGGGCCGCCGTGCTCGTCATCCTGGCCCTGCTGGTCCACTGGATCGGCATCGACACGATCGCGCGTTATCGCGACGATCTTGGGTTCTACCTGCAAGCGCACCTGGTACTGGTGCTGGCTTCGATGGCGGCGGCGCTGGCCGTGGGCATCCCCGCCGGCATTGCGTTAAGTCGACCGCACCGGGTCGACAAAGCCGAGCGCTTCATGCAGTTGTTCAACGTTGGTAACACCATCCCTCCCCTGGCCGTCCTGGCCATCGCCCTGAGTATCCTGGGCATCGGCGCCGGGCCCGCGATCTTCGCGCTGTTCCTCGCCTCCCTCCTGCCCATCGTGCGCAACACCTACGAGGGTCTGAAAAACGTCCCCGCCTCGCTCAAGGAAGCCGCCACCGGCATCGGCATGACCCCGCGCCAGCAACTGTGGCAAGTGGAGCTGCCCAACGCCGTGCCGATCATCGTTGGCGGTGTGCGCGTGGCCCTGGCGCTGAACGTCGGCACCGCACCGCTGGCGTTCCTGATTGGCGCCAACAGCCTGGGCAGCCTGATCTTCCCCGGCATCGCCCTGAACAACCAGCCACAGCTGCTGCTGGGGGCTGCCTGCACCGCACTACTGGCGCTGGCGCTGGACGCAGCGGTGAGTTTCTCCAGCAAGCGCTGGCTGGAACGTGGCCTGGCTGGATAACGAGAGGGAACGTATGAACAAGAGAATCGCCTTGTTGTTGGGCGCGACCCTGCTGTTCGCAGGATTTGCCCAGGCAGCGGAAAAACCACTTGTCCGTATCGGCGCGCGGGTGTTCACCGAACAGACCGTACTTGCCGAAATCACCGCGCAATACCTGCGCGCCAACGGTTTTGATGTGCGCGTCACCAGCGGCCTTGGCAGCAACATCGCACGCCAGGCTCAGGAAACCGGCCAGCTCGACCTGATGTGGGAATACACCGGCGTGTCACTAGTGTCGTACAACCATATCGACGAGCGCATGCCCAGTGCCGAGGCCACCTACGCCAAGGTCAAGGCACTGGACGCGAAGAAGGACCTGATCTGGCTGACCCCGTCGAAGTTCAGCAACACCTATGCGCTGGGCCTGCCCAAGCAGGTCGCCGAGGCTTATCCGCAGATCAACTCGATCAGCGACCTCAACCAGGTACTGCGTGACGAAAGCCACCGCAACCACCTGGTGGCGCTGGACACCGAGTTCGCCAACCGCCCGGACGGCCTGGTAGGCCTGAAAGCGATGTACGACCTGCAAGTGGGCCGCGCCAACATCCGCCAGATGGATGCCGGCCTGGTCTACACCGCCATGCACAACAACCAGGTGTTCGCCGGCCTTGTGTACACCACCGATGGTCGCCTGAACGCGTTCAACCTCAAGCTGCTGGAAGACGACAAGCACTACTTCCCCGACTACACCGCCGCGCCGGTGGTGCGCAAAGCTGTGCTCGACGCCAACCCGCAGCTGGCCGGCCTGCTCAAGCCACTGGCCGAACAGCTGGATGACGCAACCATGCGCCAGCTCAACGCCAAGGTCGATGTCGAGCACCAGAACCCGACTGCCGTGGCCGCCAGCTTCCTGCGTGAGCACCCACTGAACAGCGAGGGCCAGCCATGAACCTGATCGATACCTTCAACCACCTGGACTGGGCCCAGGTGCTGCAACTGACCTGGCAGCACATCATGCTGGTCGGCGTCGCCGTGGGCCTGGCGATCATCGTCGGCGTACCGCTGGGCATCCTGATGACCCGCTTCCCGGCCGTCGCCGGCCCATTGCAGGCCAGCGCCACGGTGCTGCTGACCATCCCCTCGATCGCCCTGTTCGGCCTACTGCTGCCGTTCTACTCCAAGTTCGGCCAGGGCCTCGGGCCACTGCCGGCGATCACTGCGGTGTTTCTCTACTCACTGCTACCGATCATGCGCAACACCTACCTGGCCCTGACCAACGTCGAGCCCGGCATCCGTGAAGCCGCGCGCGGCATCGGCATGACCTTCGGCCAGCGCCTGCGCATGGTCGAACTGCCCATCGCCGTGCCGGTGATCCTCGCCGGCGTGCGCACCGCCGTGGTGATGAACATCGGCGTGATGACCATCGCCGCCACCATCGGCGCCGGCGGCCTTGGCGTACTCATCCTCACCTCCATCAGCCGCAGCGACATGTCGATGCTGCTGGTCGGCGCCGTGCTGGTCAGCCTGCTGGCAATCATCGCCGACCTGCTCCTGCAAACCCTGCAACGTGCCCTGACTCCAGAAGGACTGCGCTCATGATCGAACTGAAGAACCTCAGCAAAACCTTCAACGTCAACGGCAAGGACGTCAAAGCCGTCGACTCGGTAAGCCTCACCGTCAACGAAGGGGAAATCTGCGTGTTCCTCGGCCCCTCGGGCTGCGGCAAGAGCACTACCCTGAAAATGATCAACCGCCTGATCACGCCCACTTCCGGCCAGGTGTTCATCAATGGCGAAGACACCACCGGGCTGGACGAAGTCACCCTGCGCCGGCACATCGGCTATGTCATCCAGCAGATCGGCCTGTTCCCCAACATGACCATCGAGGAGAACATCACCGTGGTGCCGCGCCTGCTCGGCTGGGACAAACAGAAGTGCCATGAACGCGCCCGCGAACTGATGCACATGATCAAGCTGGAGCCCAAGCAGTACCTGCAGCGCTACCCGCGCGAGCTGTCCGGCGGCCAGCAGCAGCGTATCGGCGTGATCCGCGCCTTGGCGGCGGAAGCGCCGGTGCTGCTGATGGACGAGCCGTTCGGCGCGGTCGACCCGATCAACCGCGAGATGATCCAGAACGAGTTCTTCGAGATGCAGCGGGCCTTGAACAAGACCGTGATCATGGTCAGCCATGACATCGACGAAGCGATCAAGCTGGGCGACAAGATCGCCATCTTCCGCGCCGGCAAGCTGTTGCAGCTGGACCACCCGGACACCTTGCTGGCGCACCCGGCGGACGAGTTCGTCAGCAACTTCGTCGGCCAGGACAGCACCCTCAAGCGCCTGTTGCTGGTACGTGCGGAGGATGCGGCAGACAACGCGCCATCGGTAAGCCCGCAGACGCCGGTGAGCGATGCGCTGGAGCTGCTGGACGAGCACGACCGCCGCTACGTGGTGGTGACCGATGCGCAGAACAAGGCACTGGGCTACGTGCGCCGGCGTGACATGCATCGCCAGCAAGGGACTTGTGGCGACTTCCTGCGGCCGTTCAATGCCACGGCGTCGCATGATGAGCATTTGCGCATCCTGTTGTCGCGGATGTACGAGTTCAACCGGGCGTGGCTGCCGGTGCTGGATGCCGAGCAGGTGTTCCTGGGCGAGGTGACGCAGGAGTCGATTGCGGCGTACTTGAGTTCGGGGCGCTCGCGGGGGGCCAAGACCAGCATTGTCTCGCCGGCCGAGGCGGTGATTTCGTAAACGCCGGGGGCGCGCTGCGCCCCTTTCGCGACACAAGGCCGCTCCCACAAGTACAGCATCAGCCTCGGGCCTGGCGCGGTACCTGTGGGAGCGGCCTTGTGTCGCGATGGGCCGCAAAGCGGCCCCGGCAATCTCGGCTCAGAACCCAGGTTGTGGATTGCCTGTGCCGGCCTCTTCGCGGGCTTGCCCGCTCCCACAGGGATATCACAATCCTCCAGGCCTGCGCTGTACCTGTGGGAGCGGGCAAGCCCGCGAAGAGGACCACACAAATGTCAGAACCCTACACTGGCCTGCACATAGAAGGTCCGCGGCTCACCCACATAGATGCCGGCATTGTTGTCGCTGGAGCGGGTGAAGTACTGCTTGTCGAACAGGTTCTTCACCCCCGCCGCCAGCTTCAGGTTGGACATCTGTGGCCCGAACTCATACCCGCCACGGGCATGCCAGGTCACGTAACCCGGAATATCACCGTACTGCCCATCCGCACTCGGCTCGGTGATGTAGTCGCCGTTGAAGCTGCCATCGGCATTGATCCCGGTACCCGGCGCGCGCTGCTTGGATTGGGCGTAGGCATCCAGGTTCCAGGTCCAGTGGTTGACCGCGTAACGCACCCCGGCAGTGGCCACCTGGCGTGAATAGAACGGCAGGTCACGGCCCTCGAAGCCAGGAATGTCCCCTTCATAAGTAGCGCGGGTGTAGGTATAGCCACCGCTCACCGACAACCCTTCCAGGCGCGGGTCCAGGCCGTCCAGGTCATAGCGCACCGAGGCCTCGATACCCTGGTGCTTGGTCGCGCCGAGGTTGGTCCAGCCCACGTCGTTGCTGATGTACTGCAGTTCGTCATCGAAATCGATGTAGAACGCCGTCAGCTCACCGGCAAAGCCACCATTGTCATAGCGGGTACCGATCTCGTAGGTCTTGGCCTTTTCCGGCTCCAGGCCATTGGCCGTGCTGTTGCCAGTACCACCCTGGCCCAGCTGGAAGTACTGCAGGCTGCCGAACGAGGTCTCGTAGTTGGCGAACACCTTCCACGCATCGGAGATGTGGTACATCACGCTCAGCGCCGGCAGTGGCTCGTTGCTGGTGATGCTGCGTTTCTTCTCCGGCACCGGCTGGCCGTTGGCACCGAGCACCGGGCGGTCGCGCCAGTCGGTGTTGATATGCTCGAAGCGGATACCTGGGGTGATGGTCCAGTTACCCACGTCGATCTTGTCGTCGATGTAGTAGGCGCTGGCCTCGGTACCACCGCTGCGGTCCTGGAACACATGGCCGTCGGAGGTCGGGGTCGGCGTCGGCACGTTGTCGATCAGCGCCAGGCGGGTCGACTGCTCACGCATCGCTTCCTTCAGGTAGCGGTAACCCACGCTGACTTCCTGGGTGGTCGGGCCGGCGAAGAAGATCCGCGACAGCCGCGGTTCGATGGCAAAGGTATGGTAGTTGCGCGGGTACGACGACAGGGTCTTCATGTCGCGCGAGGCAATGGAGCTGCCGCGGAAGCTGTCGGTGTAGTAGGTCAGCACTTCGAACTGGGTGGCGTCGTCGAGCTGGCGCTGCCACTTGAACGACACGTCCTTGCGCCGGCCGGCAAAATAGTCGTAGTCGCGCAGCGACTGGTACGGGTTGCTGTCGTACTGCGCCTGGGTCAGGCCGCCGGGCATGTCGGCACGGCCGTCGTAGTAGTGGAAGTTGAGCCAGAACTCGTCAACGTCGGTCGGCGCCCAGTGGGTCTTGAGGATGACGTCGTCGATGTCGTTGCCGTTGTTGCTTTCACGGTAGCCGTTGCCATTCACCCCGGTGTACAGCAGCGCCACGCCCATGCCGTTGTCCGCCGTGCCGCCGACGAACGCCGACTCGGTGTGTTTCCAGCCACCATGCTGGGAGTTTTCCAGGGTGGTGGACAGCTCGGCCGAGGCCTTCTCCGGGATAGCCCGGGTAACGAAGTTGATCACCCCGCCGACGTTCTGTGGGCCATAACGCACGGAGCCGGCGCCACGCACCACGTCGATGCTGTCGAGGTTGCCCGAGGAAATCGGCGCCATCGACAGCTGCGGCTGGCCATAGGGCGCGAAGGCGGCCGGGATGCCGTCGATCAGCACCGTGGAGCGTGGCGACAGGCGCGAAGTCAGGCCGCGAACACCCACGTTCAGCGACAGGTCGCTGCCGCCGGTGCCGTTGGAGTCCTGCACCTGCACGCCCGGGATGCCGCGCAGCACGTCGCGCACGTTCATTGCGCCCTTCTCCACCATCGCCTCGCGGCGTACCACGGTGCGCGCGCCGGGGTGGTTCTGCACCACGCTCTGCTGGGCATCGCCCAGCCAGTCACCCACCACCTTGATGTCGGTGGGTGCCAGCTCCAGGCTGCCGGTGGTGAGGGTGCCATCGGCCTGGGCCGGCTTGACCACCACGGTGCCCTGGGACATCTCGTAGGTGAGGCCGCTGCCTTGCAGCAGCTGCTGCAGCGCCTGCTCGGGCGCCAGCTGGCCGGACACCGCCGGGGCCTGCTTGCCGGCCACCAGCTCTGGGCTGAAGAACAGCTGCAGGTTGGTCTGCTGGCCCAGCTGGTTCAGCGCCGAAGCCAAGGGTTGGGCCTGGATCTGGATGGTGCTGCCGGCCTCTGCGGCCTGGCTGTTGACGGCCACGGCACTGACCGCCAAGGCCAGCGCCAGGGCGCGGAAGCGTGGGAAGGGCTTGTTGTTGTTCACGTCGTCGAAACTTCCTGGAATACGGAATAAACGCCAACCGCATGCAAATGGAAATGCTTGGCAGTTGCAGCTGGCGGGGAAGACGAACGAGCGGAAAAAAACCTGAATCTATTTCGCGATTATTTCGCGCGAGCCATCTTCATGGACCTTGATGGCCACCGGCAGGATGCTCGGCAAGGCACGCAGCAGCGCGTCGGTGTCGTCGGTGCTGAAGGTGCTGGACAGCCGCAGCTGGGCGACTTTGCCGGAGGCGACCCGCAGCGGCTGGCTGCGGTAACGCGAGGCCTCGGCCACCACCTCGGCCAGGGTGGCGTTGTCGAACACCAGCCTGCCTTGGCGCCAGGCAGTCAGGGCGCCGGTATTCACCGCATAAGGCGCGGCCACCTGGCCTTGTGCATCTATATGCGAGCCCTGGCCCGCCGTGAGCTGCGCCAGCGAGGCGCCCTTGCCCTGCACACGCACCGAGCCCTGCTCCACCGCCACGCGGGTGCTGGCCGGGTCCAGGCGGACGTCGAAACGGGTACCGGTGACGGTCACGCTGCCCTGGGCGGTGTCAACCACGAACGGCCTGCCACTGTCGTGTGCGACGGTGAACATCACCTCACCCGCCATCAGCCGGACATGCCGCTGGCCGGCGCTGAAAGCGACCTGCACTTGCGTGCTGCCGTTGAGCTCAAGGTTCGAACCATCCGGCAGTTCGACCTGGCGGCGTTCGTTGAAGGCGGTCTGCAAGCTGCCCTGGTGATTCAGTTGCTGGTAGTGCCAGCCGCCCCAGCCCAGGCCCAACGCCAGTGCGGCCACGCTGGCGGCCAAGGCCTGGCGCACGAAGCGCCGACGTGGCAACTGGCGTACCGGTGCCGGCTGGCACAGCGCTTCCAGGCGCTGGCGCGGGATGAAGTCGGTGGCCTGCCACAGGCGGGCGAGCTGCTGGTACTCATCACGGTGCCGTGCATCGCCTTCCAGCCAGGCGTGCAGCTGCGCCTGCAGCCCGGCATCGCGAGGCGCATCCTGCACCCGGGCGAACCACGCGGCCGCCTGCTCGCGGACGGTATCGGTACCGTGCTGTTTCATCGAAAAGGTCTCCTGACTCATCATGCCGACACATCCAGGTGCTCACGCAGATGCCGGAGCGTGCGGATCATATACTTTTCGACCATGTTCTTGCTCAACCCCATGCGCTCGGCGATCTCGGCCTGGGTCAGGCCTTCGAGCTTCTGCCAGATGAACACCTGCCGGCAATTGAGCGGCAGTTCGGCCAGCGCACGCTCGACACTGTCGGCCAGCTCCAGCGCATGCACGTAGGCCTCGGGGTCGCCACTGGCGGCCACGCCTTCGTCGAAGGCTTCCAGCTCCAGGGCCTGGCGGCGGTCCTCGCGCCGGAAACCATCCACGGCAATATTGCGTGCGGTCTGGTGCAGGTAGGCGCGTGGCTGCTCGACCTGCTCGCGCGGGTTTTCCAGTACCCGAACAAAGGCATCGTGGGTGAGGTCCTCGGCCTGCTGTCGACTGCGCAACTTGCGCGTCCAGGTGCCGATCAGCTCATGGTAGTGGTCGAGGAAGCCTTTGGGTCCGGACACGGTCGGGGTCATCAGGGAGGCAGACAAGGGTGCGAATAGTAATGTTTCTCATCAAACACGGCAATTCCGCCAGTCGGTAACAAAAAATTTATCGCCTTTTTCATGCACGGCGGTGCCAGGAAAATGTGGCCATAAATATGAACACCTGAGGCCCTTTCGCGGGCACGCCCGCTCCCACAGGAACCGCGAGATGCCTGTGGGAGTGGGCGTGCCCGCGAAGGAACCAACGCGCTCCATTCCACTATTTTTTACGCTTGAAACACTCCGGGGAACATCAGCCGGTCACATGGGTCGGTTATTCAAATGGCAGGTCGTCGATCCGCGTCGATCACGCCCGGATTGCCTGTTGATTCTGCATTCTTCACGCCCTAAAGTGCGCGCCGAACGTCCATGCTGGAAACGATCCATCCGGCTCAAGTACTGAGTAGGCGAACCAAAGTGGGGATACGGAGGACGTTCAGTTTGCAGCCACTTAAATTTTCAGTTTGCCCATGGAGTCCCTGAGCATGTCGATCCAGGTCGAAGACTATTTCGCGCGTGACACCTTCCAGAAAATGAAGGCGTTCGCCGACAAGCAAGAAACCCCGTTCGTACTCATCGACACCCAGATGATCAGCCAGGCCTATGACGACCTGCGTGCTGGTTTCGAATTCGCCAAGGTGTACTACGCGGTAAAGGCCAACCCGGCCGTGGAAATCATCGACCTGCTCAAAGAGAAAGGTTCGAGCTTCGACATCGCCTCGATCTACGAGCTGGACAAGGTGCTGGGCCGCGGCGTCAGCGCCGACCGTATCAGCTACGGCAACACCATCAAGAAGTCCAAGGACATCCGCTACTTCTACGAGAAGGGCGTGCGCCTGTATGCCACCGACTCGGAAGCCGACCTGCGCAACATCGCCAAGGCCGCGCCGGGCTCGAAGGTGTACGTGCGTATCCTCACCGAAGGCTCGACCACTGCCGACTGGCCGCTGTCGCGTAAATTCGGTTGCCAGACCGACATGGCCATGGACCTGCTGATCCTCGCCCGCGACCTGGGCCTGGTGCCTTACGGCATTTCCTTCCATGTTGGCTCGCAGCAGCGCGACATCAGCGTGTGGGATGCTGCCATCGCCAAGGTCAAGGTGATCTTCGAGCGCCTGAAGGAAGAAGACGGCATCGAGCTGAAGCTGATCAACATGGGTGGCGGCTTCCCGGCCAACTACATCACCCGGACCAACAGCCTGGAAACCTACGCCGAAGAGATCATCCGCTTCCTGAAGGAAGACTTCGGTGACGACCTGCCGGAAATCATCCTCGAGCCGGGCCGTTCGCTGATTGCCAACGCCGGCATCCTGGTCAGCGAAGTGGTCCTGGTTGCACGCAAGTCGCGCACCGCCGTCGAGCGCTGGATCTACACCGACGTGGGCAAGTTCTCCGGCCTGATCGAAACCATGGACGAAGCCATCAAGTTCCCGATCTGGACCGAGAAGAAAGGCGAGGCAGAAGAAGTGGTCATCGCCGGCCCGACCTGCGACAGCGCCGACATCATGTACGAAAACTACAAGTACGGCCTGCCGCTGAACCTGGCCATCGGCGACCGCCTGTACTGGCTGTCGACCGGTGCCTACACCACCAGCTACAGCGCAGTGGAATTCAACGGCTTCCCGCCGCTGAAGGCTTACTACCTGTAACGCAAAACGGGGCCGCAAGGCCCCGTTTTCATTTGTGCTTTCCTGTACCGGCCCTATCGCCGGCAAGCCGGCTCCCACAGGTACAGCACAGGCTTGGAGGACAGTGATATCCCTGTGAGAGCCGGCAAGCCAGCTCCTGCAGGTACAGCACAGGTCTGGAGGGCAGTGATATCCCTGTGGGAGCTGGCTTGCCGGCGATAGGGCCAGCACAGGCAACCTCAGTTCCCTCGCCGTTCGATCTCCTCGGCATACCGCGCCGCAAAGGCCATCAACACCGGCCCCGCCCCTTGCAAGGTCACCAGCGCACTGCGCAGGAAATTCATGTTCCCCTCGACCCGCGCCCGCTCCAGCCAGGGCCCGGCTTCCGCCACCTGCCCACGCTCGACCAGCACCAGCCCCAGGCTGAACATGCCACGAAAGTCCCCCGCCTCGGCCGAACGCCGATACCAGCGCACCGCCCGTGCCGGGTTGGGCGCCGTGGCGATGCCTTGCTCCAGGTAACGCCCGTACAGGTTCATCGACTTGGCATGCCCCATGTGCGCGGCCTTCTCGTAGCACATCAGCGCCTGCGCCTGGTTGGCCGGTATGCCGCGCCCGGTGGCCAGCAGGTTGCCCAGGTTGTACAGCCCCCAGTCCAGCCCGGCATCGGCCGCACGCGCATAGTGGATGGCCGCCTGTGCCTGGCTTGGCTCACCGCCCCAGCCATGCTCCAGGCAACGCCCCAGCATGTTGTGCGCCATGGCACTGCCACCCTGCGCGGCGATGCCGAACCAGCGCCTGGCCACGGCGGCATCCGTCTGAATGCCGCGCCCGTCGAGCAGGATCTGCCCCAGCAGCAACTGTGCCTCCACCGCGCCCTGCCCGGCCGCCGCCAGGATCGCCTGGGCGGCCTTGCCAGGGCTTTCTTCCAGCATGGCCTGCAAACCGGCCACATCCACCACTTCCTCACGCCGCAACTGATAGGACACGGTTCAGACCTCGGCCCAGCGGCGCAGCAGGTTGTGGTAGGTGCCGGTCAGCTGTAGCAGTGATGGATGCTCCGGCACATCGGCAGTCAGTTGCTGGATGGCATTGTCCATCTCGAACAGCAACGCCCGCTGGCTGTCCTCGCGCACCAGACTCTGGGTCCAGAAGAATGCGGCGTAACGCTGGCCACGGGTCACCGGGTTGACCTTGTGCAGGCTGGTGCCGGGGTACAGCACCAGGTCACCGGCGGCCAGCTTGACCTGCTGCACGCCATAGGTGTCCTGAATCACCAGCTCGCCGCCGTCGTAGCTGTCCGGATCGCTGAGGAACAGCGTGGAAGACAGGTCGGTACGCACCCGCTCCGGGCTGCCCTTGGGCTGGCGCAGGGCGTTGTCGATGTGGAAGCCGAAATTGCCGCCTTCACGGTAGCAGTTGATCAGCGGCGGGAACACCTTGTGCGGCAAGGCTGCAGACATGAAGCGCGGGGTCTGCCACAGGCGGTCGATCAGCGCACTGCCGATCTCCTTGGCCAGCGGGTGGCCTTCCGGCAACTGCAGGTTGTGCTTGGCCTTGGCCGACTGGTAGCCGGCCGTGATCTTGCCGTCGGCCCAGTCGGCCTGCTCCAGCGCCTCGCGGATACGGGCCAGTTCATCGGCGTGAAACAGGCTGGGGATGTGAAGCAGCATGGCGGCAGCACCGTTGGAAAATGTAAAGGCGCCAATGATATTGATTCCCTTTTGCGCTTCACAAGCCCCATTCGCCGCTTAAGACGTTTCAGCTTGATGAAACCGTAAAGGCAAATTGTAAAGATTGTAAATTCTTCACGAATGGTAACGACTCTCAATTGTGAGTCACAATTGCTTACATTAAGATCCGCGGCCTTAACACCTTGGGGAAGGTCCTTAGCAATGCGCCAGTACGTACCATCTGCAGTGAGTTCACCACGCCTGATCGTGTCTGCCATCGGTGTCGCCCTCAGCGCTTCGTCGGCCTATGCCGCCGACCCGGCCGCCAGCAGCGCTATCACCCTCGACGCCACCAGCGTCAACGGCAAGGCTGAACAGGCCAGCACCGATTACAAGGTCGACAAGGCCTCTTCGCAGAAGTACACCGCGCCGCTGGTAGATACCCCGCGGTCGATCACCGTGATCCCGCAGCAAGTGATCAAGGACACCAGCGCCCTGACCCTGCAGGATGCACTGCGCACCGTGCCGGGCATCACCTTTGGTGCCGGCGAAGGTGGCAACCCGCAAGGCGACCGCCCGTTCATCCGCGGCTTCGACGCCCAAGGCGACACCTACCTGGACGGCGTGCGTGACACTGGTGCGCAAACCCGCGAAATCTTCGCCATCGAATCGGTAGAAGTAGCCAAGGGCCCGAACTCGGCCATCGGTGGCCGTGGTGCCGCCGGCGGCACCATCAACCTGGTGAGCAAACGTGCACACCTGGGCAACTCGCTCGATGGCGCCTGGACTTGGGGCAGCGACCAGACCCAGCGCTACACCTTCGATGGTAACTACCAGTTCAGCGATACCGTTGCCGGCCGCCTGAACCTGATGACCCACGAAAGCAACGCCGCCGGCCGCGACAAGGTCAACTACGACCGTTGGGGTATCGCCCCATCGCTGGCCTTCGGCCTGGGTACCCCGACCCGCGTGAACCTCGACTACTACCATCTGGAAAGCGACGACCTTCCGGATTCGGGCATCCCGTACACCATCCCGACCGGTGGCAACACTGCACGCACCTCGGCGCACCCGAGCAAGCCGACTGACGGCGGCGACAGCGACAACTTCTATGGCCTGACCGGTCGCGATTTCCGCAAGACCCGCGTTGACATCGCAACCATTGGCATCGAGCACGACCTGACGGACTCGCTGACCATCAAAAACACCCTGCGTCACGGCAACAGCATGCAGGACTACATCCTGACCCAGCCTGACGACAGTGTTGGCAACGTCAACAACAATGGGGTCTGGCGTCGCGCCAACACCCGTGTTGGCAACACCGCCACCACAACCAACCAGACCGACCTGTTCGGTGAGTTCTTCGTCGGCGGCTTCAAGAACAATTTCTCCACCGGTATCGAGTTCACCAAGGAAGAGTCCGACCGCCAGAGTTACACCGTCACGCCAAACAGCAAACTCAGCTGCACTGGGCCTGGCAACGGCGGTAGCTGCACCTCGCTGAGCGACCCGAACCCGGATGACGCTTGGGACGGCACGGTCTCGCGCAACTACGCCGGTACCAAAACCAGCGGCAAGACACGTGCGATCTATGCTTTCGATACACTGGAGCTCACGCCCCAGTGGCTGCTGAACATGGGCCTGCGTTACGACCATTTCGATACCAAGTTCCGTACCTACGACGCCAGCGGCGCAACCGTCGTGAACAAGAACGGCGTACCTACCAAAGGTCGCGACAAGAGTGAATTCTTCACAGGCCAGTTGGGTCTGGTCTGGAAGCCTGCCGAGAACGGCAGCATCTATGTTTCCTACGCCACGTCCGCGACCCCGCCAGGCGCCATGCTCGGTGAAGGTACCGAAACCAACACTCTGCCAGGCACCACTGACCGCAGCGGCAATATCTTGGGCAGTGACCTGGAGCCGGAAGAGACCACCAACTACGAAGTAGGTACCAAGTGGGACTTGCTGGACGAACGCCTGTCGCTGGCAGCAGCGATCTTCCGCACAGAGAAGGAAAACGCCCGCGTTCAGGTGGACACCACCACCTATGAGAACGTCGGCGAAACTCGTGTACAGGGCATCGAGTTGTCGGCCAGCGGCAAACTTACCGACAAGTGGCAGGTATTCGCTGGCTACACCTACCTCCAGGCGCGTCAGATCGACGGAGGCCCACTGAACAAGGCTAACGACGGCAACCAGCTGCCAAACACGCCGAACAACAGCGCCAGCCTGTGGACCACGTACTCCATTACGCCGAAGCTGACCATCGGTGGCGGTGCGTTCTACGTCGATGACGTGTATGGCAACGTAGCCAATACCACAATGGTCGACAGCTACGTGCGCTACGACGCGATGGCCGCCTACAAGCTGACCAAGAACATCGACCTGCAACTGAACGTGCAGAACCTGACCAACGAGGTGTACTACGACAAGGCCTTCTCCACCCACTTCGCCAACCAGGCGGCGGGGCGGACGGCGCTGTTGACCACCAGCTTCCACTTCTGATGCCGGGATGGGGTTGATCTGCTCGGATAGGCTGCTCCTGTAACGGCCTCTTCGCGGGCTTGCCCGCTCCCACAGGTACTCCACAGGGTTCAAGTGCTGTGCAGTTCCTGTGGGAGCGGGCAAGCCCGCGAAGAGGCCAGTACAGGAGACCACCAAAAGAAGCCCCCGCCCCGTTCATTCCCGTGAGCGGGGCTTTTGCGTATCAAGGCATAATGCACGCCGCGCAGTGTGCGGCAGAAACACAAGGTGATCATGTGGTGAAGAAGACGCTGTTCCAATTGCACTGGTTCTTTGGCATCACCGCTGGCCTGGTGCTGGCCTTGATGGGTATCACCGGAGCCTTGTACTCGTTTCAGGAAGAACTGCTGCGCGCGCTGAATGCCGATGTCCTGAAGGTCCAGGTGCGCCCGGAGGGCGTGCTGCCCCCGGCCGAACTGGTCCAGCGGGTCGAGGCCCAGCAGCACGACAAGGTGGCGATGCTGTGGGTCGATGTACGCGAAGGCAACGCCGCACGCGTCTTCTTCACCCCACCACCAGGCGAGCGCCGTGGCCAGCTGCGCTATGCCGACCCGTACACCGGCGAACTCAAGGGAGAAGTGGCCGGGCAAGGCTTCTTCAACCTCATGCTCAACCTGCACCGCTTCCTGGCCATGGGCGACAGCGGCCGGCAGATCACCGGTGCCTGCACCCTGATGCTGGTGTTCTTCTGCCTCTCCGGCCTGTACCTGCGCTGGCCGCGCAAGGCGCTGGACTGGCGCACCTGGCTGACCTTCGACTGGGCCAAGAAAGGCCGCGCCTTCAACTGGGACCTGCACGCGGTAGCCGGCACCTGGTGCCTGATGTTCTACCTGCTGTTCGCCCTGACCGGGCTGTTCTGGTCCTACGAGTGGTACCGCGAGGGCCTGAACAAGCTGCTGGCCGACGCGCCGGCCGCCGGCCAGCAGCAAAAGCGCGGCGAAGGCCGTGGCCGCCACGGGCCGCAGAAAATCGACAAGAACGCCCCGCCGCTGGTGGTCGACTACGACGCGATCTGGGCCAACCTCAAGGACGCTGCCGGCCCGGGCCTGGCCATGTACAACCTGCGCCTGCCACCGGTAGGCGGCCAGCCGGCCAACCTGTTCTACCTGCTGGACAACGCCGACCACCCACGTGCCTTCAACACCCTGGTACTGGACCCGGCCAGCGGCCAGGTGAAAAGACATGACCGCTACACCGACAAGTCCTTCAAGGCCCAGTTGCTGCAGAGCGTCTACGCCCTGCACGTGGGCGAATACTTCGGCCTGCCGGGGCGCATCATCGTCACCATCGCCAGCCTGACCATGCCGCTGTTCTTCGTCACCGGCTGGCTGCTGTACCTCGACCGCCGTCGCAAGAAGCGCCAGGTACGTGCCGCCCGTGGCAACGTCACCAGCAACACCACCAGCGGCGACAGCTGGCTGATCGGCTTTGCCAGCCAGAGCGGGCTTGCCGAACAACTGGCCTGGCAGAGCGCCGGGCAGCTTCAGGCCGCCGGCCTGCCAGTGCAGGTACGCGCCCTGGCAGAACTGGGTGAAAGCGACCTGCGCCAGGCCCGCCGTGCACTGTTCGTGGTCAGCACCTTCGGCGACGGCGAAGCCCCCGACAGCGCCCGCGCCTTCGAGCGCAAGGTGCTCGGCCAGCCTTGGGCGCTGGACAACCTCAGCTATGCCCTGCTCGCCCTCGGTGACCGCCAGTATCCGCACTTCTGCGGCTTCGCCCGCCGCCTGCAGGCATGGCTGGGTGAACGCGGTGCCAGCAGTGCGTTCAGCCCGGTGGAAGTGGACAACGCCGACCAGGCCGCGCTGCAGCAGTGGCAGCAGGAACTGGCGCAACTGACCGGCGCCCAGCCAGTGGCCGCCTGGCAGCCGCCGAGCTTCGGCAACTGGTCGCTGGTGCGCCGCGAACTGCTCAACCCGGGCAGCCAGGGCCAGCCGGTGTACCTGCTGGGCCTGCGACCGGAACAGCCCGCCAGCTGGGAAGCCGGCGACCTGGTGGAGATCCTGCCGCTCAACGGCCAGCCGAGGATCGACGCCTTCCTCGATGGCATGGCGCTGGACGCCGGGGCCAAGGTGCAAGTGAATGGCCTGGGCGAAACCCTCGCCCAGGCCCTGGCCGGCCGCCAGTTGCCGACCCGTCGCGATCACCTGATCGGCCTACAGCCGCAAGCACTGGTCGACGCACTGGTGCCGATCGGCAGCCGCGAATACTCGATTGCCTCAATCGCCAGCGATGGCGTGCTGGAGCTGATCGTGCGCCAGGAACGCCATGCCGATGGCAACCTGGGCCTGGGTTCCGGCTGGCTGACCGAGTACCTGCCGCTTGACGGTACGCTGAGCCTGCGTTTGCGGCGCAACAGCAGCTTCCACCTGCCGGAAACGGCTGCACCGCTGGTGTTGATTGGCAACGGCACCGGCCTGGCCGGCCTGCGCAGCCTGCTCCGCGCGCGGGTGAATGCTGGCGAGCAGCGCAACTGGCTGCTGTTCGGCGAGCGTAACCGGGCGCATGACCTGCTGTGCGGCAACGAGCTGCAAGGCTGGCTGGACAAAGGCGACCTGGCACGCCTGGACCTCGCATTTTCGCGGGATCAGGCCGACAAGGTGTATGTGCAGGATGTGTTGCTGCAGCAGGCTGAAGAGTTCAAGCGCTGGATCGCGGATGGTGCCTGTGTGTATGTATGTGGCAGCCTGCAAGGCATGGCTGCCGGGGTGGATGCGGCGCTCAACGGCATCCTCGGGGAAGCGGTTGTGCAGCAGCTGATCGAGGATGGGCGGTATCGGCGGGATGTGTACTGATCGGAAACTGATGTAACCAGCACCGGCCTCTTCGCGGGTAAACCCGCTCCCACAGGGTCCTCACAGATTTTGAATACTGTGCGGTACCTGTGGGAGCGGGTTTACCCGCGAAGAGGTCGGTACAGACTGTCAGTGCAGCTCGAAGGTGTCAGCATCCAGGTTGGCCGGGAACTTGGTCCGGTAGGCCGCCAGCTCCGCCGCGCTCAACACCGCGGTGAACACCCCGTCGGCCTCCCCGGCACTGAGCAGGCTCTCGCCCTGGAAGTCCAGCACCTGGCTGTCGCCGGAATAGGCAAAGCCCTTGCCGTCGGTGCCCACCCGGTTCACCGCCGCCACATAGCACAGGTTCTCGATACCCCGCGCCGGCAACAGGCGGTTCCAGTGCTGGCGGCGCGCAGCCGGCCAGTTGGCGGTGTATAGCAACAGGTCGGTGTCCTGGGCATCGCGGCTCCACACCGGGAAGCGCAGGTCGTAGCAGATCAGCGGGCGAATCCGCCAGCCCTTGAGTTCGAACTGCACCTGGCGCTCGCCCGGGGTGTAATGCTTGTGCTCACCGGCCATGCGGAACAGGTGGCGCTTGTCGTAGTGCAGTATCTCGCCATCCGGCCGGGCCCACAGCAGGCGGTTGCGGTGGCTGCCATCGGCGGCCTGGATGATCACGCTGCCGGTAATCACCGTGTTGTACTTCTTCGCCTGGGCCTTCAGCCATTTGTAGGTCGGGCCGTTTTCCGGCTCGCACAGGCTTTCCGATTGCATGGAAAAACCAGTGGTGAACATTTCCGGCAGGATCACCAGGTCCACCTCGCCCACCTGCTCCAGCAGCACCTCGAAGTGCGCATAGTTGGCCTCGCGGTCGTGCCAGGCCAGGGTGGTCTGCACCAGGGCGACTTTCAGGTTCGGCAGTGTACTCAGATCGCGCATAGTTTTTCCGCTGCCTGACGCAGCGTCTCCTCTCGTTTGGCAAAGCACAGGCGAACCAGGCGTTGCTCGGGGATGGGTTGCTGGTAGAACACCGACACCGGGATGGTCGCCACGCCGTGCTCACGGGTCAGCCACAGCGACATGTCGACATCGTTCAGGTCCGGGCGGATCTGCGAATAGTCCACCAGCTGGAAATAGGTACCCGCCGTGCGGGTGAAACGGAACCGCGAACCCTCCAGCAAGCCGCAGAACAAGTCTCGCTTGGCCTGGTAGAAGGCCGGCAGTTCATCGATATGCTCGGGGTGCTCAGCCATGAAATCGGCCAGGGCGCACTGCAGCGGGGTCACACCGCAGAAGTTGACGTACTGGTGCACCTTGCGCAGCTCGGCACTCAGCGCCGGCGGGGCGATCACATAGCCGGTCTTCCAGCCGGTGACGTGATAAGTCTTGCCGAACGAGCTGACAACGAAGGCGCGTTGATACAGTTGCTCGTGGGCCAACACGCTGGCATGGCGCACGCCGTCGTAGACCAGGTGTTCATACACTTCATCGCTGACCAGGTAGATATCGCGGTCAGCGATAAGCCGGCCCAATTGGTCGAGGTCTTCCCGGGTAATCAGCGCACCGCTGGGGTTGTGCGGTGAGTTGAGGATCACCATGCGCGTGCGCGGGCTGAGGGCATCGCTGAACTTCTGCCAGTCGATGCGGAAATCGCCGTCGCTCAGCTGTACATGCACGCAGCGCCCACCGGCCAGTTCCACGGACGGCTCGTAGCTGTCATAGCAAGGGTCGAAGACAATCACTTCGTCGCCAGCATGCACCACCGCCTGGATGGCACAGAAGATCGCCTCGGTGGCTCCAGGGGTGATGGTCACTTCCTGGTCGGCATCCACCTGCGCGCCATACAGCCGCGCGACCTTGGCCGCCACCTGCTGGCGCAGGGCCGGCAAGCCGGTCATCGGCGAATACTGGTTATGCCCGGCGGCCACATGCCGGCCGACAGCATCGAGCAGCGCCTGCGGGCCATTGAAGTCGGGGAAGCCTTGCGACAGGTTGAGCGCGCCAGTCTGCACGGCGAGCTGAGACATGGTGGTGAAGATGGTCGTGCCGACATTCGGCAGTTTGCTGCGGATCATGGAGCCCTCTTTCCTGGGGTGTATCCGGCACGGGGTGGAGTCCGAGCATAGCGGATCGAGCGGTCAGGAAAAAGCAGAGCGCCTCACCAAAAACGGATTTCGGCGCCTGAGCACATGGGAAAGGTTCTTCAAAACTGAGCTACTCGTATAACTAATTACCTCGCTTTAACTCATTGCAGACCTGAGCGCAGAGCGGCAATTTTCTCATTTAAATCATTAATAGTCTTTTCGTAAGGTGCGTTGTAACGATCCCGTTCTTTCTCTAACCGTGCCAGCGCGTCGCTCGATAAATCTGCGTCGAATTTATTTCCAGATTTCATTTTACCTCGCTCTTCTCCCACTTGTTGTACGAGCTGGGAAATTTGGTGTTGAATCGGGCGATTGTGGTTGAGCCGTTCAACATATGCAACACGCTCAGTTGCATGGCGAGACCGAAGAGCATCCAGCCTGGCCTTGTAGTTCTCCAAGCTCTTACGATAATCAGCAATTGTACTCCCCACTTCATATTTGCGCGAAAGCTCACGATATGCGCGACTCCCTTCCTTATTTTTTACGCGTTCCACCTGCCCTGCCAATTTCTGCATATTTGCGATACGAGTTTCGATATTTCTATTAACGGTGGCGCGGGACAGAGCCGGGTCGTAAGGTTTCGTCCCTGAGATGTCCATTTTTTTTATCATGTGCTGAGCGGATGTCATCACGCGCTTCATTTTGAAATAGGATCTGCGAGTAAAGAAAAAAAGAGGAAAGGGGGCGTGTCCACTTGGGTCGGAATAATTGACGGGATCTCCGCAATACCCATATGCGTTCAATACCCTGAAAGGTGCAAAACTGTCCGGGGAGTTAAATCGCATACCATTAAACAATCTGTAGCCATTCCCCAGCATATAACCTTGAAGCAAATCATCATAATATTCACCATTGAACCCTAACGAGGAACGTCCCGAAGAAAGGGACGAACAATGGCCATAAGCAGTATAATCAAACTGCGCCCGCTCACTCTCCTGCGCCACGCCAACTACAGAGCCGGCGTTATTAACCGACAACAGGCTGACGCTATCTACAGTACCTACTCTCAATTCGGCTAATGATTGTCCTGCGACCCGAAACACAGTACGACTGCCTTGATGACGAAGGCTCGTGTGCATATCACCGTCACAATAAAATAACTTCAATGTTTTACGCTGAAGATCCATACTTAAGCCCTGATTGATAGACCACTCAAATGGGCATAAGTCTTTCAAAGCTTACAGCAACGGACAACTAGCATTTTTACTAGGTAGGGGCGAGTAGCAGCGTCTGACCACGGGCGTGATGAGACAATCGAGGGGTCAGAAAAAAGGTTGAAACAATAGGGGATTTGCGCTGGATCAAAGGGCCTCTTCGCGGGCTTGCCCGCTCCCACAGGTGCTACACAAAGCTCAAGGGTTGTGCAGTACCTGTGGGAGCGGGCAAGCCCGCGAAGAAGCTGACGCGGAATCAGCGCTTGTCGCGGCGCTTCTTCTCGGCCTTCTTGTGGTGCGACATCAGGCGGCGCTTCTTGTTGACCTGGCGGTCGGTGAGGGTGTTCTTCTTGCCCTCGTACGGGTTCTCACCGCCCTTGTACTCGATGCGGATCGGCGTACCGACCAGCTTCAGCACGCGGCGGTAGGTGTTCTCCAGGTAACGCGAGTACGACTTCGGAATCTTGTCGGTCTGGTTGCCGTGGATCACGATCAGCGGCGGGTTGGCACCACCGAGGTGGGCATAGCGCAGCTTGATGCGGCGGCCGTTGACCAGCGGCGGCTGGTGCTCGCTCACGGCATCTTCGAGGATCTGCGTCAGGCGGCTGGTCGGCCAGCGGGTTACCGCCGACTTGAACGCGGCCTGCACCGACTTGTACAGGTGGCCCACGCCGGTGCCGTGCAGGGCGGAGATGAAGTGGATGTCGGCGAAATCGACGAAGAACAGCCGGCGCTCCAGCTCGGTCTTCACGTAGTCACGCTCGCCCGGCTCCATGCCGTCCCACTTGTTCAGGGCGATGACGATGGCACGGCCGGCTTCCAGGGCGAAGCCCAGCAGGTTCAGGTCGTGGTCCACCACGCCTTCGCGGGCGTCCATGACGAAGATCACCACGTTGGCGTCCTTGATCGCCTGCAGCGTCTTCACCACCGAGAACTTCTCGACTTCCTCATGGATCTTGCCGCGCTTGCGCACGCCGGCGGTGTCGATGAAGGTGTACTTCTCGTCATCGCGCTCGAACGGGATGTAGATACTGTCGCGGGTGGTGCCCGGCTGGTCGTACACCACCACGCGCTCTTCGCCGAGCATGCGGTTGACCAGAGTCGACTTGCCGACGTTGGGGCGGCCGATGATGGCGATCTTGATGCCATCCTTCTCGCTCGGGCCCGGGATGCGCACCGCTTCCTCGCCTTCGGCGACTTCGGCGTCCAGCGCTTCCTCGACCTGGTCGCGTGGCAGGTGGCCGAGCACGGCCTCCATCAGCGCATTGATGCCGCGGCCCTGGGAGCCGGCCACCGGGATGGCGTTGCCCATGCCCAGCGGCGAGAACTCGGCGCGTGCCACATCGGCATCGATGTTGTCGATCTTGTTGGCAACTAGGATCGCTTCCTTGTTCCGCTTGCGCAGGTGCTCGGCGATCATCTGGTCGGCAGCGGTCATGCCGGCACGGGCATCGACTAGGAACAGCACATAGTCGGCTTCTTCGATGGCCATGAGCGACTGCTCGGCCATCTTCTCGTCCATGCCCACTTCGTCACCGGTGATACCGCCGGTGTCGATCAGGATGAAGGAGCGACCCTGCCAGCTGGCATCACCATACTGGCGGTCACGGGTCAGGCCCGACAGGTCACCGACGATGGCATCGCGGGTCTTGGTCAGGCGGTTGAACATGGTGGATTTGCCGACGTTCGGGCGGCCCACCAGGGCGATTACGGGAACCATTCGGCTCTCCACTCTTGAATTCTTGAAAATGCAAAGGCCGCTGCAAGGCAGCGGCCGGAGTTCGGGCGGCGTGTCCTACGCCGCGGCTTGAAGCCCGCCAAGGCTTCAAGCATAGCTTCAGCGGATGGTCAGTGCCTCGAGCTTGCCGCTGTTGCCGAAGACGTAGATGGTGTCGCCGACCACAAGTGGGCGGGCACGCAGGCCATCACTGTCGATACGCTCACGGCCGACGAAGCGGCCATCGACCTGGCTCAGCAGGTGCAGGTAACCCTCGAAGTCGCCCACCGCCACGTAGCTGGAGAACACTTCAGGCGCGGTCAGCTGGCGGCGAGCCATGGTGTCGTTGGTCCACAGGGCGCTGGACGAGCGCTCGTCGACGCTTTCGACAGTACCGGAAGCTTCGCTGACATAGACGTTACCGTAGCCCTGGGCGACACCCACGTAGCTGGAGGCATCACGCTGCCACAGCACGCGGCCGCTTTCCAGGTCCAGGCCCGCGACGCGGCCCTGGTAGGTGCTGACGTACAGGGTACCACCCGACAGCAGCAGGCCGCCGTCGATATCGACCACGCGGTCCAGCTCGGAACGGCCCTGCGGGATTGCCACACGGCTTTCCCACACCGGTACGCCGTTGTTGATGTCCACCGCCACCACCTTGCCGGTGGACAGGCCGGCGACGGCCAGGCGGTTGGTGGCGATCGGCGCGCCGGTGCCACGCAGGGTCAGCACGGCCGGGGTGTTTTCGTAGATCCAGCGACGGTCGCCAGTGGCGGCATCCAGGCCGATCAGGCGATCGTCCTGGGTCTGCACCACCACCACCTCACCGTTGTTGGCAGGCGGGGCCAGCACTTCGCTGGTCACGCGGGAGCGCCAGCGCTCCTCACCGGTGCTGGAGTCCAGGGCGATGACTTCACCCTTGAGGGTACCGATCATGACCAGGCCGTAGCCCACGCCGACAGCGCCGGATACCGGCAGCTCGAGGTCCTTCTTCCACACCACGTCGCCGGTGATGCGGTCGAGGGCGAAGACTTCGCCGTTGACGTCGGAGGCGTAGATACGGTCGTTCTCGATGGCGGGTACCAGGGTGTTGTAGGTCTCGCCCTGGCCGTCACCGATCGAACGGCTCCACTGCTTCTTCAGCACCACTTCCTCGGTGAACTTGGTCAGCTCGGCCGGAGGCAGTTCCTTCTTGCTGTTGCTGCTGCAACCTGCGGCCAGTACGGCCAGGGTCAGCACTGCTGCATGTTTCCAACCGATCACTTACGCGTCCCCTTTGGCCAAGTCATCCAGCTTCAATTGCAGGCCACCGACCGCCGCCTCATCGGACAACGCAGCCTTGGCTTTCTCGTAAGCGCTGTGCGCGTCGTCGGCGCGACCCAGTTGCACCAGCAGGTCACCTTTCAACTCTTCGCGGCTGGCCAGGAAGGCTTTGTCGGCGTCGCCGTCGAGCAGCTTTAGGGCGTCCTCGGCCTTGTTCTGGGCGGCCAGCACACGAGCCAGGCGCTGACGCGAAATTTCGCCCAGGGTGGCATCGGCCGGCTTGTCCAGCACGCTCTTCAGCTCGGCAGCAGCGTCGTCGAGCTTGCCGGTCTCGACCGCGACCTTGGCCACGAACAGGCTGCCGTACTGGGCGTAGGCGGTACCGCCGAACTCGCTCTTGAGCTTGCCGGCCAGTTCCGCGACCTTGGTCGCGTCAGGCTGGCCAGTCGGCGTCAGGCTGGTCTCCAGCAAGGCCTGGTACAGCTGCGAGGCACCTTGCGACTGATTGTTCTGGTACTTGTGCCAGGTATTCCAGCCCAACACCACCACGCCAGCCAACAGGGCACCGGTCAGCAGCGGCTTGCCGTTGCGGTTCCACCAGTCCTTGACCCCTGCCAGTTCATCATCGGTACTCGACACCCCAATACTCCTTTTCGCCTATTCGCTTGTTGAACCGCGTTACGCCTGCGCGATCGCGGTTTCCAGGTGCTCAGCCAGAGCATCCCAGGCAATGTTCTGTTGTTCGCCCTGACCACGCAGGGGCTTGAAGCCGATCTCTTGCTTGGCCAGTTCGTCGTCGCCGAGGATCAGGGCGAACAGCGCGCCGCTCTTGTCGGCTTTCTTGAACTGGCTCTTGAAGCTGCCACCACCGGCGTTGACTGCCAGGCGCAGGCCCGGCAGGCGGTCGCGCAGGCCTTCGGACAGGCGCAGGCCGGCCAGTTCCGCCTGTTCGCCAAAGGCGCACAGATAGACGTCGATCTGGCGGCTGATGGACTCGGGCACCTTGCCCAGGGTTTCCAGCAGCAGGATCAGGCGCTCGATGCCCATGGCGAAACCGACGCCCGGGGTCGGCTTGCCGCCCATCTGTTCGACCAGGCCGTCATAACGGCCGCCGGCGCAGACGGTGCCCTGGGCGCCGAGCTTGTCGGTGACCCACTCGAACACGGTCTTGCTGTAGTAGTCCAGGCCACGCACCAGCTTGGTGTTGATCACGAACGGAATGCCGGCAGCGTCCAGGCGGGCCTTGAGGCCCTCGAAGTGCACGCGCGACTCTTCGTCCAGGTAGTCTTCCAGCCTCGGCGCACCGACCAGCACCGCCTGGGTGTTCTGGTCCTTGCTGTCGAGGATGCGCAGCGGGTTGCTCTTCAGGCGGCGCTGGCTGTCTTCGTCCAGTTGCTCCAGGCGCGCCGAGAGGAACTCGACCAGCGCATCGCGGTAGCGTGCACGGGCTTCGCTGGTGCCCAGGCTGTTGAGCTCCAGCTTGACCGCGTCCTGGATGCCCAGCAGGCCCCACAGGCGCCAGGTCAGCATGATCAGCTCGGCGTCGATGTCCGGGCCGTCCAGGTTGAACACTTCCACGCCAATCTGGTGGAACTGGCGGTAGCGGCCCTTCTGCGGGCGCTCGTGGCGGAACATCTGGCCGATGTACCACAGTTTCTGCACCTGGCCGTTGCCGGTGATGCCATGCTCGAGCACGGCACGCACGCAGGCGGCAGTGCCTTCGGGGCGCAGGGTCAGCGAATCGCCGTTGCGGTCCTCGAAGGTGTACATCTCTTTTTCGACGATGTCGGTCACTTCACCGATGGAGCGCTTGAACAGCTCGGTGAACTCGACGATCGGCGTGCGGATCTGGCTGTACCCGTAGGTGTCCAGCAGGCCGGCCACGGTGCCTTCGAAGTAGCGCCACAGCGGCGACTGTTCTGGCAGGATGTCGTTCATGCCACGGATGGCTTGCAGCGATTTGCTCACGAAAAGTCCTTACGAATTCTGTGTGTCAGCCACGGACGATCAGCGCCGCGTCGGCTTCGGCCTTTTCGGCCGCTTTCTGGCGGATGAGTTTTTCCAGCTCATCGACCAGGTTGTCATTGGTCAGCTTCTGCGCCGGCTTGCCGTCGATGTAGATCAGGTTCGGCGTGCCGCCGGTCAGCCCCACATGGGCCTCCTTGGCTTCGCCCGGGCCGTTGACCACACAACCGATCACCGCCACGTCCAGCGGCACCAGCAGGTCTTCCAGACGCCCTTCCAGCTCGTTCATGGTCTTGACCACATCGAAGTTCTGCCGCGAGCAGCTCGGGCAGGCGATGAAGTTGATGCCACGCGAACGCAGGTGCAGCGACTTGAGGATGTCGTAGCCGACTTTCACTTCTTCGACCGGGTCGGCCGCCAGCGAGATACGGATGGTATCGCCAATGCCTTCGGCCAGCAGCATACCGAGGCCGACAGCGGATTTCACCGTCCCCGAACGCAGGCCACCGGCTTCGGTGATGCCCAGGTGCAGCGGCTGCACGATCTGCTTGGCCAGCAGGCGGTAGGCTTCGACGGCCATGAACACATCGGAGGCCTTGACGCTGACCTTGAAGTCCTGGAAGTCCAGGCGGTCGAGGTGCTCGACGTGGCGCAGGGCCGACTCGACCAGCGCTGCCGGGGTCGGTTCGCCGTACTTCTTCTGCAGGTCCTTTTCCAGGGAGCCGGCGTTGACGCCGATACGGATCGGGATGCCGCGGTCGCGGGCGGCATCGACCACCGCGCGCACACGGTCTTCACGGCCGATGTTGCCCGGGTTGATACGCAGGCAGTCGACGCCCAGTTCGGCCACGCGCAGGGCGATCTTGTAGTCGAAGTGGATGTCGGCAACCAGCGGCACGCTGACCTGCTGCTTGATGCGGCCGAACGCCTCGGCGGCGTCCATATCCGGCACCGAGACGCGCACGATGTCCACGCCGGCATCGACCAGGCGCTGGATTTGCGCCACGGTGGCGGCCACATCGTTGGTGTCGGTGTTGGTCATGCTTTGCACCGCGATGGGGGCATCACCACCCACCGGTACATTGCCGACCCAGATTTTGCGGGATTCGCGACGTTTGATCGGAGATTCGCCGTGCATGATTACTGTCCCAACTTCAGGCGAGCGGTCTCGCCACTGGTGAACGGGGCAACATCGACGGCCTGGCCGTTGTAGCTGACCTGGGCGCCACGGGCAAAGCCCAGGCGTACCGAGAACGGCGGCTTGCCGGTCAGCTCGAGGTTGTCCCCCTTGCGCTTGATGGCGCTGAACAGCACCTTGCCGTTGCCGTCGGTGACCTGGGTCCAGCAATCGGCGACGAACTGGATGGCGACCTTGGCGCTGCCAGCCGGCACTGCGGCGGGGGCGGCAGGCTCGGCAGCGGCCACGGCCGCTACCGGCGTAGCAGGTGCAACAGCCGCCGGGGCCGGAGCCGGGGCAACCGGTGCTACCGGCGCAGGCGCGGCAGCAGGGGCGGTGACGACCGGTGGCACAGGCGCCTGCTGGGCCGGTGCCGGCACTGCGGCAGCGGTAGCAGCAGGTGCCGGGCTTGCCGGTGCCGGTTCGGCGGCGGCAGGCTGCTCGGCAGCGCCCTGCTCCAGCGGCAGCGGCGCGCTCTCAGGCTGCTGGCCAGCGGAAACAGCCTGGTCTTCAGGCTCATCGAGCGGGTGAATCTGGGTGGTACCGTCGGCGCTTTCGACTTCGACGTGCTCCAGGGCGATCTTGGCCAGGTCCTTGCCACGCAGGCTGCCCTGGTCCTGCCACCAGACGAAGCCGCCACCGACCACGGCCACCAGCAGCAGCAGGCTGACGCCGCGCAGAATATTGTGCGACAGGCGCACCGGCTCTTCGATACGGCCCAGCGAGTGCACGTCGCTGCCTTTGGCGTGGGTGCCGGTGTAACGGTCGAAGGCCTCCACCAGGGCAGCCTGGTCCAGGTCCATCAGCTTGGCATAGGCGCGGATATAACCACGGGCGAAGGTATGCCCCGGCAGCTTGTCGAAGGCGCCGGTTTCCACGTGGTTCAACGAACTGACAGTGAGGTTGAGCTTGCGGGCCACCTCGGCTTGTGACCAGTCCCGGTTCTCACGGGCCTGACGCAAAAGCTCACCGGGGTTCTGGCCAGGCGCTACTGCTACTTCGGGATGCGCGGCTTTCATCGTTGCTCCGACAGGTATTGCTGATATTCCGGCGTACCGGGATAAAGTCGTTGTAATTGCTGGCCCAGCTCGGCCAGTGTGCCCTGCTCGTCGAATACCCTGGCAAGGCGGCTGCCCAGCAGCAGGCTACGGGCATCGTGGTCGCTCAACTGGCTGAAACGATCGTAGTAGTCCCGGGCCGGCACATAATGCCTGTTTTCGTAGGACAACTCAGCCATTTCCAGCAACGCTTTCGGTTGCCGCTGGTTGAGTTGCAAAGCTTTCAGCAGATACGCATGCGCCTGGTCGCGGCGCTCGAGCTTCAGAGCCGTCAGGCCCAGGTTCTCGTACACGCGTGAGCGCTCAGGATACAGGGTATCGGCGCTGGCCAGGCGAAACATCTGCTCGGCCTCGGCAAATCGCCCCTGAGCATAAAGGAAACTGCCGTAATTGTTGCGAATTCGCGTGTCGCCCGTGCGTGCCTGCAGCGCCTTGCGAAAGTGCGTTTCGGCCAGCGCCGGCTCGCCTTCGGCCTGGAAGACCAGCGCCAGGGCGGCGTGCGCGTCGGCATCACCGCCATCCAGGGCCAGGGCCTTGCCCAGCGGCGCCTTGGCCTGCTCGGTCAAACCCTGTTGCAAATAACCCAGCCCAAGCTGCACATAGGCCCGCCCCGCCTCTGCCCTGCCCTGGCGGCTGGCCAGGGGGTCGCTCGCGCCGCCCGACACGCAGCCGGCCAGCAGCGAAAGCGCAAGGATCGACAGCGCGGCGCGCAGGCTCATGGGCAAGGTCCCGGTCAGTGGCTGGCGGGGCTGTCTTGCAGCTCGGCGTCCGCGGACAGCTGGCGCACAGCGATGTAGCGCTCGCTGCGGCGGGTGCGGTCGTTGACCTGGCCGACGAGCTGACCACAGGCAGCGTCGATGTCATCACCACGGGTGGTGCGGGTGGTGACGTTGAAGCCACCGTGGTGCAACAGGTCCTGGAAGCGGCGGATGGCGTTGTTGCTCGGCCGCTCGTAGCCGGAGTGCGGGAACGGGTTGAACGGGATCAGGTTGATCTTGCACGGCACGTCGCGCAGCAGCTCGATCATTTGCGCAGCATGCTCCGGCTGGTCGTTTACATCCTTGAGCAGGGTGTACTCGATGGTCAGCACGCGCTTGCCACCCAGGGTGGACATGTAGCCCATGCATGATTCCAGCAGCATCTTCAGCGGGTACTTCTTGTTGATCGGTACCAGCTTGTTGCGCAGTTCGTCGTTCGGTGCGTGCAGCGACAGGGCCAGCGACACGTCGATGTGCTTGGCCAGCTCGTCGATCATCGGCACCACGCCCGAGGTGGACAGGGTGACGCGACGCTTGGAAATGCCATAGCCCAGATCTTCCATCATGATCTTCATGGCGGCGATGACATTGTCGAAATTCAGCAGGGGTTCGCCCATGCCCATCATGACCACGTTGGTAATGGCGCGGTCGATCTTGGCCGGAACGGTCCCGAAGGATTTGTTGGCAAGCCACACTTGGCCGATCACTTCGGCGGCGGTGAGGTTGCTGTTGAAGCCTTGCTTGCCGGTGGAGCAGAAGCTGCAGTCCAGGGCACAGCCGGCTTGCGACGACACGCACAGGGTGCCGCGATCGTCGGTGGGGATGTAGACGGTTTCGACGCAGCTGCCGGAGGCAACGCGGACCACCCACTTGCGGGTACCGTCGGCGGAAATGTCTTCACTGACCACTTCCGGGCCCCGAATCTCGGCAACGGCCTCGAGCTTTTCGCGCAAGGCCTTGCCGACATTGGTCATGGCGGCGAAATCGTCGACGCCAAAGTGGTGAATCCATTTCATGACCTGACCGGCACGAAAACGCTTCTCTCCGATCGACTCGAAGAATTTTTCCATTTCCTGCAGGGTCAGGCCCAACAGGTTGATCTTGCCAGTCATGTCACTCATGGAATCACCCAAGACCTGCTTCGCTTAGCGAATGCGGTCGCACAGCTCGGTAGCGGAGAAGAAGTAAGCGATTTCGCGGGCAGCCGAAGCTTCCGAGTCGGAACCGTGAACAGCGTTTTCGTCGATGGAAACGGCGAAGTCAGCACGGATGGTGCCAGCGGCAGCTTCTTTCGGGTTGGTGGCGCCCATCAGTTCGCGGTTGGCCAGAACGGCGTTCTCGCCTTCCAGAACCTGAACGATGACCGGGCCGGAGGTCATGAAGGCAACCAGGTCACCGAAGAAGCCGCGCTCTTTGTGCTCGGCGTAGAAGCCTTCGGCTTCGGCTTTGGACAGTTGCTTCATTTTCGAAGCGACGACGCGCAGGCCGGCTTTCTCGAAACGAGTGGTGATCTCGCCGATGACGTTCTTGGCAACGGCGTCAGGCTTGATGATGGAGAAAGTACGTTGAACAGCCATGGAAAACTCCAGAAAAATGAGTGTTGCGAAAAATTAAACCCGCGAATTATACGCGGGTTCCAGGGGATTGCCTAACCTGCAGGACGCGTTCAGTCGGCTTCTTCGATCCAGGCCGCCTGGATGGCCTCGAGCACTTTCTCACCGCCGCGTGACGGATCGTCGCTGAATTCTGGCAAGGCCAGCACCCAGCGGTGCAGATCGACGAAATTCACATAACGAGGATCGACTTCCGGCTTGCTTTCTGCAAGCTGGATGGCGATCTCAAGTACATCAATCCATTTCAGGCTCATGGGGCAAACCTCAGTGCGGCGCTTCGGCGGCGTGGTTGAGCGAATACTTGGGGATCTCGATGACCAGGTCCTGGTCAGCGACGACCACCTGGCAGCCGAGGCGCGATTGAGCCTCCAGGCCCCAGGCCTTGTCCAGCATGTCCTCTTCCAGTTCGTCGGCTTCTTCGAGCGAGTCGAAGCCCTTGCGCACGATGCAGTGGCAAGTGGTGCAGGCCTTGACGCCGCCGCAGGCGCTTTCCATCTCGATATGATGGTCGTGGGCCAGCTCCAGGATGTTGGTCCCGGGCTCGACTTCCACGGTCAGCCCTTCGGGGCAGAACTTCTCGTGCGGCAGGAATGTCACCAGCGGCATCGGTTACTCCTCGATCTCATTCAGGTTGCGCCCGGCCAGTGCGGCTTTGACCGTCGAATCAAGGCGACGGGCGGCAAATGCGTCGGTCACCTGCGACAGACGCTTGGTCTGTTGCTCGATGGCTGCGCCATCGGTGCCGGCCAGCAAATCACGTAGTTCTTGCATCTGGAATTCGATGGCGTCGCGCTCGTCACTGCTGAGCAGGCGCTCACCGTCGGCGTCCAGGGCGCCCTGTACCGCTTCGAGCAGGCGCTCGCCGTCCACCTGGTGCTCGCGCAGCTGGCGGGCCTGCTTGTCGGAACCTGCGTGTTCGAAGGAATCCTTGAGCATGCGGGCGATTTCGCCGTCGGTCAGGCCGTATGACGGCTTGACCTGGATGCTGGCTTCCACGCCCGAGCCCAGTTCGCGGGCAGCGACGCTGAGCAGGCCGTCGGCGTCGACCTGGAAGGTGACGCGGATTTTTGCCGCACCGGCGACCATGGCCGGGATGCCACGCAGCTCGAAGCGCGCCAGCGAGCGGCAGTCGCTGATCAGCTCGCGCTCGCCCTGCAGCACATGGATCATCATGGCCGACTGGCCATCTTTATAGGTGGTGAACTCCTGGGCACGCGCCACCGGGATGGTGGTGTTGCGCGGGATCACCTTCTCCATCAGCCCGCCCATGGTCTCGAGGCCAAGCGACAGCGGGATGACATCCAACAGCAGCAGTTCGCCACCTTCGCGGCGGTTGCCGGCCAAGGTATCGGCCTGGATGGCGGCACCGATGGCCACCACCTGGTCGGGGTCGATCGAGGTCAGCGGGGTGCGGCCGAACAGTGCTCCGACGGCTTCACGTACACGCGGTACGCGGGTCGAACCACCGACCATGACCACGGCGCTGACTTCTTCCAGCTCGATACCGCTGTCACGCACGGCGCGGCGGCAGGCCCTGAGGCTGCGGGCAACCATGGGCTCGATCATGGCTTCGAAGCCGGCGCGGCTCAGCTCGCCCTGCCAGGTGCCATGGCTGACGCTGACCACGTCGGCGTCGGTCAGGGCTTCCTTGGCGGCGCAGGCGGTCTGCAACAGCGCGCGCTGGGTGGCCGGGTCCAGGTCGGACGACAGCCCGGCCTGCTCGATGATCCAGCCAGCGATGGCGTGGTCGAAGTCGTCACCACCCAGGGCGGTATCGCCACCGGTGGCCAGCACTTCGAATACGCCGGCGGTCAGGCGCAAAATGGAAATGTCGAAGGTACCGCCGCCCAGGTCATAGATGGCCACCACGCCTTCGGCATTCTGGTCCAGGCCATAGGCCACGGCAGCGGCGGTCGGCTCGTTGAGCAGGCGCAGCACGTTCAGGCCGGCCAGGCGCGCAGCGTCCTTGGTGGCCTGGCGCTGGGCATCGTCGAAATAGGCCGGCACGGTGATCACCGCCCCCACCAGCTCACCACCAAGGGTGGCTTCGGCACGCTCGCGCAGCACCTTGAGGATATCGGCGGACACTTCCACCGGGCTTTTCGGCCCCTGCACGGTGTCGATGAACGGCATGTGCGACTCACCGCCAACGAAGCGGTACGGCAGCTGCTCGCCCAGTTGCTTGACGTCGGCCAGGCCGCGCCCCATCAGGCGCTTGACCGACAGCACGGTGTTCAGCGGGTCGCTGGAAGCGGCATCGCGTGCAGCCTGCCCCACTTCGTTGCGCCCTTCGAGGTAGCGCACCGCGGACGGCAGAATGACGTTGCCCTGCGCGTCGGGCAGGGGCTCGTTACGGCCGCTGCGCAGTGCGGCGACCAGGGAGTTGGTGGTACCCAGGTCGATCCCCACCGCCAGGCGGCGCTGATGCGGCTGAGGGCTTTGACCGGGTTCGGCAATCTGCAGTAGGGCCATGCTTATCTGAATACCTTAGGTGCCATCACGGGCAGCACCGGGTTAATCGTCGAGGCGCTCTTCCAGTTGGCGCACTTCTTGGGCGAGCTTGTCGAGGAACTGCATGCGGCGCATCAGGCGTTCGGCCTTGTCGCGCTCGCCTGGGGCGTCCCAGCAGGCGGCAAAGTCCTCGTTCAGCGTGTCCTGGGCGACCTTCAGGCGCTTCTTGAACACGGCCACGCCATCGAGGTCGGCTTCGTCCTGCAGTTCTTCGAGCTCTTCACGCCACTGCATCTGCTGCAACAGGAAGTCAGGGTCGTGGACCGTGACCTCCTGAGGCACTTCGTGGCCGCCGATGGCCAGCAGGTAGCGGGCGCGACGCGGCGCACTGCGCAGTGTCTGGTAGGCGTCGTTGAGGGCCGCGGACTTTTCCAGCGCCACGCGCTGCTCGCGCTCGGAGGCGTCGGCAAAGCGGTCGGGATGGACTTCGCGGGCCAGCTCGCGATAGCGAGTGGCCAGCTTGTCGAGATCCAGGCGGAAGCTTGGCTGGAGGTCAAACAATGCGAAATGACAAGGAGTACCCACAGCCAGCCTCAAACGTTGAAGCTTTCGCCGCAGCCACACTCACCGCGCACGTTGGGGTTGTTGAACTTGAAGCCTTCGTTCAACCCTTCCTTGACGAAGTCCAGTTCGGTGCCATCGAGGTAGACCAGGCTCTTGGGATCGATGATCACCTTGACGCCATGGTTCTCGAACACCTGGTCTTCGTCCGCCAGCTCGTCGACGAACTCCAGCACGTAGGCCAGGCCCGAGCAACCGGTGGTGCGCACGCCCAGGCGAATGCCTTCGCCCTTGCCGCGCCCTTCCAGGGAACGCCGCACGTGGTTGGCGGCGGCTTCTGTCATGCTGATAGCCATCAGGACTCCTTACCTCGCAACAGGCGACTTAGATCAAGCCTTTCTTCTGCTTGTAATCGCGTACGGCTGCCTTGATGGCATCTTCGGCGAGTACCGAGCAGTGGATCTTGACCGGCGGCAACGCCAGTTCTTCGGCCAGCTGGGTGTTCTTGATGGTCTCGGCTTCGTCCAGGGTCTTGCCCTTCATCCACTCGGTGGCGAGGGAGCTGGAAGCGATGGCCGAACCGCAGCCGTAGGTCTTGAACTTGGCGTCTTCGATCACGCCCTGCTCGTTGACCTTGATCTGCAGGCGCATCACGTCACCGCAGGCCGGCGCGCCGACCATGCCGGTACCGACGTCCGGGTCTTCGGCGTTCATCTTGCCGACGTTGCGCGGGTTTTCGTAGTGGTCGATGACCTTTTCACTGTATGCCATGGTGCAATTCCTTCCTCATCAGGGAGCCGCTCTTGCCGGCGACTGCTTAGTGGGCGGCCCACTCGATCTTGGAGATGTCAACGCCGTCTTTGTACATGTCCCACAGCGGCGACAGCTCACGCAGTTTGTTCACGGCCTCGCAGACTTTCTGCGCGGCGTAGTCGACTTCTTCTTCGGTGGTGAAGCGGCCGAAGGAGAAGCGGATCGAGCTGTGCGCCAGCTCGTCGTTGCGGCCCAGGGCGCGCAATACGTAGGACGGCTCGAGCGACGCGGAGGTGCAGGCCGAACCGGACGATACGGCGATGTCCTTCAGCGACATCAGCAGCGATTCGCCTTCGACGTAGTTGAAGCTCAGGTTCAGGTTGTGTGGTACGCGGGCAGTCTTGCTGCCGTTGACGTACAGCTCTTCGAGGTCCGAGACCTGCTTGAAGAAGCGGTCGCTCAGGGCCTTGATGCGTACGTTTTCCGCGGCCATTTCCTGCTTGGCGATGGCGAAGGCTTCGCCCATGCCGACGATCTGGTGGGTCGGCAGGGTGCCCGAACGCATGCCGCGCTCATGGCCACCGCCGTGAATGATGGCTTCCAGGCGTACGCGCGGCTTGCGGCTGACGTACAGCGCGCCGATGCCTTTCGGGCCGTAGACCTTGTGCGCCGAGAACGACATCAGGTCGACCTTCAGCTTCTGCAGGTCGATTTCGACCTTGCCGGCCGACTGTGCGGCGTCAACGTGGAACAGCACGCCGCGCGAGCGGGTCAGTTCACCGATGGCGGCGATATCGTTGATCGAGCCGACTTCGTTGTTCACGTGCATCAGCGAAACCAGGATGGTGTCGTCGCGCAGCGCCGCTTCGACCATGGCCGGGGTGACGATGCCGTCTTCGCCTGGCTCGAGGTAGGTGACTTCGAAACCTTCACGCTCCAGCTGGCGAGCGGTATCCAGGACCGCTTTGTGCTCGATCTTGGAGGTGATGATGTGCTTGCCCTTGGTCTGATAGAAGTGCGCGACGCCCTTGAGTGCGAGGTTGTCGGACTCGGTGGCACCGCTGGTCCAGACGATTTCGCGCGGATCGGCGTTGATCAGTTCGGCAACCTGGCGACGACCGTTCTCGACCGCTTCCTCGGCTTTCCAGCCAAAGACGTGGGAGCGCGAAGCCGGGTTACCGAAGTTCCCGTCGACCAGCAGGCAGTCGGCCATCTTCTGGGCCACGCGTGGGTCGACCGGGGTGGTCGCGGAGTAATCGAGGTAGATCGGCAACTTCATTTGTCTCTCCTATCAGGCGGTGGCGTCGCTCGTCGTCCCGGTGGGATCAATCGACGGCGGACGTCTCAATCTTGTCCAGCTGGGCGGTTCGGCCTGCGACACGACGCAGGTCCTGACGCTGGGCAACTTCCTGCACCTCACGGCGCATGACAAGGTCGGCCAGGCTTATACCGCTGAGGAATTCATGGATCTGCTGGCTGAGGTCGCACCACAGGTGGTGGGTCAGGCAGGTGTCACCGGCATGGCAGTCCCCGAGGCCCTGGCAACGGGTGGCATCGACCGATTCGTTGACCGCATCGATGACCTGGGCCACCTGGATGGTTTCCATGCCCCGCGACAGCTGGTAGCCACCGCCTGGACCACGCACGCTGGAGACCAGACTGCTGCGGCGCAGCTTGGCGAACAGCTGTTCCAGATAAGAGAGGGAAATGCCCTGGCGCTCGGAAATGTCGGCCAAAGACACCGGCCCATGCTGCGCGTGCAACGCCAGGTCGAGCATGGCGGTCACGGCGTATCGGCCTTTGGTAGTCAGTCGCATGGCTATTGGGTACCACGGGAGTTACAGGATGTGAGCGAGTATGCGATTCCCGAGCATTTAAGTCAACTATTAGACCTAGTGCTTTAGTCGGGTTTGCATCGGGGAGGCGGGCGCGATTGTAGCAGACAGGGGGCGTGAGCACACGCCCCGTATGTCACCATGATTTCAGCGCGGCGCAATCAATGCGACTGAGTGTCGCGCTGAGCCACCTGGGCGACTTCCGTGAAGTCATCTTCCGGCAGGGCCGGCAGTTCCTTGGCGCAGTAATCGCTGCCCATCTTGGTCAGGGCGCCGCACATGCCCTCCAGCCGCTCGTCGACTGCCTGCAGGTGGTCGAGCATCTGGCCGATGGCACGGGCCACCGGGTCGGGCATGTCGCCACTGACACCATAGGCATCGAAGCCGATCTTCTCGGCCATGGCCTTGCGCTTGGCCTCGACCTCATTGTCTTCGCTCTTGACGATGATGCGCCCAGGGATGCCGACCGCGGTGGCGCCGGGCGGCACTGCCTTGGTCACCACCGCATTGGAACCGATCTTGGCCCCGGCACCGACGGTGAACGGGCCCAGCACCTTGGCCCCCGCCCCTACCACCACGCCGTTTTCCAGGGTGGGGTGGCGCTTGCCCTTGTTCCAGCTGGTGCCGCCCAGGGTCACGCCCTGGTAAAGGGTGACATCGTCGCCGATCTCGGCGGTTTCGCCGATGACGATGCCCATGCCGTGGTCGATGAAGAAGCGCCGGCCGATGGTGGCGCCGGGGTGGATCTCGATGCCGGTCAGCCAGCGACCGAAGTTCGATACCAGGCGGGCCAGCCACTTGAAATCACGCTTCCACAAGGCATTGCCCAGGCGGTGCAGCCAGATGGCGTGCATGCCCGGGTAGCAGGTCAGCACCTCGAAGGCGTTACGCGCAGCCGGGTCACGGTGGAATACGCTTTGAATATCTTCACGCAGGCGTTCGAACATCTGTCAGTCCTTCCGTTTATGCGGCTCGCCCCGGACCACTTTCTGGGTCTCGGTGAGGATGCCGCGCAAAATGCTCATTTCCGAACGTTCGACCGCCACCCGCCCATACAGCCGGCGCAGGCGCGGCATCAGGTGCTTGGGCTTTTCGGGGTCGAGAAAGCCGATACCGACCAGGGTCTTTTCCAGGTGGTCGTAGAACAGCTCCATTTCGTCCATGGTCGCCAGCTCGCTGGCGTCAACCTTCTCGACCTTGCCCGGCGCTGCACCGGCGGCCAGCCAGGCCATGCGCACCTCGTAGGAGAGCACCTGGACAGCGGCGGCCAGGTTCAGCGAGCTGAAGTCGGGGTTGGAGGGAATGTGCACGTGGAAGTGACATCGCTGCAGTTCTTCGTTGGTCAGGCCGGCGTGTTCACGCCCGAACACCAGGGCGATTTCCTCGCCACCATTGGCATGCTCCACAGCCTTGGCCCCGCACTCGCGCGGGCCGATCAGCGGCCAGGGGATGCTCCGCTCGCGGGCGCTGGTGCCCATCACCAGGTTGCAGCCGACCAGCGCCTGCTCAAGGCTGTCGACCACCTGGGCGTTGTCCAGCACATCGTCGGCACCCGAGGCTCGGGCGCTGGCATCCACGGCGGGGAACTCTTTCGGCTGCACCAGCACCAGACGCGACAAGCCCATGTTTTTCATGGCACGTGCAGCGCCGCCGATGTTGCCGGGGTGGCTGGTATTGACCAGAACAACACGAATATTTTGCAGCAAGGTGTTGTGCTCACAGATGCAGGAATCAGGGCCTTCGATCTTACAGAACCGACAGACGTAACGCCATGAAAGCAAATGTGACACTTCTGCCGCCAAAGTTTTCTGCTAGAATGATCGGCTTTCTTCTTTAACATCTCCAGGTGACCCGCCCATGCAGCCTATGCTGAATATCGCCCTGCGCGCCGCTCGCAGCGCCAGTGAACTGATTTTCCGCTCCATCGAACGCCTGGATAGCATCAAGGTCGATGAGAAAGAGGCCAAGGACTACGTCTCCGAAGTCGATCGCGCCGCCGAGCAGAGCATCGTCAACGCCCTGCGC
This sequence comes from Pseudomonas sp. LSJ-87, assembly GCF_032971465.1. NCBI lineage: Bacteria > Pseudomonadati > Pseudomonadota > Gammaproteobacteria > Pseudomonadales > Pseudomonadaceae > Pseudomonas > Pseudomonas sp. LSJ-87. The sequence goes on along the minus strand of NZ_JAWJYQ010000003.1, from coordinate 148,943 downwards.
AAGGCCTACCCGAACCACTCCATCCAGGGCGAGGAAACCGGCCTGCACGCGGGTAGCGGCGAAGAAGGCAAGGATTACCTGTGGATCATCGACCCGCTGGATGGCACCACCAACTTCCTGCGTGGCATCCCGCACTTCGCGGTCAGCATCGCCTGCAAATACCGTGGCCGCCTTGAGCACGCCGTGATCGTCGACCCGGTTCGCCAGGAAGAATTCACCGCCAGCCGTGGCCGTGGCGCCCAGCTCAACGGTCGCCGCCTGCGTGTCAGCTCGCGCACCAGCCTGGAAGGCGCCCTGCTGGGTACCGGCTTCCCGTTCCGTGACAGCCAGATGGCTGACCTGGACAACTACCTGGGCATGTTCCGCGCCCTGACTGGCCAGACCGCCGGCATCCGCCGCGCCGGCTCCGCCAGCCTGGACCTGGCCTACGTGGCCGCCGGCCGTTTCGACGCCTTCTGGGAGTCGGGCCTGTCCGAATGGGACATGGCGGCCGGCGTGCTGCTGATCCAGGAAGCGGGCGGCCTGGTGAGCGATTTCAACGGTGGCCACGACTTCCTCGACAAGGGCCATATCGTTGCGGGCAACATCAAGTGCTTCAAGGCCGTGCTGACTGCTATCCAGCCGCACCTGCCAGAGAACATGAAGCGCTAAGCGCGGATTGCCGGCAAACAAAAAAGCACCCCTCGGGGTGCTTTTTTTGTGCCTGTAGAAGCCATGCGCAATCTGCTTTTTGTGGGAGCGGCCTTGTGTCGCGAAAGGGCTGCATAGCAGCCCCGGCGATCTCTAATGGTTCACAGACCCAGGGGCCGCTGCGCGCCCCTTTCGCGACACAAGGCCGCTCCCACAAAAAGAGCAGACCCCATGCGGCCTTACTGCCCGGCTTCGCTCAGGATCAGCTTGCCATTCTTGTCCAGCGGAATGGTCGACCCGGGCTCGTGATCCATCTTCACCTGCCCCACCTTGTCGCCAATGGTGTACTTCACGTTGTAGCCCACCACTTTCTCACTGATGTCGTTGACCGTATTGCAGCGGGTTTGCGTGGTGGTGTAGGTGTCACGCTCCTGCATGCCTTCCTGCACCTTGTTACCGGCATAACCACCACCGACCGCACCGGCCACGGTGGCGATCTTCTTGCCGCTACCACCACCAATCTGGTTACCCAGCAGGCCACCGGCAATGGCGCCCACCACGGTACCTGCGATCTGGTGTTGGTCCTTGACCGGCGCCTGCCGCGTCACGGCGACGTCCTTGCAGACTTCACGGGGGGTTTTTACCTGTTGTTTGATCGGTTGCACGTCGGTGACCTGCGCATACTCAGGCCCCTTGTTGACCAAGCTGTAGGTCGCGACAGCACCTCCGGCAGTCACACCGACAGCACCCAGTACCGCACCCACAAGCATTGATTTGTTCACATGAACCTCCTGATCATAACCCGCGGGTCCGACCCGCCTTCTCCCAGCCTTGGAGTAAAAAAAAAGGCGCGAGTTCAACACTCGCGCCTTTTTGGCCGCCAAACGGCGTGGAGCACGCCTTACGGACGGTCGTCCACACCGTCGGTCTTGGCCGGCGGGATCAGGTCTTCACTGCTCAGGTTAAGCCAGATCAGTACCACGTTGGCGATATAGATCGACGAATAGGTACCGGCCATGACGCCGATGAACAGGGCCAGCGAGAAGCCGAACAGGTTGTCGCCACCGAAGAACAGCAGCGCGGCAATGGCCAGCAAGGTAGAAACCGAGGTGGCGATGGTCCGCAGCAGGGTCTGGGTGGTGGAAACGTTGATGTTCTCGATCAGCGAGGCCTTGCGCATGACGCGGAAGTTCTCGCGCACCCGGTCGAACACGACGATGGTGTCGTTCAGCGAGTAGCCGATGATCGCCAGTACCGCCGCCAGCACCGTCAGGTCGAAGGTGATCTGGAAGAACGACAGGATACCCAGGGTCACCACCACGTCGTGGATCAGCGAGACGATCGCGCCCACGGCGAACTTCCACTGGAAGCGGAATGCCAGGTAGATAAGGATGCCGCCCAGTGCCAGGAGCATGCCCATGCCACCCTGGTCGCGCAGCTCCTCACCCACCTGCGGGCCTACGAACTCGACACGCTTGACCTTGGCCGGGTTGTCGCCACCGGCCTTCTGCAGGGCTTCAGCTACCTTGTTGCCCAGCTGCGGGTCATCGCCCGGCATGCGCACTAGCAGGTCGGTGGTGGCGCCGAAGCTCTGCACCACCGCCTCGTGGAAGCCGGAGTTGACCAGCTCGGCACGCACCGCCTTGAGGTCGGCCGGGCGCTCGTAGGTCAGCTCGATCAGCGTACCGCCGGTGAAGTCCAGGCCGAAGTTCAGGCCCTTCTGCCACCAGCTGAACAGCGCCAGCACGGTGAGGAGCACGGTAACGGCGAACGCGACATTGCGCACGCCCATGAAGTTGATGGTTTTCATCGCAGCTCCCTCAAACCCACAGCTTCTTGATGTCACGCCCGCCGCAGGTCAGGTTGACCATTGCACGGGTCACCATGACGGCGGTGAACATCGAGGTGAAAATCCCGAGGGACATGGTGACCGCAAAGCCCTTGACCGGGCCGGTACCCATGGCGAACAGGATGCCGCCGACCAGCAGGCTGGTCAGGTTGGCGTCGATGATCGCGGTGTAGGCGCGATTGAAGCCTTCATGAATGGCGCGCTGCACCGACATGCCGGCGTTCAGCTCTTCGCGGATACGCGAGAAGATCAGCACGTTGGCGTCCACCGCCATACCCATGGTCAACACGATACCGGCAATACCCGGCAGGGTCAGGGTGGCACCCAGCAGCGACATCAGCGCCAGCAGCAGGACCATGTTGCCCGCCAGGGCAATGGTGGCGATCACACCGAAGGCGCGGTAGATGGCGATGATGAACAGCGAGACGAACAGCATGCCCCACAGCGACGCATCGATACCCTTGGTGATGTTGTCGGCACCCAGACTTGGGCCGATGGTACGTTCTTCAGCGAAGTACATCGGCGCAGCCAGGCCACCGGCACGCAGCAGCAGGGCCAGTTCGGACGATTCGCCCTGGCCGTTCAGGCCGGTGATGCGGAACTGGCTACCCAGCGGCGACTGGATGGTCGCCAGGCTGATGATCTTCTTCTCTTCCTGGAAGCTCTGGACGGCAACGTCCTTCTCGACGCCGTCGACGGTCTGCTTGACATAGCGGGTGACCGGCTTCTGCTCGATGAAGATCACCGCCATGCTGCGGCCGACGTTGCTGCGGGTAGCGCGGGTCATCAGCTCGCCACCGTGGCCATCCAGGCGGATGTTCACCTGCGGGCGACCTTGCTCGTCGAAGCTGGCCTGGGCGTCGGTTACCTGGTCACCGGTGATGATCAGGCCGCGCTCGACCGCGGCGGAACGGCCGCCCTCACGGAACTCGAACACCTCGGTAGTGGCCTTGGACGCGCCCGGCTCGGCGCCGAAGCGGAACTCCAGGTTGGCGGTTTTACCCAGGATACGCTTGGCTTCGGCAGTGTCCTGCACGCCTGGCAGCTCGACCACGATGCGGTTGGCGCCCTGGCGCTGTACCAGCGGCTCGGCCACACCCAGCTCGTTGACCCGGTTGCGGACGGTGGTGAGGTTCTGCTTGATCGAGTATTCGCGGATCTCGGCGACTTTCGCCTGGGTCAGCGCCAGACGCAGCACGGCGAGCTCGTTGCGCTCGGTGGTGGTCAGGTCGAAGTCATTGAAATTCTTGCGGATCAGGGCACGAGCCTGTTCGCGGGTAGCATCGTCAGCGAAGCCCAGCATGATGCCGCCATCCTGCTGAGGCAGGCTGCGGTAGCGGACGCGCTCTTTGCGCAGCAAGGTCTTGACCTCGCCTTCGTAGACTTTCATGCGGGCGTTCATGGCCTTGTCCATATCCACTTCCAGCAGGAAGTGCACACCACCGGACAGGTCCAGGCCCAGCTTCATCGGGCTTGCGCCCAGGTTGCGCAACCATTGCGGGGTAGTCTGGGCCAGGTTCAGGGCCACGACGTAATCATCGCCCAGTGCCTTGCGCACTACATCCTTGGCTGGCAGCTGGTCTTCCTGATTGGTCAGGCGGATCAGCCCGCTGCCCTTCTCACCCAGGCTAGCGCCCTTGACGGCGATCTTGGCATCGCCCAGCGCCTTGCTGACGCGATCGAGGTCGGCCTGGTTCACCTGCAGCGCCGAGCTGGCACCACTGATCTGTACCGCCGGATCATCCGGGTAGAGGTTGGGAGCGGAATAAATGAAACCGACCACCAGTACCAGCACGATCAGTGCATATTTCCACAGAGGGTATTTGTTCAGCATCACGCCGCCCGTTCAAGACGCGGGGCGCGTTGCGCGCCCCGACTGGAAAGAAAAACCGGTAACTCAGATAGCCTTGAGCGTACCTTTTGGCAGGGTGGCCGCGATGGCACCCTTCTGGAACTTCAGCTCGACGTTGTCGGAAACTTCCAGTACCACGAAATCATCGGAAACCTTGACGATCTTGCCGGCGATGCCGCCGTTGGTGACAACTTCGTCACCCTTCTGCAAGTTGCTCAGCAGGTTCTTCTGCTCTTTTGCACGTTTGGCCTGCGGGCGCCAGATCATCAGGTAGAAGATGACCAGGAAACCGACCAGGAAAATCCACTCGAAGCCGGTACCGGCTGGGCCGGCGGCGGGTGCTGCAGCGTCCGCGTATGCGGCGGGGATCAAGAAGCTCATTGGGCACTCCTAATGTAATTTTCTAATAATGGATGCGGACAGTCAGTCCAAAGGCGGCACAGGAAGCCCGCGCTTGGCGTAGAAGGCGTCGACAAAGGCGGCCAATTTACCCTGTTGAATAGCCTCGCGTAAACCGGCCATCAAGCGCTGGTAATGGCGCAAGTTGTGGATGGTATTCAGCATGCTGCTCAGCATTTCGCCGCACTTGTCCAGGTGATGGAGATAGGCGCGGGAGAAGTTGGTGCAGGTGTAGCAGTCACAGGTCGGATCCAGCGGCGAATCATCGTGGCGATGGAACGCATTGCGGATCTTGATCACCCCTGTATCGACGAACAGATGACCGTTGCGCGCGTTACGCGTCGGCATCACGCAGTCGAACATGTCGACGCCGCGGCGCACACCCTCAACGAGATCTTCCGGTTTGCCTACCCCCATAAGGTAACGAGGTTTGTCAGCAGGCATCTGGCCCGGCAGGTAATCCAGCACCTTGATCATTTCGTGCTTGGGCTCGCCCACCGACAGGCCACCAATGGCCAGGCCGTCGAAGCCGATGTTTTCCAGGCCTTCCAGCGAGCGCATGCGCAGGTCCTGGTACATGCCACCCTGGACGATACCGAACAGCGCCGCGGTGTTGTCAGCGTGGGCGTTCTTCGAGCGCTGGGCCCAGCGCAGCGACAGCTCCATGGACGCGCGCGCCACATCGTGCTCGGCCGGGTACGGGGTGCACTCGTCGAAGATCATCACCACGTCCGAGCCCAGGTCACGCTGCACCTGCATCGACTCTTCCGGGCCCATGAACACCTTGGCGCCATCTACCGGCGAGGCGAAGGTCACGCCCTCTTCCTTGATCTTGCGCATGGCGCCCAGGCTGAACACCTGGAAGCCACCGGAGTCGGTGAGGATCGGGCCTTTCCACTGCATGAAGTCGTGCAGGCCGTTGTGCTTCTTGATCACCTCGGTGCCCGGGCGCAGCCACAGGTGGAAGGTGTTGCCCAGGATCATCTCGGCGCCGATGGCCTCGATGTCGCGCGGCAGCATGCCCTTGACCGTGCCATAGGTGCCCACCGGCATGAACGCCGGGGTTTCCACGGTGCCGCGTGGGAAGGTGATGCGGCCACGACGGGCCTTGCCGTCGGTGGCCAGCAGTTCGAAGGACATTCGACAGGTGCGACTCATGCTTGATCCTCGGGCCCGCGTGGCGCCGGATTGCGGGTGATGAACATGGCATCACCGTAACTGAAGAAGCGGTACCCCTGCTCGACCGCCGCCGCGTAGGCGGCCATGGTCTCGGGGTAGCCGGCGAAGGCCGAGACCAGCATCAGCAGCGTGGACTCCGGCAGGTGGAAATTGGTGACCAGCGCGTCGACCACATGGAACGGCCGGCCCGGGTAGATGAAGATGTCGGTGTCGCCGCTGAAGGCCTTGAGCACGCCATCGCGCGCCGCGCTCTCCAGCGAACGCACGCTGGTGGTACCGACCGCGACCACCCGGCCGCCACGGGCGCGGCAAGCCTCGATGGCATCGACCACATCCTGGCCCACTTCGAGCCACTCTTTATGCATGTGGTGGTCTTCGATCTTGTCGACCCGCACCGGCTGAAAGGTGCCCGCGCCCACGTGCAAGGTGACGAAAGCCCGCTCGACGCCCTTGGCGGCGATCTTTTCCAGCAGCGCCTCGTCGAAGTGCAGGCCTGCGGTGGGCGCGGCGACCGCACCGGCACGTTCGGCGTACACGGTCTGGTAGCGCTCACGGTCGGCGCCCTCGTCCGGGCGGTCGATGTAGGGCGGCAGCGGCATGTGCCCGACGCGGTCGAGCAGTGGCAGCACCTCTTCGGTGAAGCGCAGCTCGAACAGCGTGTCATGGCGCGCGACCATTTCGGCCTCGCCGCCGCCATCGATGAGGATGACCGCGCCTACCTTGGGCGCCTTGCTGGCGCGCACATGGGCCAGCACCCGATGGCTGTCGAGTACGCGCTCGACCAGCACTTCCAGCTTGCCGCCGGAAGCTTTCTGGCCGAACAACCGCGCCGGGATGACCCGGGTGTTGTTGAACACCATCAGGTCGCCGGGGCGCAGATACTCGAGCAGATCGGGGAATTGCCGGTGCGCCAGCGCGCCGCTCGGTCCATCGAGGACCAGCAGACGGCTGCCATGGCGCTCGGCCAGCGGGTGGCGGGCGATCAGGGAATCGGGGAGTTCGAAGGAAAAATCGGCGACGCGCATGATGATGTTCGGTTCGGCAGGGCCGGGAAGTTTAGCCCAATGTGTGAAAATTGACCATGAAAGCCGATTGACCGACCAGCGGTGGCTCTCTATACTGCGCGCCACATGCCCTGATGGCGGAATTGGTAGACGCGGCGGATTCAAAATCCGTTTTCGAAAGGAGTGGGAGTTCGAGTCTCCCTCGGGGCACCAAGATCCGGAAAAAACCGACCTTATGGTCGGTTTTTTTTCGCCTGCGATCTGGGCTGGGCTGTCGCACAGGGAACAATGTTCGAGAGCGTGTCATATACCCTTGTGGGAGCGGGCGAGCCCGCGAAACGCCCAACGCGGTGTATGGCACCGGCTCCGCCGGTGTTCGCGGCGGTTCGACGCCTCGACACGCCCGCTCCCACGGTGACCCTGCTAACTCAATTAGTTATGTGCAGTTCCATGAGAGTCCGGGCTGACATTGATGCGCTTTCCGGGCATATCTGCAATCAGCGCCAGCGATCCAGCTGCCCTTGGGCACGGCTGCTGAAAATCGTCAGCAGCTCGCTCAATGTATGCGCTGACGGTTCGGCAGTGCGGGTGACCGCATACAAGGTAATCGGCAGCGCCGGGGCCAGCGGCCTGATCGCGGTCGCCCCAGGCGCCGCGCCAAGTGCGGTGAAGGGATCGATCACCGCCAGCCCAGCACCGGATTCGACCATCGCTCTGGCCAGTGAATAGGTTTGCACCGCGATGCTCACCCGTGGCGGCGGCTCCACCGCCTTGAGGTAGCTTTCGAGGCGCACCGACAGCGGGTCGGCGCTGGACAGCCCGATCATGGGCGCACCGGCCAGTGCCGCCAACGGCAGCGGCTTGCCTTCATCTTCCAGCGGCCAATAACCTGCCGGTGCCAATGCCACCAAAACTCCGCTGGCCAGCGCCTGCGCCTTGAGCGCTGGGTGATCTGGCTGTTGCAGGGTCAGGGCGACATCGATCTCCCGCATCAACAGGTTCTGCACCAGTTCGCGACTGTGGGCGCTGGACAGCTCGCAGGCGATGTCCGGGTACCGCTGGGTCCACTCATGAATGGCCGGCGGCAGCAGTGACAGGGCCAGTGCCGGGGTCGCTCCGATCCGCAGGCTGTGGCCTGGCGCGCGACGCAGGCTTTGCGCCAGGCGTCGCACCCCTTGCAGGCTCTCCGTGACCTTGTCGACCTCACGCTCCAGCTCCAGCGCTTCGGGCGTGGGCTGCAGCTTGCCGCGCACCCGCAGGAACAACGGGAAGCCCAGTTGCTGCTCGGCGTGCTGTAGCACCTTGGTCACGGCAGGTTGGGAAACGTGCAGCAACTGTGCGGCACCGCTGACCGAGCCGGTCTGGCGGATGGCCTGGAAAATCTCGATATGGCGAAGGCGCATGGCAAGTCCATAACCTTTGTTTATGGCTCAGCGATCTTTATTCATTTTTCGCCACCTGTCACCTGGCCCTAACCTCAGCCTCGTTCCAACCACGACCAAGGACTGACATGGCTCAGCATGTATGCATCATCGGCGGTGGCGTCATTGGCCTGTCAACCGCTTATGCACTGGTACGCGACGGCTTTGACGTGACGCTGATCGAGGCTCGCGATTCGTTGGGCAGTGAAACCAGCTTCGCCAACGGCGGCCAGCTGTCCTATCGCTACGTGGCGCCCCTGGCCGACGCCGGTGTGCCATTGCAGGCCCTTGGCTGGATGCTGCGCGGTGAATCGCCGCTGCGATTGCGCCCGCGCTTCGATCGTGCCCAATGGCGCTGGATGGCAGCATTCCTGGGTGCTTGCCGCTCCTCGGTCAACCGCGCCAACGCCGGCCATCTGCTACGCCTCGCGCTGCTGAGCCAGTCGACCTTGCAAGCCTGGCGTGAGGAAGACGGTCTGGGTGATTTCAACTGGCGACGCAACGGCAAGCTGGTCACCTTCCGCAAGGCCAGCAGCTTCGAGCATGCGCGCAAGAACCTTGCCGTACCCCAGCAACAACAAGTGCTGTCGCACGCCGACTGTGCCCGTCTGGACCCAGCGCTGGCGGAGGCGCCCTTTGTCGGCGCCATCTATACCCCGGATGAAGAAGTCGGCGATTGCCACAGCTTTTGCCAGCAACTGGCGGCGCGCCTGCAGGCGTCGGGACGCTGCAAGTTCCGCCTGGGCCAGGCGGTGTCCGGAATTCGCCATGCGCATGGCGTGGTGAATGCGATTGAACTGGACGACGAAGTGCTGCCGGTGGAGCACCTGGTGGTTGCGGCCGGCCATCGCAGTGCGTTGCTGGCACTGCCGGGCATTGACCTGCCGCTGTATCCGCTGAAGGGTTATAGCCTGACAGTACCGATCGGCGCCCAGCACCGGGCGCCGGACCTGAGCATCACCGACTACGACCGCAAGATCGTCTACGCCCGGATCGGTGAACAGTTGCGTGTGGCGGCGATGGTCGACATTGTCGGTTTCGATCCGTCGCTGGACCCCAAGCGCCTGGCCTTGCTCAAGCGCCAGGCCCGCGAGACCTTCGCCAATGCCGGTAATTATGACTACGCCATCGAATGGGCCGGCATGCGTCCGGCCACGCCTAGCGGCGTGCCGCTGCTGGGCGCAACGGCGTATCGCAACCTGTGGCTTAACCTTGGCCATGGTGCGCTGGGCTTTACCCTGGCCTGCGCCAGCGCACGCTTGCTCAGCGAACTGATCGGCCAGCGCCGCCCCTCCATCGACCTGCAGGGTTTCACCGCCCGTGCGGCTGGTGGAAATAACCGTACTGCAGCATGTCTCTGATCCCCTCACCTACAACGGAGAATAACAATGCGAAAAATCACGTTGATCGGCTGCACCCTTGGCCTGTTGCTAGGCACCCAGGCCCATGCTGACGAAGCAGCGCTGGGGCCTACCCTGAGCAAGATTGCCAGAGCCAACAGCATTACCTTGGGCTATCGCGATGCTTCAGTACCGTTCTCCTATGTGGGCGACCATTCGGGGCAACCCATGGGCTACTCGGTAGACCTGGCGAACAAGGTCGTCGAGCGGGTACAGCAGAAGCTGGCATTGCCCCAGCTCAAGGTGAAATACAACCTGGTGACATCGCAAACCCGCATTCCGCTGGTACAGAACGGTACCGTTGACCTGGAGTGCGGCTCGACCGGCGTCACCGCAGAGCGCCAGAAACAGGTGGCGTTTTCCTATGGGTTCATCTATGTCAAAGGCCAGTTGCTGACGGCCAAAGACAGCGGGATCAAGAGTTTCGCCGACCTGCGCGGCAAGAACGTGGTAACCACCGCCGGCACCACCAACGAACGCTATCTGAAAAGCTACAACGTCGATAACAAGATGGACATGTACGTGATCAGCGCCAAGGACCACGGTGAAGCCTTCCAGATGTTGCAGTCCGGCCGAGCGGCGGCGTTCTACATGGACGATGCGCTGCTCTACGGAGAACGCGCCAAGGCCCGTGATCCGCACAACTGGGTGGTGGTCGGGGAAGAGCAGTCGCGGGAAATCTACAGCTGTATGGTGCGCAAGGATGACCCGCAGTTCCTCGCGCTGGTGAACGCATCGCTGGGCGAGCTGTACAGTTCCGGGGAAATCAATGGGATCTACCAGCGCTGGTTCGAACAACCGATTCCGCCCAAAGGCCTGAACCTGGAATTCCCGATGACCAGCGAACTCAAGGCCATCTTTGCCAAGCCGGTGAGTGACCCGGTGGAGTAGCATCCAGACGACCAGCCCCTCTGGCTCACGGCCTCGCAAAGTACTGGAGGCAATGGCCTCGGCCGCTCCGACCGCGCCCCGTTGCCAGCGCAGGAATGACCTGCCATGAAGCTGACCAACCGCCCCGTTCAGCCCTCCGAAATCCCTGTTCTGCTAGCGGGGAACTACATGGGGCTGAACGAGGAGGTCGACACCCAAGGCACGAATGACTTTCAGCACAGTGTCAAAGCGTGGTTTTGCGCCTGGACTGAGTGCCTTGTACAGACTTTCCCTTCCCAACCCACTCTCGGTGGCGATCTGCGTCATTCCCCGTGCGCGAGCGATATGGCCAAGTGCCCGAATTATTTCCTCGGTATCGCCATCTGCGAGGACCTGACTAAGGTACTCAGTGATGGCCTCATCACTACTCAACAAGGCCGCCATATCAAACGGGATCAACTTTTCGCTCATTTCACACCCATTCAAGTGTTGAAGCGGCCCACTCTGTCGCCTTACCCCTTATATGGGAACTCAGGCATTTCCCATAACGGGGTCAGACTTTTCTCTTCACGGTCATAAAAAACCTTGCAACATTCAACACCAGAACCTTCGCCGCGCCTCGACGTCCGATCCTGCATCACCCGCGTTTCGAGGTACCCCGCGTGAAAGACATCATCACCCGCAAGTACCGCCTGGTCGTGAAGACCGTCGGCTACATCGGCTGGTCGCTGTTCTGGCTGCTGATCTGGGATGTGCTGGTCACCATCGATTTCATGCTGTTCTTCAACAGCAAGTTCACCCTGCCACTGATCCCGTTGACCTTGCTGGGCTCGGCGCTGGTGGTGCTGGTGAGCTTTCGCAACAGCAGCGCCTACAACCGCTGGTGGGAGGCGCGCACATTGTGGGGGGCGTTGGTGAACAGTTCACGCAGCTTCGCGCGGCAGGCGCTGACCCTGATCGATGACCCGGATGATGGCCTGAACCCGATCAAGGCTACCCTGCTGCGCCGGCATATCGCCTATGTGAACTGCCTGGCGGCACACTTGAAGGGCGAGCGCTGCCCGGATGAACTGATGGCGTTCATCCCACCTGCGGAATTCGAGCGGCGCAACCGTTCGAACAATTTCGCCAACGACATCCTGAGCGGTTCTGCTGCGTTGCTGGCGCGGGAATACCAGGCCGGGCGGCTGGACAGCATTCGCCTGGCAAGGCTGGAGTCGACGCTGGTGGACCTGTCCAATGCCCAAGGTGGCATGGAACGGATCGCCAATACGCCGCTGCCCTACCCTTACGTTTACTTTCCGCGGCTGTTCATCACCCTGTTCTGCCTGATCGTACCGGTGGGGTTGGTGGAATCGCTGGGCTGGTTCACGCCGCTGGCTTCGACGGTGGTGGGCTTCATGCTGCTGGCCATCGAGCGGATCGGGACGGATTTGCAGAGCCCGTTCAGATTCAGTGAACACCAGATCCAGATGGACAGCATTTGCGAGACGATCGAGCGGAACCTGGAGTCGATGCAGCGGGAGGCGCAGTGCGGGGAGTTGGCTTAGTGCCAGACCTCAACGGCCCTATCGCCGGCAAGCCAGCTCCCACAGGGGCCGTGGAATCCTGTGACCTTGCACCGTACCTGTGGGAGCTGGCTTGCCGGCGAAAGGGCCGCAACGCGGCCCCGGCTATCCATCAGGCCCGCACATAGCGCTGGCGCAACACATCACTCAACGCGTCCACCAGTAACACCAGCACCAGCATCCCCATGATCACCGTGCTGGCCTGGGCCTCCTGGAACAGGCTCAAGGTGGTGTACAGCATCTGCCCCAACCCACCCGCACCGACAAACCCCAGCACGCTGGCCATGCGGATATTGTTCTCCCACCGATACAGGCTATAAGCCAGCAACTGCGGCCACAGATTGGGCAAGGTACCGAAGCAGAATGCCGCCACCTGGCTACCGCCCTGCAAGCGGATGGCCACCGCCGGCTCCGGCGGTGCGTTCTCCAGCGCCTCGGCAAACAGCCGCCCCAGCACGCCAGCGGTGTGCAGCGCCAACGCCAGGGTACCGGCATTCGGCCCAAGCCCGGCCGCCAGCACCGTCAGCGCGGCCCACACCAGTTCCGGGATGGCCCGCAGGGCATTCAGCAACAACCGCGCACAGGCCTGCAGCGGCCAACCGAACCGGCCAGCGGCCGGCAGCGCCAACAGCATGCCCAGCAGCATGGCCAACAAGGTGCCAAGGCCGGACATGGCCAGAGTTTCCAGCGCCCCGCGCGCAACCGCGCGCAGGTGCCCGGCAGACAGGTCCGGGTGCAGGAAACGACCGGCATATTCGCCCATCTGCCCCAGCCCGCCGTTGCCGACCAGCGCCTGCAAGTCCAGCTCCAGGTATGCGAACGAGGCCATCACCGCAGCCACGATGGCGCCTAGCACCAACCAATTGATGACCCGGTTCATGCCAGCCTCCAACGCAGGAAGCGGCTGAGCAGGTCGGCCAGCATCACCAGGACCAGGAACGTCAGCAGCATGCTTGCCACTTCCGCTCCAGCGAACATGCGCATCGACAAGTCGATCTGCTGCCCCAGCCCGCCAGCACCGACAAAGCCCATCACCACCGAGGCGCGTACAGCGCACTCCCAGCGGTACACGGTGTAGGACACCACTTCGGACACCGCACTGGGCAGGATGCCGTAGAAAAACGCAGCCAGGCGGCCACTACCCGCCTGCAGCAAGGCATGCGCCGGGCGCTGGTCGACCGACTCGAAGATCTCGGCATAGACCTTGCCGAGCATGCCACTGTAGGTGATGGCAATGGCCAGTACGCCCGCCGTCGGCCCCAGCCCCACGGCCCGCACGAACAGCAACGCCCAGACGATTTCCGGCACACTGCGCAGGAAAATCAGCAACCAGCGCACCGGCAGGCGCAGCAACCGCGACCATAACCCGGCGCGACCGCCACGGGAGGCTGCGCGCAGCGACAGGGCACGGCTGGCCAGCAACCCGGCAGGGACCGCCAGCAGCAACGCCAACGCCATGCCGGCCGTGGCCACGGCCAGGGTCTGCAGGGTGGCTTCATACAGCAGCGAAAGGAAGTCGGCATCGTGTGCCGGTGGCCAGAAGGCACTGGTGAAACTGGCGATCTGCTGGCGGTTCTCTGCCTGCAGCAGCACCCCCGGGTTCAGTTCGCTCAACCGGATGCCAGGCCATAGCACCGCCACCGCCAGCAGGGTCAGCAGCAACCGCGGCAGCAGCGCCGGGTCGCGGGCATCAAGCTTCAGCATCGCGGAATCTGCACGGTCAGGGTCGGCCCCTGGCTTGGCGGTGAAGCCAGTTGTTCGTTGGCGTACAGCGCATCCAGCAACTGCTCGGTCACCGCTTGCGCCGGGCAGTCGAACGCCACCTGCCCTTCGCGGATACCAATCACCCGCGGGAAGTGCGCCAGCGCCAGATCCACGGCATGCAGGCTCGCCACCAGGGTCACGGCATTGGCCTGGGCGTGGCGGTTGAGCAAGGCCAGGCTGTGGTCGGCCAGCACCGGGTCCATGGCCGACACCGGCTCGTCAGTCAGCAACACCTGCGGCCGCTGGTACAACGCCCGGGCAATACCCACCCGCTGCAACTGGCCACCGGACAATTGCCCGCACTGCACGAACAGCTTGTCGGCCAGGCCCAGCTCGGCCAAGGCTTGGCGCGCCCCCGGCACATCACTGGGGTACAGCAGGTTGAGCAGGCCGCGCAGCACACCCCACTGCCCCAGGCGGCCGGCCAGCACCGCCGTCACCACCCGCTGGCGCGGAGGCAAGGGCGGTGCCTGGTGCACCAGGCCTACCCGCGCACGCAGGCGCTGGCGAGCCCTGGCAGACAGCGCCCAGGGCTGTTCGCCGAGCAGCTCCAGGCGCCCGCTGCTGGGCTGGACGGCGGTCGCCATCAGGTGCAGCAAGCTGGACTTGCCCGCGCCCGAAGGCCCGATGATGGCGACGCGCTCGCCCTGACCGATGCTCAGGCTCACGGCATCAAGCGCACGCACCTGGCCATGGCGCAGCCCGGCCCCGTGCAGATGAATAGCCACGTTGGAAGCCACTGTCGATGTCACTTGAGCAGGCCGGCCTCGCGTGCAGCCTGTTCGGTGCCCACGTAGTTCTCAGGTTTGGTCTCGATGAAGCGGCTGGCGGCCTGCAGGTCGAGGATCGCCTTGTGCTCCGGGTTGGCCGGGTCGAGGCCGAGGAAGGCTTTCTTGATCTTCTCTTTCAGCGCCGGGTCCATGTTGCCGCGCACGGTCCAGTTGTAGTCGAAGTAGGTCGGGGTGGTGGCGAACACCTTCACCTTGGCGGTATCGACCTTGCCGGCATCCACCAGCTTCTGCCACACGCTGGCGTTGAGCACGCCGCCATCGACCTTGCCGGCCTGCACCCAGGCCACGGTGGCATCGTGGGCGCCGGAGTAGGCGACGCGGCCGAAGTAGTCTTCAGGCTTGATGTTGTCCTGCTTGAGCATGAAGTAACGCGGCATCAGGCTGCCCGAGGTAGACGAGATGGAACCGAAGGCAAACGACTTGCCCTTGAGGTCGGCCAGGCTCTTCACGTCGGGGTTGGCGGTAATGAACTTGGAAGTGAACTGCGCATCCTGTTCACGCTGCACCAGCGGCGTGGCGGCAGGGTCCTTCAGGTGCACCTGCACGAAGGTGAAGCCCCCCAGCCAGGCCAGGTCCAGGCGGTTGGAAGCCAACGATTCGACTACCGCCGGGTAATCAGCCACCGGCACGAACTTCACCTCCATGCCCAGCTGCTTGGCCAGGTACTCGCCCAAAGGCTTGAACTTGCGCTGCAGTTCGGTCGGTGCTTCGTCAGGGATGGCGCTGACCCGCAGGGTGTCGGCAGCCTGGGCGACAACGGCACAGCAAGACAGCACGAGGCCGGCGGCGAGCGCCAGAGGGCGTTTGAGCATGGGTGTTCTCCGGTTCAATAGCGGGGAAAGGCCGGCTTATGCGCCGACGACGGGAATTATAAGAGGCACAGGCGCAAAGGCCAGCTTTGCTACAATCGCGCATCAAATTGACCTCCTGAGGTGCACATGAGCGAGCCGATTCGCCTGACCCAGTACAGCCATGGTGCCGGCTGTGGCTGCAAGATATCCCCCAAGGTGCTGGATGTGATCCTCGCTGAAAGCGGCGCCCAGGCCCTGGACCCGAAACTGTGGGTGGGCAACGCCTCGCGCGACGACGCTGCCGTGTACGCGCTGGATGACGAGCGCGGCGTGGTCTCGACCACCGACTTCTTCATGCCGATCGTCGATGACCCGTACGACTTCGGCCGCATCGCCGCCACCAACGCCATCAGCGACATCTACGCCATGGGCGGCGACCCGCTGATGGCCATTGCCATCCTCGGCTGGCCGGTCAACGTGCTGCCGCCGGAGGTGGCCCGCGAAGTGATCCGAGGTGGCCGTGCGGTATGCGCCGAAGCCGGCATCCCGCTGGCCGGCGGCCACTCCATCGACGCGCCCGAGCCGATCTTCGGCCTGGCCGTTACCGGCGTGGTCAGCAAGCGCCACCTCAAGCGCAACGACACCGCCAGCGCAGGCTGCCACCTGTACCTGACCAAGCCACTGGGTATCGGCATCCTCACCACCGCCGAGAAAAAGGCCAAGCTGCGCACCCAGGACCAGGGCCTGGCTCGCGACTGGATGTGCACCCTCAATACCCCCGGCAGCCGCTTCGGCAAGCTTGACGGGGTCAAGGCCATGACCGACGTCACCGGTTTCGGCCTGCTCGGCCACCTGGTGGAACTGGCCGAAGGCAGTGGCCTTACCGCACACCTGGACTATGCCGCCGTCCCGCGCCTGCCCAGCGTCGACCACTACCTGGCCGAGGGCTGCATCCCCGGCGGTACCCTGCGCAACTTCGACAGCTACGGCCACAAGATCGGCGCCCTGAGCGACGACCAGAAGCACCTGCTGTGCGACCCGCAGACCAGCGGTGGCCTGCTGGTGGCGGTTACCCCTGAAGGTGAAGCCGAGTTCCTGGTGGTGGCCGCCGAACTGGGCCTGCAGCTGGCGCCGATCGGCAAGCTGGTCGAGCGACAGAGCCACGCGGTCGAGGTGATCTGATGCGCCCCGACTGCACCGACTTCCGCCAGTTGTTCCTCGACGACGTGCCGATGATGGACATGCGTGCACCTGTCGAATTTGCCAAGGGCGCCTTCCCCGGTGCCGTAAACCTGCCGCTGATGAATGACCAGGAGCGGCAAAAGGTCGGCACCTGCTACAAGCAGAAGGGCCAAGCTGAAGCCATCGTTCTGGGCCACAAGCTGGTCAGCGGTGAGATCAAGCAGGCACGTCTGGAGGCCTGGGCAAAGTTTGCCGAGGATCACCCGGAAGGCTACCTGTACTGCTTCCGTGGCGGCCTGCGCTCGCATCTTGTGCAAAAAGTGCTGCGCGATGAGAAGGGCATCGACTACCCCCTCGTCGAGGGCGGCTACAAGGCCATGCGCCACTTCCTGCTGGAGACTACCCAACAGGCGGTCGCGCAATGTGATTTCGTGCTCGTGGGCGGCCTGACCGGCACCGGCAAGACCGACGTGCTGCACCTGCTGGACAACGAGCTGGACCTTGAGGGCTACGCCAACCATCGAGGTTCCAGCTTTGGCAAGCGCGCCACTGCACAGCCAGCGCAGATCGACTTCGAGAACAGGCTGGCCATAGACGTGTTGAAAAAACGCGCCCGGGGTATCGAGCAGTTCGTGCTGGAAGACGAAGGCCGAATCGTGGGCAGCTGCACCGTACCGCTGGAGTTGTACCAGGGCATGCAGCAATACCCGCTGGTGTGGCTGGAAGACAGTTTGGCCAACCGCGTGGAGCGTATCCTGCGCGACTACGTGATCGACCTGAGCGCCGAGTTCGTCAGCCTGCATGGTGAAGAAGATGGCCTTCGACTGTTTGCCGAGACGCTTCTGCAGAGCATGGGCAGGATTCACAAGCGCCTCGGCGGCGAGCGCCATCAACGGCTGTCGGAAATCCTGCGCCAGGCGCTGGAAGAACAGCAGCGCAGTGGTTCGGTGGAGTTGCACCGGGTCTTCATCGAAAGCTTGCTGAGCGAGTATTACGACCCGATGTATGCCTACCAGCGTGCAGCGAAAGCAGAGCGTATCGAGTTTGCCGGGGATGCGGTGGAAGTGCGCGAGTACCTCAAGGCCCGGGCGCTGCGCGAACCGCGCAAGTAAAAACGGGGCCGCTTCGCGCCCCATCGCCGGCAAGCCAGCTCCCACAGGTATTGCACTGCCTGACAGGGCATGCGTTCCCTGTGGGAGCTGGCTTGCCGGCGATAGGGCCAGTACAGACAACCTCACTGCCCAGGGCTGAGCACCCGCTCCAGCTCCGCCGCGCGGTCGCGGGTCATGTCCATCACACAGGTCCCACCTTCCAGCTGCGCCATGGTCCCGCCACTGGCCTGCACATGGAACCCGCAATTGCCATCGCGGTAGGCAAGCCAAATACTTGGTCATAAACCCTGCTTGTGGGTATCAGAGCGTCTGTGGCTGTTCCGGCGGCATCAGTACCTTGCCCGGTTCGAAGCGCAGCGACGGCATCTGCGTTGCCGCATACAACGCCACGCCAAGCGCCGCGATCAACACCACATCCAGCCAGCTCCAGCCCGGCATGTCGTCGGCGCTGCGTGCCCTCCAGCAATGCCAGGCCTGGCCCATGCAAAACACCACCATTGCCGCCAGCCACAGGTAGAAACCGGCACCAAAACCGGTCAGGTCATGGAACTCATAGCTCTGATTGTCCGGCAGGCGGTCAATTCCAAAGCTGCTGGCCGCCAGATACACAGCCACCAGCCCGACCAGCAATGCCAGACGACGAAAGCGCCGATGGGCAAGGATTGCCAGGGCCAGCAGCGGGTTGGCAAACCACTGGTACAACCCGAAGGGCATGCCCCAAGGCCCGTACAACAGCATCTGCAGGGCCGGCATGTGGCGGTCGCCACTCATCAGCGCGCCATCGAAGAACAATGCGAGCAGGTACAGCAGCAGGCTGGCGCTCAGGTAAAAAGCTGGCAAGAGATCTACTTCCTATGCAACCGGGGGCTCTAGCAGAAGGCCATAAATACCCGAATCGGACAACTCGCCGGCAACGCACCAACGCGCACGCAATGTGCCTTCCAGCACGAAGCCCTGGCGCTCCAGAGTGCGTGCCGAACCTTGGTTGCGCGGGTCTATCTCGCCTTCCAGGCGGCGCATGTGCAGGGTGTGGGCGAGGTAGTCGATGAAGCAGGTCAGTGCTTCGTCCATGTATCCCCTGCCCTGCACCGCGCTGGCGAGGCAGTAGCCGATTTCACCACGGCGGGATACATCGTCGATGTTGAACAGCTGGACCATGCCGATCAGTTCGCCGTTGTCACGGCGGTACATGCCAAGCTTGAGCTGGTCGCCATTGGCATAGGCTTCGCGGTCGGCGGCCAGGGCGCTTTCGGCTTCGGCCAGGTTTTGCCAGGGTGCATGGTGCCAATAGCGCATGACCTCGGGGTCGGCCATGATTGCCAGCCATTGCGCGGCATCGGCATGGCGCATGGGGCGCAATTGCAGACGCGGGCTGTCGAGGCAGAGGTCACTGGGGAAACTGCGGGGTGGGGTCACGCCGGATCTCCTGTCCATTGCTGAGGAGATGACAGTTTAACGTCAAGCGATCGGTTCAAGCATCCCGGGGCTGCTTTGCAGCCCTTTCGCGACACAAGGCCGCTCCCACGGGTAATCACTGCGCATGAGGCCTGTGGAGACCCTGTGGGAGCTGGCTTGTCGGCGATGGGCCGCAAGGCGGCCCCAAAATCTTTCAGGCGCCCCGATTCAATCCCAACTCCATGTCATTGATCAGCGCCTTGGCCATGGCACTGAGAATCCGCGCCGCGCTGCCGGCGATCTTGTCGCCCTCCATCTCGGCCTCTTCGTTCAGGTGCTTGATACAGCCGATCAGCACCGACAATTCATCGAATGCCAGATCAAGCGGTACACCCGGCTCTACCCGGTACAGCTCAAGGAATTTCTCCGCACCTACGGTGGTGCGGGATTTGAGGTGGTCGCTCATGCCTGGGCCTCCTGCGCCTTTATGTGGGCTAACAAGGCGTGCAACAGGGCAGTTTGCGTCGACATGTTTTCGAGAAGGGTGGAACGCAGGTCCGGGGCTTCTGCGTCGAGGTATTGGAGGATGGTGTTGGAGAGAATGTCCATGACCTGGGTAGCCTGGGACTTCGCGGCTTGGTAAGTAAGGTCGGTAACGGGTGGATCAGGTACAAGTTTTTTCATAGTCATCTCGGAAATATTTTCAGAGGCAACCACTCGCATCCTTCTCACAGATAAGGTGGCAGCCGTACGCGAGGTGAGAAGACCAGTGTCCGAGGCACCGGCCAGACCGAAGTCTGCACGCGCACGGCTGCCATAACTGGCAAGCCATCTCGAAACACCGGGCTTCTCACACCCGATCGCCAATTGTGACGACGCCGAAACGTTATCTCTGAGGTAGCTACTTGCCTATCAGACGGCATCCGACTGAGGCCGTAGGATAATTCCTAATCCCTGGCAACCTGAAGCATTTGGTTTCAGGTTCAGAATCTTCTTACAGCTGATGGCCTCTTCGCGGGCACGCCCGCTCCCACAGGGACCGCACAGTGTTTGAGTCCTGTGCAGTACCTGTGGGAGCGGGCGTGCCCGCGAAGAGGCCGACAAAGGCAACCAGGATGAATCAGGCCACCTCAGCCCCATCATCCGGCCAATGCGGCTCGTTGGCCCCGGGCGGGGTCAGCGGTGGCAGGCCATACGCCGCCCGCGCATCGTCGCAGCTGGGGTTATGCACCCCACCCTCCCACGACGCCTCGAACTCACGGCAGGGGCTGGAACGGTTGGCGTAGATGGTGCACGCCACCTCCTGGCCGATCTCGCCCTGCAGGCTGATGCAGCGGCAGGGTTTGGCATCGGTGCCAATCATGGCAACACGGGTGGGGTTGATCTGTACCACCAGGTCGTCCGGTACAAGGCCCCCGGCAGACTGGCATTCGCCCCAGAAAAAGGACACACGGAAGTACCCGCAGCAGGCGCCGCAGTCAAGGCAAGGGTTGTATTCGGACATGATGGCACGAAGGGAAGGTTGTTGTTATCGGGGCTGGCCCGCGGCGCCATTTTCAATCCAAGCCGGGGCGGCTGGATAGAGGGGGAATGCAAAAATATTTGCCGCTGATCCGGCAATTGAGCATGGACGA
This sequence comes from Pseudomonas sp. LSJ-87, assembly GCF_032971465.1. NCBI lineage: Bacteria > Pseudomonadati > Pseudomonadota > Gammaproteobacteria > Pseudomonadales > Pseudomonadaceae > Pseudomonas > Pseudomonas sp. LSJ-87. The sequence goes on along the minus strand of NZ_JAWJYQ010000003.1, from coordinate 128,102 downwards.
CCAGCGCCTTCGCCGGCCGCCCGTTCAAGTTAGCGCAATGCCTCGTAGGAAGTGACATCCCAGCGCTGCAGGCCAAGGCCTTCGGTCGGCTCATAGCCATCACCACACACCTTGCTGAAGTGCGTCCGAGCTTCGCCGCAATACACCAGACGGTCGTCCTTTTGACCCTCGGTAAGTACGGTATACGACTTGCTGCGCATGGCCTTGTACTGCCCTTCCGCACCAGCCATGACCGTGTGATATTGCATCAATTGGTTGTTGCTCAGGGACAGGCGCTTGTCCAGTTGCACACCCCAGCGGGTCAGACATACCTCGGCAAAATGGCGAACGATCAACCCCGGCTCCGCCAGTACCTTGCCGTCACCCGCACCGTCGACGGAGGCGTTGCCCACCAGCGTGGCATGCCGGCCTGGCATGGGGTAGATGCACATCCGCGTATCCGGTTCGACCGAGGGGATCACACAGGCGAAACCTTTGGATCGTTCGTCCCGCGAATAGAAACCCACGTACTCGCGGACATTGCCCGCCAGGGTTACCCGCTGGCTTTGCAGGTTACCGATGCCTGGCACCGGGTCGATGACGAAGATATTGACGGGTATGTCCCGTAATACAGGGTCCTGCGCCATGGCGTTGGCCAGCATGTGGCAACTGATGCCTCCCCTGCTCCAGCCCACCAGGTTCACCTGGGTCGGCAAGCGCGGCTTGCGGAACAAGCTGATGATGCGCTCCTGCAACTCTTGCGGTGTTGGATGGCGCTCGCCGTAGTCGTAGGTGCGCCAGAACCAGGAGGCTGTGGAGGAAACATCCGGAATGGGTACGCCAGCATCCTTGAGGCGCTCGTACTCCTCCTCGCTCAACTTGGTGCGCTGCCAGCTGCTTTCACCCTTGATCACCTGCAGCACATGGTTGACGTTCTCTTCCCACCCGCGGCCGAACAACTGACCGGTCCAGTTGAAGTAGCCGCCAGGCTCGACGAACAGATTGTCATCCTGGAGGTTGCCGCTGCCGGGGCCGTCAACGGCGATCCAGTGGGCAAATTCGCGGCCCTGGTCATTGCTGGCCAGGGTCGAGACCAGCTCGCCATTCCAGAAGTTGGGGTTGGCGTCGTCGAAGCGGTGGGAACCGGTACCGCAGAAGTAGGCAGTGAAGACACTCATTTGTGGATCTCTGTGGTGAGAAATGAGTGCGGAAAAATAGGTAGATCAATCGGTGGGATGCAGGTGGAAAACTCGCCCTTGAGTCAGTCGGGGCTGCTTTGCAGCCCCAACAGCTTATTTGCGGGCCACCCCATCAGCCCGGAACATCTGCCGGATCCCGCGAATCGCCTGGCGAATACGGTCCTGGTTCTCGATCAGGGCAAAGCGCACATGGTCATCACCATAATCACCAAAGCCGATCCCCGGCGACACGCATACCTTGGCCTCGGCCAGCAGCTTCTTGGAAAACTCCAGCGAGCCCAGGTGCGCGTACTCCGGCGGGATCTTCGCCCACACGTACATCGAGGCCTTGGGGTTCTCGACCATCCAGCCCAGCTCGTGCAGCCCTTTCACCAGCAGGTTGCGGCGCTGGCGGTATTGCTCGGCGATGTCGCGCACGCACTGCTGGTCGCCTTCCAGTGCTGCAATGGCAGCCACCTGCAGCGGGGTGAAGGTGCCGTAGTCGTGGTAGCTCTTGATCCGCGCCAGGGCACTGACCAACTCGGGGTTGCCGACCATGAAACCGATCCGCCAGCCGGCCATGTTGTAGCTCTTGGACAGGGTGAAGAACTCCACCGCGATGTCCTTTGCCCCCGGCACCTGCATGATCGACGGGGCTTTCCAGCCGTCGTAGACGATGTCGGCGTAGGCCAGGTCATGCACCACCAGCACGTTGTACTGCTTGGCCAAAGCCACCACGCGTTCGAAGAAGTCCAGCTCCACACACTGGGCGGTGGGGTTGGACGGGAAACCGAGGATCATCATCTTCGGCTTGGGGATCGACTCGCGGATGGCCCGCTCGAGTTCGTTGAAGAAGTCCACACCCGGTACCAGTGGCACCGAACGCACCTGGGCACCGGCAATCACCGCTCCGTAGATATGGATCGGGTAGCTGGGGTTGGGCACCAGCACCGTGTCGCCCTGGTCGAGGGTGGCCAGCATCAGGTGTGCCAGGCCTTCCTTCGAGCCGATGGTGACGATGGCTTCGCTTTCCGGGTCGATGTCGACCTCGTAGCGTTCCTTGTACCAGTTGGAGATGGCCCGACGCAGGCGCGGGATGCCACGGGAGGTGGAGTAGCCGTGGGTGTCTTCACGCTGGGCGACCTGCACCAGCTTCTCGACGATGTGCGGCGGGGTGGCGCCATCGGGGTTGCCCATGCTCAGGTCGATGATGTCCTCGCCACGGCGGCGGGCGGCCATCTTGAGCTCGGCAGTGATGTTGAAGACGTAAGGGGGGAGACGATCGATGCGCGCAAAGCGGCGCGGCGAACCTGGGTTGGCCATGGCTTCCTCTGAGTACGTAAGCGCCCGGAACCGTCCGAGCGACGCTGGCCGATGTGGCGGCCTGAATCAGAAGATAGTGCCGATAGAGGATGCTTGTAAAGGACAATTTCCTGTTTTCATAGATCTTTTCAGATGTATTTTTTGAAAATAAGAAATTTATATCCTGCTGTGCCGGCCTCTTCGCGGGCTTGCCCGCTCCCACAGGATTACTCACCTGCCCCGAGACCTGCGCCGTACCTGTGGGAGCGGGCGAGCCCGCGAACGAGGCCGGCACAGAAAAACGCCCATAAAAAAACCCCGGCACAGTGGCCGGGGTTTTCGTGAAACAGGCAGCAGTATCAGCGTGCGTATGTCATCAGCACGTCCGCAGCGGTCTGGCTGTCCACACCCATCATCACGCTCAGGGCAGTGACGGTGAGGATGGAGAAGCCGAACACCTTGCGGGCCCACTTGCTGTCGTCCTCGGCCTTGTAGCCACCCCAGGCCATGTACAGCCAGTACAGGCCCATGGCTGCTGCCACGGCCAGGTAGCCGAGGCCGGCGTAACCGCCGAGGGTAAGCATCAAGGTCGCGAGCACGAAGGCCAGCACGTACAGCACGATCTGCTTCTTCGCCGCGAGGATGCCACGTGCCACCGGCAGGACCGGTATGTTGGCAGCGCTGTAATCCTTGAAGCGGAAGATCGCGATGGCGAAGCTGTGCGGCATCTGCCACAGGCTGAACATCACCAGCAGGGTAACCGCAGCCAGGTCGAAGCTGTTGCTCACGGCGCAATAGCCGATCACCGGAGGCATGGCACCAGACAGGCTGCCGACCAAGGTGCCGTGCACCGATTTACGCTTCAGCCACAGGCTGTAGAAACCGACGTAGACGATGAAGCCGATCAGCGCACAGAACGCCGACAGCGGGTTGGCCTGGACATACAGCAGGCTGAAACCCGCCACCCCGAGCAGGGTGGCGTAGATCAGCGCGAGGGGCAGCGACATGCCGCCCTGGACCATGACGCGGTTCTTGGTGCGCTCCATCTTGTGGTCGATGTCACGGTCGATGCAGTTGTTGAACACGCATCCGGACGCAACCACCAGCGAAGTACCGATCACCACCGCCAGGAACAGGGCGAAATCCACATGGCCCTTCGAGGCAAGGAAGAAACCGCCTGCCACGGAAAGCACGTTACCGAAAATGATCCCCGGTTTGGTGATTTGGATAAAGTGCTTAACGGACATGCAGTCTTACCTCACTTGGCCAACATTTCGAAGTGGATGCTGAACATGATCCACAGCGACAGGCCGACAAGCAGAGCGATCACCAGGGTGGTGAACAGGAACGTCGAAACGTTGTTGCGTTGCTCTTTCGAGCGGTCCATGTGCAGGAAGTACACGAGGTGCACTACTACCTGGATCACGGCCATGGCAACAATGATCAGAACGGTCAGGTTCTTCGGCAGGCTTGGCGACATGGCCAGGCCGAACGGGATCGCAGTCAGGATGATCGACAGAATGAAGCCGATCATGTACGACTTGACGCTGCCGTGGTTACCTTCGTGATGAGTGTCGTGTGCGTTAGCCATTACAGAACTCCCAGCAGGTAGACGACGGTGAATACGCAGATCCAGACCACGTCCAGGAAGTGCCAGAACAGGCTCAGGCAGCTCATGCGGGTCTTGGCGGTCGGCGTGATGCCGTGCTTGTTGATCTGGTACATCATGATTGCCATCCAGATCAGGCCAGCGGTCACGTGCAGACCGTGGGTACCTACCAGGGCGAAGAAGCCCGACAGGAAGCCACTGCGCTGCGGGCCGAAGCCCTCGGCGATCAGGTGATGGAATTCGTAGATTTCCATCGCGATGAAGCCTGCACCGAACAGGAAGGTCACAGCCAACCAGCCCAGTACGCCAGCTTTCTTGCCATCGAACATCTTCAGCATGGCGAAGCCGAAGGTGATCGAGGACAGCAGCAGGAACAGCGTTTCAACAGCTACGAAATCGAGCTGGAAGATGTCATGACCCGACGGGCCGCCGGCAAAACTGCCGGACAGCACCGCGTAGGTGGCGAAGAGCGACGCAAACAGGATGCAGTCGGTCATCAGGTACAGCCAGAAACCGAGTACGGTCATCTGGCCCGAGTCGTGGTGGTGGTCGTCATGCCCATGGTCGTGACCATGAGCAGCACCGTGCATTACTTGACTGGACATTGATTACACCCGCTCAAACGATTCGACACGTGCGCCGGCAGGCAGAGCACCTGCTTTGGCCAGCGCTTTCATGCGCTCGCCTTCGATGCGCGCCACTTCTTCGGCCGGAACCATGTAGCCCTGGTCGTCACGCGCAGCGTGGCGAACGAAGACAGCGATGGTTGCAACCAGGCTCGCGCCAACCAGCCACCAGATGTGCCAGATGAAGGCGAAGCCGAAGACGGTCAGGAACAGGCCCATGAACAAACCGGTGGCGGTGTTGCTCGGCATGTGGATCGCTTCGTACTTGGCCGCAGGCTTGTAGGCGACACCGGCTTCCTTGGCTTCGTGCCAGGCGTCCAGGCCAACCTTCTCAGGCATGTGGGCGAAGTTGTAGAACGGAGGTGGCGACGAAGTCGACCATTCCAGGGTACGGCCGCCCCATGGGTCGCCGGTCACGTCCAGGTTCTGGTTGCGGTCGCGAACCGATACGTACAGCTGGATCAGCTGGCAGGCGATACCGAACAGGATCAGCACGGCGCCGACAACGGCTACGTACAGGTAGGGTTCCCACAGTGGGTTGTCGGAGTGGTTCAGACGACGGGTCATGCCCATGAAGCCCAGGGCGTACAGCGGCATGAACGCTACGTAGAAGCCCGAGATCCAGAACCAGAAGGCAGCCTTGCCCCACTTCTCGTTCAGGGTGAAACCGAAGGCTTTCGGGAACCAGTAGGCGAAGCCGGCGATGTAGCCGAATACCGCACCACCGATGATCACGTTGTGGAAGTGAGCAATTACGAACAGGCTGTTGTGCAGCACGAAGTCAGCACCTGGAACAGCCAGCAGAACGCCAGTCATGCCACCGATGGAGAAGGTGATCATGAAGCCCAGGGTCCACATGATCGGCGCGGTGAAGCGCAGACGGCCCTGGTAGATGGTGAACAGCCAGTTGAACAGTTTCACACCGGTCGGAATGGAGATCAGCATCGTCGCCAGGCCGAAGAAGGTGTTGACGCTGGCGCCGGCACCCATGGTGAAGAAGTGGTGCAGCCATACGGCGAAGCCCAGCACGGCGATGGCGCCCGATGCGTAGATCATCGAGTGGTGGCCGAACAGACGCTTGCCGGAGAAGGTCGAGGTAACTTCCGAGAACACACCGAAGGCCGGCAGGATCAGGATGTAGACCTCAGGGTGACCCCACGCCCAGAACAGGTTGACGTACATCATCGGGTTCCCACCAAGCTCGTTGGTGAAGATGTGGAAGTCCAGATAACGGTCAACAGTCAGCAGAGCGAGTGCAGCGGTCAGGATCGGGAAGGAAGCCACGATCAGCACGTTGGCCCAGGTGCAGGTCCAGGTGAAGATCGGCATGTCCATCAGCTTCATGCCAGGTGCGCGCATCTTCATCACGGTGACGAGGAAGTTCACGCCGGTAAGCGTCGTACCCAAGCCTGAGAGCTGTAGCGCCCAGATGTAGTAGTCGACACCCACCCCAGGGCTGTACTGAATGCCCGCGAGCGGCGGATAGGCAACCCAGCCGGTCTTGGCGAATTCACCAACGCCCAGCGAGATGTTGACCAGCAGCACGCCTGCCAGCAGCAGGTAGAAGCTCAGGGAGTTCAGGAACGGGAAGGCAACGTCACGTGCACCGATCTGCAGAGGAACCGCCAGGTTCATCAGGCCGGTGAAGAACGGCATCGCCATGAAGATGATCATGATCACACCGTGAGCGGTGAAGATCTGGTCATAGTGTTCAGGCGGCAGGTAGCCTTCGGAGCCACCGGTAGCGGCAGCCAGCTGGGTACGCATCATGATGGCGTCGGCAAAGCCGCGCAGCAGCATGACCATCGCGACGATGATGTACATCACCCCGATTTTCTTGTGGTCGACAGTCGTCAACCACTCGCTCCACAAGTAGGTCCACTTGCGGAAGTAGGTGATAGCACCGACGACAGCGATACCACCGAGCGCGATCATGGCAAGCGTCACCATGACTATCGGCTCGTGATAGGGTATCGCCTCCAGGCTTAGTTTACCGAACATCTCTTACTCCTCTGCACCGGCAGCTGGTTGCATACTCGATTCCACACCCTTGGTAGTGGCCAGATCTTTGCTGCCTGCTTCTTCGTGGCTCGGACGACCGCGGTTCATGCCTTCGTACTTGTCGACGATCAGCTGGAACTGGTCTGGCGAAGCCTCGCTATACAGCGCGACTGGGTTGTTTTCGCTTGGTTTGGCCAAGGCGTCGTATTCGGCCTTGTCCAGCTTCTTCGGCGACTGCTTGACCTCGGCGACCCACTTGTCGAAGTCTTCCTGAGAGGTGGCAGTAGCCTTGAATTTCATGCCGGTGAAGCCAGCACCGCTGTAGTTGGCGCTGATACCGTCGAACTCGCCGTTTTCGTTGGCGATCAGGTGCAGCTTGGTGGTCATGCCGGCCATGGCGTAGATCTGGCCGCCCAGGCCCGGGATGAAGAACGAGTTCATCACGGCGTCGGAAGTGACGCGGAAGTTGACCGGAGTGTTAGCCGGGAAGACGATCTTGTTGACCGTGGCAATGCCCTGCTCCGGGTAGATGAACAGCCACTTCCAGTCCAGCGCGACCACGTCGATCTGCACCGGCTTCACATCGGAATCCAGCGGACGGTACGGGTCCAGCTTGTGGGTGGAGTGGTAGGTGAAGTAGCCCAGGGCGATGATGATCAGGATCGGGATGATCCACACCGCGGCTTCGATCTTGGTCGAGTGCGACCAGTCAGGGGTGTAGGTGGCAGCCTTGTTGGAAGCACGGTACTTCCAGGCGAAAACCACGGTCATGATAATGACAGGAATCACCACCAGCAGCATCAGGCCGGTAGCGATCAGGATCAGGTTCTTTTGCTCAATGCCGACCTGACCTTTCGGGTCGAGCAGGGTCCAGTTGCACCCACTGAGTAAAAGCATGCCTAAAAAGGGCAATATGCCAAACAGTCTGGGGTAACGCTTTTTACTCATCTCACGACCTCTAGATCAGCTTGCTTCAATGCAATTTGTGTTTTGGTAGCCAACACTTCGTCCTGCCAAGTGCGGCATTTCGCGCCCGTACTCGCTCCTGCCCGGGGTCCGACTGCAGGACCTTGGCGTCAAGCGGGTTAGCGGTGCTTATGGTTTCGTAGGCAACAGGCCTGTACTTCAGACCAAGTCCATTTGGTGCGGGAAAACGCGGAGGGGGGTCCGCCCGGTATCGCCGTTGGGCGAAACTTGACGAAGTCAGCAAAAAGGAGCGCTGGGGCTTCCTTCAATCCTGCGACTTGCAAGCAGTGCCGAACGGAAATTGGGGGCGATTGTAGATAGGTCGCCAACCCTTGACTATGACTTATTGAGCAACAGTCCTTTACAGAATCTGTAACAATGCTGCTCAAAAATTCAACTTCGCGACAGTTTGTCGCACCCCGCTTGATAGGCCCCAAAGCCGCATTCTGCAAGGCCTCTGGGTTGATCTGGATCAAGCGGTGAGCGAATTTTCCCTCTTCTCATGCGGCGTAAAAGACCCCATGCCATTCGGGACTTTTGTCTAAGCCTGGCGTCGGTTGCGGTAGATCCCGAGCGGAACCAGGACGGCCGTCAGGACAAACGCCACCAGCGCCCATTGCGCCAGCGACAGACCGAGGATCGGCGGGTACGGCGTGCTGCAGAAGCCGTCGACCTGGAACACCAGCGGCCAGAGCTTGGCCAGCGGCAGGTCGTCCACGATCGGCTGCAGGGTGTCGATGCCGCAACTGACCATGGGGTTGGCGAGTATATACACATGGTTGCCGGCCGCAACGATTCCGCCAATGGCGCTGAGTACCACCAGTGCCTCGAAGAAGGTCAGGCTGCGACGCCCGGGCATCGCCGCGGCGATGAAGGCGAACACGGCGATGAACAACAGTGCATAACGTTGCAGGATGCACAGCGGGCATGGTGCCTCGCCCAGGACTATCTGCATGTAGAGGGCGCCACCGATCAGCGAAAGGCAGATCAGGCCCAACAGTACCAGAAAGCGCCGTTCCCGATTCAGGCGCGATGTTTGTTCGTTCATTGCCGGTTCCTTCGATGGATAGTGGCAGCGTGATCCGCCTGCCTGGCGCAAGTCTACACGCTGGGCAGGGCCTTTGAGCGTGCCGAGGAAGCGGCGTGATAGCGCTGCGCAGGGCTATCCGGTGTGGCTGAGACCGGCCGCAACGACGTCGGTTCAACGCCGGGCGGCAAAAAAGCGGCTGCCCGGGTGCCGCGCAGGGGCAAGCCCCTCGACACCCGGGAGTGAAGGATACCGTGATTAAAGGAGGATTAAAGATGAAAGCTGCACAGCCGCTTTCATCTCTCCTTTATATAGGCAGGAAGGTGAGGTGCGGCCCAGCCGCTGGCAAGCCAGCCCCCAGGCGGCGAATGCGATCGACCGTTTCGTTCTCGATTACCCACGGGCGGGAGCAGTGCTGCAAGGGAGCTGGCTTGCCAGCGGCTGGGATGAATACGCTGCAAGCCTGTACCGGCCTCTTCGCGGGTAAACCCGCTCCCACAGGGATCGCGCAGGCTTTGAAATCTGCGCGATCCCTGTGGGGGCTGGCTTGTTGAAAACCACAGAATTTCCCACAGGCCCCCACAAGTTTTGAAACCTGTGCGGTCCCTGTGGGAGCGGGTTTACCCGCGAAGAGGCCAGTGCAGGCGCTACATCACTCCAGCGCAGCCGCCGGCCCGAAGAACTCGTAGCGGCTCTGCTGCTCTGGCACACCAAGGCCTTTCAGCTGGCGCTTGACCGCCGCCATGAAGCCCTTGGGCCCGAGGAAGTAGGCATCCACGTCTCGCTCTTGCGGCAGCCACTCGGCCAGCAGGTCCTCGCTCAGCAGGCCCACGGCATCAGCCGCGGCACCACCCTGCGGCTCTGCATAGCAGTAGAAGCGCTTGAGCTGCGGGTGACGCTCGGCCAGCTCGTCGATCCAGTCGCGGAAGGCATGCACGGCGCCGTTACGGGCGCAGTGAATGAAATGCACCTCACGCTGGGTTTGCAGTGCCGCCTGCAGCATTGGCAAGGTCGGGGTAATACCCACGCCACCGCTGATCAGCACCAGCGGCTTGTCGCTCGCTGCCAGGGTGAAATCGCCAGCCGGCGGGAACAGCTGCAGGGTATCGCCCACCGCCAGCACATCGTGCAGGTAGTTGGAGACCTTGCCACCCGCCTCGCGCTTGACGCTGATGCGGTATTCCTTGCCGTCGCACAGTGCCGACAGGGAGTAGTTGCGGCGCTGCTCGGCGCCGTCGATGTCCAGCTTCAGGCCGATGTACTGGCCAGGCTCGGCCTTGAGCACCGGCTTGCCATCCACAGGGGCAAAGTAGAACGAAACGATTTCGCTGCTTTCCTGCTCACGGCGCACCAGGCGGAATTCGCGGGTACCGCGCCAGCCGCCTTCGGCTTCTTCCTTCTGTTTATAGAGGTTCTCTTCCGCACCGATCAGGATGTCGGCCAGCTGGCCATAGGCCGCGCCCCAGGCGTCGATCACGGCAGGGGTGGCGATTTCCTTGCCAAGCACTTCTTCGATGGCACGCAGCAGGCAGCTACCGACGATCGGGTAGTGCTCCGGCAGAATCTGCAGGGCAACGTGCTTGTTGATGATCTGGCCGACCAGGCCGCCAAGCTGCTCCAGCTGGTCGATGTGGCGGGCATACATCAGCACGCCGTTGGCCAGGGCGCGCGGTTGGTCACCGCTGGCCTGGTGGGCCTGGTTGAACAGCGGGCGCACTTGCGGGTACTCGCTGAGCATCATCTTGTAGAAGTGGGTGGTCAGCGCTTCGCCGCCGCTTTCCAGCAGGGGGACAGTGGCCTTGATGATTGCACGTTGTTCGGCATTGAGCATTGCAACAACTCCTGAGCCTGTGGCTTCAAATGACTGCCCGAGCTACTACATCAATCATGCCAACTTTTATCTCCAGCAAAATCAGGGGTTTGACGCAGGTCATGTCAAAACGACCCACCTCGACGTATAGTCATATCGACCCACAGGAGTCCATATGACCACGAAGCCCCTGCTCACCACCCTGCTGCCCCTGGTCAGCGACCTTTCCCGCGACCTACCCGACCAGGAACGCTATCGCCGCCTGCTGCAGGCCATGCGTGGGTTGCTGCCCTGCGATGCCGCCGCGCTGCTGCGCCTGGACGGCGAGTGGCTGGTGCCGCTGGCAGTGGACGGCCTGAGCCCCGATACCCTGGGCCGGCGCTTCCGGGTCAGCGAGCACCCACGCTTCCAGATCCTGCTCAGCAGCGCGGAACCCACCCGCTTCGCCAGCGACTCCGAGCTGCCCGACCCTTACGACGGCCTGGTCAACGCCCCCGATGCCAACCTGGAAGTACATGACTGCATGGGCTGCCCGTTGATGGTCGACGAGCGCCCTTGGGGCCTGGTTACCCTCGACGCCCTCACCCCCGGGCAATTCCAGAGCCTGGAGCTGGGTGCCCTGCAGGCCTTCGCCAGCCTGGCCGCCGCCACGGTCACCGTGGCCGAGCGCATCGAGCACCTGGCCCTGCGCGCGGAAGACGAACACCACCGCGCGGAGATCTACCGCCAGGCCAGCGGCCAGGATAAAGAGCTGATTGGCCAGAGCCCCGCGCACAAGCGCCTGGTGGAGGAAATCCGACTGGTCGGTGGCAGCGACCTGACCGTGCTGATCACCGGTGAGACCGGCGTCGGCAAGGAGCTGGTGGCCCAGGCCCTGCACCAGGCCAGCAACCGCGCCGACAAACCGCTGGTCAGCCTCAACTGTGCCGCCCTGCCCGACACCCTGGTGGAAAGCGAACTGTTCGGCCATGTGCGCGGTGCCTTCACCGGCGCCCATGGCGAGCGCCGCGGCAAGTTCGAGTTGGCCAATGGCGGCACACTGTTCCTCGACGAAGTCGGTGAGCTGCCACTGACGGTGCAAGCCAAGCTGTTGCGCGTGCTGCAGAGCGGCCAGTTGCAGCGCCTGGGCTCGGATCGCGAACACCGGGTGGATGTGCGCCTGATCGCAGCCACCAACCGCGACCTGGCAGCAGAAGTACGCACTGGCAACTTCCGCGCCGACTTCTACCACCGCCTCAGCGTATACCCGCTGCATGTGCCGCCGTTGCGCGAACGTGGGCGCGATGTGCTGCTACTGGCCGGCTACTTCCTCGAACAGAACCGTTCGCGCCTGGGCCTGAACAGCCTGCGCCTTAGCAGCGAGGCCCAGGCCGCGCTGCTGGCCTACGACTGGCCAGGCAACGTGCGTGAACTGGAACACCTGATCGGCCGCTCGGCGCTCAAGGCGCTGGGCCAACATTCCGACAGGCCACGCATCCTCACCCTGGAAGCCATCGACCTGGACCTGCGCGCAACGGCAACGCCCGGCACCCCGCCCTCCCCTGCTGTGCCCTTGCCGGCGGCACCGCTACCCGAGGGGGGCCTGCGCGCAGCCGTCGACGACTACCAGCGCCAGGTGATCGAGGCCTGCTTGCAGCGGCACGAAGAAAACTGGGCAGCGGCTGCCCGGGAACTCGGCCTGGACCGCGCCAACCTTAGTCGCCTGGCCCGTAGGCTCGGGCTGCGCTGATTGAAACCAGCGCGGTACCTGTGGGAGCGGCTTTAGCCGCGAAGAATCCAACGCGGTGCATGGCACCGGCTGCGCCGGTGTTCGCGGCTAAAGCCGCTCCCACAGGGTCCAGAGCATTCCTTGGCTCGGTGCAAAATGACTAAAGCCAAGCCCGAACAGGCCGATAACCGGTTATCCCCTGTTCCCCACGAAGGTCACCATGGCCACGCAAAATGCCCGCGCGGATTCGCTGTCCCTGCTGCTGTTCACCCTGCGCAGCGGCAAGTTGATGGCAATCAACCTGCTCAAGGTCAGCGAGATAATTCCCTGCCCGCCGCTGACCAAGCTGCCCGAATCGCACCCCCACGTGAAAGGCGTGGCGACCCTGCGCGGTAATCCGCTGTCGGTCATCGACCTGTCCCGCGCCATCGGCGAACGGCCGCTGGCTGACCCGGACGGCGGCTGCCTGATCGTCACCGAGATCAGCCGCTCGCGCCAGGGCCTGCATGTACAGGCGGTCAGCCGCATCGTGCATTGCCTGAGCACCGACATCAAACCACCACCCTACGGCTCGGGCAGCCGCTCGTTCATCACCGGCGTGACCCGGGTCGACAACACCCTGGTGCAGGTGCTGGACATCGAAAAAGTCATCCACGCCATCGCCCCGCCGGTGCCCGAGCAGCCTCACGGCACCTTGAGCGAGGAAGATGCCAGCCTGCTGGCCGCCGCCAACATCCTGGTGGTGGACGACAGCCAGGTGGCCCTGCAGCAGTCGGTGCACACCCTGCGCAACCTCGGCATCGAATGCCATACCGCGCGCAGCGCCAAGGACGCCATCAACGTGCTGCTTGAACTGCAAGGCACCGCGCAGGAAATCAACGTGATCGTCTCCGACATCGAAATGAGCGAAATGGACGGCTACGCCTTCACTCGCACCCTGCGCGAAACCCCCGATTTCCAGCATCTGTACATATTGCTGCACACCTCGCTGGACAGCGCCATGAGCAGCGAAAAGGCGACCCAGGCCGGGGCCAATGCCATCCTCACCAAGTTCTCCTCGCCGGAGCTGACCGACTGTCTGGTGGTGGCGGCGCGCGCCGTGGTGTTCGCCGAACGCTGATATATTCGGAGACAAACTCCCCGGCTTGCCGCCGGGGTCGAGTCGGGCATAATTCGCGCCCCTCGCAAGTAACTTGCCGGAATCGCGTATGAAGTTTCTCAGCTCTATCCTGATCAGTTGCGCCCTCTTCAGCGGTATCGCCCAGGCCTCCAGCAGCCAGGCCTGGAACGAGCAGCGCCAGCAGATGCTCAAGGCCTGCCTGGCCGCCAGCCAGTTCAAGGATGCCCACGCCCGCAGCAAGCCCGCCGAGTTCGATGACCAGGTCGGCATGAGCGCCCTGCTGATCGAAGGCGTCTACCCCCAGAAGCACATGCAGCAGCGCACCGGCACCGAGCTTTGCCTTTACGACCGCCAGCACCAGCGCGCCTTCGTCAGCGAGTGGAGCCCGGAAGCCAAGTGACCGACAGCCTGCGTTTCGCCTGTACCGGCTGCGGCAAGTGCTGTACCGGCCACCACGTGCCCTTGACCCTGGCCGAAGCGCGCCGCTGGGCGGACAACGGCGGCCAGGTGGTGGTGCTGATCGAAGCCTTCGTGGCAGACGGCCCTGGCATGCCGGTAGAACAGCGTGATCATGTGCTGCGTCGTTCCCATCCCGTGCCCTGTGGCGACGGCGAGGCGCGCGTATCGGTGACCTTTGCCGCCTTCAACCCCGGGCGCTGCCGCAACCTCGACGACAACGACCTGTGCACCATCTATGACCAGCGGCCGCTGGTCTGTCGCATCTACCCGGTGGAAATAAACCCGCATATCCCGCTGCGGCCAGGCAGCAAGGACTGCCCGCCGGAAGCCTGGCAACAGGGGCCGGAGCTGATTCACGGCAGGCAACTGGTCGATGCCGGGCTGGAGGCGCTGGTGCAGGCCTCGCGCCAGGCCGACCGCGATGATATCGCCGCCAAGGTGGCGGTGTGCCAAGCGCTGGGCATGACCACCAGTGCGCTCAAGGGCAACGGGTTTACTGCCTACTTACCTGACATGGGCGCGTTCAGCGCGGCCCTGGCCCAGGTACCGGAGGCTGGCCGGGCACAGTGGGCCCTGCATGTGGAGGACGCGGCGCTGGTGGCGAGCCTGCAGGAGCATGGTTTGCGCACCACCAACGAGCCCCCGGTGTATTACGCCTTCATCGGTTTCTAGGTAAGCAGTACCGACCCTATCGCCGGCAAGCCCCACAGGGATAACACATGGCTTCAGGTCGACGCGGTCAGGGTGGGAGCGGCCTTGTGTCGCGATGGGCTGCGACGCAGCCCCGGGATTTTGGCCATGGTGCTGATATTGCTGGGGCTGCTCTGCAGCCCTTTCGCGACGCAAGGCCGCTCCCACAAAAGAAATCCGCGCATGACCAAAGGGCGCAAAACTGACAGCGCTGTCAGCCAGCGGTCACGCTGCCGACCCGGTTCGGGGGCTATAAGCTTGAATACAGACAACCACTCCCCTCCCCTCTGGCCAAGGTGCCCGCACCGATGCGACGTCCGTCCCGCCCTGTCATCCTCGCCGCCCTGGCACTCCTGGTCCTGGCGGTAGCGGGTATCTGGTTCGGCCAGCGCCAGCCAGCACCTGCCACCCGCGCGCAAGCCGCCATCCCGGTGCGCGTGGTCAGTGTCGTCCAGCAGAACGTGCCGCGCTACGCCAGCGCCATCGGCTCGGTGCTGTCGCTGCACAGCGTCGAGGTGCGCCCGCAAGTGGAGGGGGTACTGACCCAGGTGCTGGTCAAGGAAGGCCAGTGGGTGAAGGAAGGCGACCTGCTGGCCACCCTCGACGACCGCGCCATCCGCGCCAACCTCGACCAGGCCCGTGCCGAACTTGGCCAGAGCCAGGCACAGATCCAGGTAGCCAACGTCGACCTGCAGCGCTACCGCCTGCTGAGTACCGACAACGGCGTTTCGAAGCAGACCCTCGACCAGCAGCAGGCCCTGGTCAACCGCCTGCAAGCCACGGTCAAGGGCAACCAGGCGGCCATCGCCAATGCCGAGGTGCAGCTGTCGTACACGCAGATCCGCTCGCCGGTGACCGGCCGGGTGGGTATTCGCAACGTCGACCCCGGTAACCTGGTACGCACCAGCGATACCCGCAGCCTGTTCAGCGTCACCCAGATCGACCCGATCGCCGTCGAATTCGCCCTGCCGCAGCAAATGCTGCCAACCCTGCAAAGCCTGCTGAAGGCGCCCACCCCGGCACTGGTGCAGGCCTACATGGATGCCGACGGCGAACGCAGCCTGCTCGGTGAAGGCCACCTGGCACTGATCGACAACCAGATCTCCGCCACCACCGGTACCGTGCGGGTAAAAGCCGAGTTCGACAACAAGGACGGCCGCCTGTGGCCGGGCCAGCTGGTCACCATCCGCCTACGCACCGCCGTGGAAGAAAACGCCCTGGTGGTCCCGCCGCCTGTGGTACAGCGCGGCGTCGACGGGCACTTTGTCTACCGCCTGGACGGTGACAAGGTCAGCAGTGTGCCGGTCAAGGTGCTGTACCAGGACAGCGGGCTGAACATCATTGCCGGGGTCAAGCCGGGCGAGCGCCTGGTGCTCGATGGCCAGTCGCGGCTCAAGCCCGGTTCGCGGGTCGAGGTGGCCCCCGACGCCCCCGCGCCGTCGGAAATGGCCGACCGCCGGAGCCAGCCATGAACACGCACAACGGTGTTTCGGCCTGGTGCATCGACCACCCCATCGCCACCCTGCTGCTGACCTTCGCCCTGGTGCTGCTGGGGGCCATCGCCTTCCCGCGCCTGCCGGTGGCACCACTGCCGGAAGCCGACTTCCCGACCATCCAGGTCACCGCCCAGCTGCCCGGCGCCAGCCCGGAAACCATGGCCTCGTCAGTGGCCACGCCGCTGGAAGTGCAGTTCAGCGCCATCCCCGGCATGACCCAGATGACCAGCAGCAGCGCACTGGGCTCGACCAACCTGATCCTGCAGTTCACGCTCGACAAGAACATCGACACCGCCGCCCAGGAAGTGCAGGCGGCCATCAACACCGCCACCGCGCGCTTGCCGCAAGACCTGCCCAACCCGCCGACCTGGCGCAAGGTCAACCCGGCCGACAGCCCGGTGCTGGTGCTGACGGTCAGCTCCAGCCAGATGCCTGGCAACGACCTCAGCGACTACGCCGAAACCCTGCTCGCGCGCCAGCTGAGCCAGATCGACGGGGTCGGCCTGATCAACATCACCGGGCAACTGCGCCCGGCGATCCGTGTGCAGGCGCAACCCGAGAAACTGGCCGCCATCGGCCTGACCCTGGCCGACCTGCGCCAGGCCATCCAGCAGACCAGCCTGAACCTGGCGAAGGGCGCGCTGTACGGCGAACACAGCGTGTCGACCATCGCCGCCAACGACCAGTTGTTCCACCCCGACGACTACGCCCAGCTGATCGTCTCCTACCGTGACGGTGCACCGGTGCACCTGAAGGACGTGGCCAAGGTGATCAATGGCGCCGAGAACGCCTATGTCAAAGCCTGGTCCGGCGACCAGCCCGGGCTGAACCTGGTGATTTTCCGCCAGCCTGGCGCCAACATCGTCGATACCGTGGACCGGGTACTGGCTGCCCTGCCCAAGCTGCAGGAGATGCTGCCAGCCTCGGTCGAAGTGTCGGTGCTGCAGGACCGCACCCAGACCATCCGTGCCTCGCTGCATGAAGTGGAGCTGACCCTGATGATCGCCGTGGCCCTGGTGATCGGGGTGATGGCGCTGTTCCTGCGCCAGTGGTCGGCGACCATGGTGGTGTCCAGCGTGCTCGGCGTATCGCTGATCGCCAGTTGCGCGCTGATGTACATCTTCGGCTTCAGCCTGAACAACCTGACCCTGGTGGCCATCGTCATCTCGGTGGGCTTCGTGGTCGACGATGCCATCGTCGTGGTGGAGAACATCCACCGCCACCTGGAGGCCGGCGACGACAGCCGCACGGCGGCGCTCAAGGGCGCCGGGGAAATCGGCTTCACCGTGGTGTCGATCAGTTTCTCGCTGATCGCCGCGTTCATCCCGCTGCTGTTCATGGGCGGCGTGGTCGGCCGGCTGTTCAAGGAGTTCGCCCTTACCGCCACCGCCACCATCCTGATTTCGGTGATGGTTTCGCTGACCCTGGCGCCAACCCTGTGCGCACTGTTCATGCGCCGCCCGCCCGGAGAGCACAAGGGCGGCTTCGGCGAGCGGCTGGTCAGGTGGTACGAAAAGGGCCTGGACCGCGCCCTCGCCCACCAGCGCCTGACCCTCGGCATGTTCGGCCTGACCCTGGCCCTGGCGGTGGCCGGTTACGTGGGTATCCCAAAGGGCTTTTTCCCGCTGCAGGACACCGGCTTCATCCTCGGCACCAGCGAGGCGGCGGCGGATGTGTCGTACCCGTCGATGATCGAGAAGCACCAGGCGCTGGCCAAAATCATCGAGGCCGACCCGGCGGTGCGCGCGTTCTCCCACTCGGTGGGCGTCACCGGCAGCAACCAGACCATCGCCAACGGCCGTTTCTGGATCGCCCTCAAGCCGCGTGGCGAACGCGATGTATCGGCCAGCGAACTGATCGACCGGCTGCGGCCCAAACTGGCCCAGGTACCAGGCATCGTCCTGTACATGCGTGCCGGCCAGGACATCAACCTGAGCTCCGGCCCGTCGCGCACCCAGTACCAGTACGTGCTCAAGAGCAACGACGGCATGGCGCTGAACCTGTGGACCCAGCGCCTGACCGAGCGCCTGCGGGAAAACCCGGCGTTCCGCGACCTGTCCAACGACCTGCAACTGGGCGCCAGCGTCACCCGCATCGATATCGACCGCCAGGCCGCGGCACGTTTCGGCCTGACCACCACCGACGTCGACCAGGCGTTGTACGACGCCTTCGGCCAGCGGCAGATCAGTGAATTCCAGACCGAGACCAACCAGTACAAGGTGATCCTCGAACTGGATGCCCGCCAGCGCGGCAAGGCCGAAAGCCTCAACTACTTCTACCTGCGCTCGCCGCTGACCAACGAGATGGTGCCGCTGTCGGCAGTGGCCCATGTGGCGCCGCCCAGCACCGGGCCGCTGTCGATCAGCCACGATGGCCTGTTCCCGGCAGCCAACCTGTCGTTCAACCTGGCCCCGGGCGTGGCCCTGGGCGATGCGGTGACCATCCTCGAGCGCACCCAGCGCGAACTGGGCATGCCCGACTCCATCAGCGGCAACTTCCAGGGCGCGGCCCAGGCCTTCCAGAGTTCGCTGTCGAGCCAGCCGTGGCTGATCCTGGCTGCGCTGGTGGCGGTGTACATCATCCTCGGCGTGCTGTACGAAAGCTTCGTCCACCCGCTGACGATCATCTCCACCCTGCCCTCGGCCGGCCTCGGCGCACTGATCCTGCTGTGGGCCATGGGCCAGGACTTCAGCATCATGGGGTTGATCGGTGTGGTGCTGCTGATCGGTATCGTCAAGAAAAACGGCATCCTGCTGATCGACTTCGCCCTCGAAGCCCAACGCCGCCAGGGCCTGACCCCGGAGCAGGCGATCCATCAGGCCTGCCTGACGCGCTTCCGGCCGATCATCATGACCACCCTGGCCGCCTTGCTCGGCGCGGTGCCGCTGATGTTCGGCTTCGGCACCGGTTCCGAACTGCGCCAGCCACTGGGCATCGCCGTGGTTGGCGGCCTGCTGGTGAGCCAGGCGCTGACGCTGTTCACCACCCCGGTCATATACTTGGCCCTGGAGCGCCTGTTCCACCGCCGCCAGGCCGCCCGTGCGGCGGCGCCCAGTGCCAGTTAGGACAAGACCATGCGTGTGCTGATCATCGAAGACGAAGAAAAAACCGCCGACTACCTGCATCGCGGCCTCAGCGAGCAGGGGTTTACCGTCGACCTGGCGCGGGATGGCATCGATGGCCTGCACCTGGCCCTGGAAGGCGACTACGCGGTGATCGTGCTGGACGTGATGCTGCCTGGCCTGGACGGGTATGGCGTGCTGCGCGCCCTGCGCGCTCGCAAGCAGACACCGGTCATCATGCTGACCGCCCGTGAACGGGTCGAAGACCGTATCCATGGCCTGCGCGAGGGTGCCGACGACTATCTGGGCAAGCCGTTTTCCTTCCTCGAACTGGTCGCCCGCCTGCAAGCCCTGACCCGCCGTAGCAGCAACCATGAACCGCTGCAGGTGCAGGTGGGTGACCTGTGGATCGACCTGATGGCGCGCAAGGCCACGCGCGCCGGCCAACGCCTGGAGCTGACGGCCAAGGAGTTCTCGCTGCTCAGCGTGCTGGCCCGCCGACAAGGTGAAATCCTGTCGAAGACGGCGATTGCCGAGCTGGTCTGGGACATCAATTTCGACAGCGATGCCAACGTCGTCGAAGTGGCGATCAAGCGCCTGCGCGCCAAGCTCGACGGGCCTTTCGACAACAAGTTGCTGCACACCATCCGAGGCATGGGCTATGTCCTGGAAAACCGTGCGGGGTAATTCCATCGCACTGCGCCTCTCGGCGCTGTTCATCCTGGTGGCGCTGGGCGTGTTCCTGCTGATCGGTTCGGCGCTGTACCGCCAGGTCGACCGCAGCCTCGACCTGCTGCCGCAGGCCGAGCTGGATGCGCGTTTCAGCGTGCTCGAGTCCACCCTCAACCGCTTCGGCACACCGGAGCACTGGGTCAAGATCAACAACAAGCTCAACCTGCTCAGTGAAGAGGACAAGCGCATTCGCTTCTGGGTGGTCAGCAGCAACCCGGCCTACGAATACGGCCACCCCAGCGAACTGGTCCGCGCCTTCGCCGAAGGCGCGCAGGGCATGCGCGACCTGCGCCTGCCCGACCGGCCCTACCCTTACAAGGTGCTGGTCAGCGAACTGCCGGCCCTGGGCGAGCGGCCGCCGCTGCGCTTTCTGATCGGCATCGACACCGAAACATTCTGGCAGGCGCAGCACAGCCTGCTGGTGGCGATTGTCGGGCTGGCGGTGCTCGGCGTGCTGCTGGCCTCGCTACTGGGCTACTGGGTGGCGCGTATCGGCCTGCGCCCGCTGCTGGCATTGTCCGTTGAGGCCCAGGCCCTGGCCCCTCCGCGCCTGGACGGGCGCCTGCAGACCCACGCCCTGGCCCCGGAGCTGGCGCAGTTCGCCGGCGCCTTCAACGCCGCGCTCGACCGGGTAAGCCAGGCCTACTCGCGGCTGGAGGCGTTCAATGCCGACGTCGCCCACGAACTGCGCTCGCCGCTGACCAACCTGATCGGCCAGACCCAGGTGGCGCTGACCCGCGGGCGCAGCGCCGAGCATTACTTCGAAGTGCTGCAATCGAACCTTGAGGAACTGGAGCGCCTGCGCAGCATCATCAACGACATGCTGTTCCTGGCCAGTGCCGACCAGGGCAGCAAGGCCACTGCCCTGACCCAGGCCTCGCTGGCCGAGGAAGTGGCGACCACCCTCGATTACCTGGACTACATTCTCGAAGACGCGCAGGTCAGCGTGAGCGTGAGCGGCGATGCCCAGGCGCCCATTGAAAAGGCCCAGCTGCGCCGGGCGCTGATCAACCTGCTGAACAACGCCGTGCAGCACACCGCACCGCACCAGGTGATCAAGGTGCAGATCGATGCCGGGCCGCAGCAGGTCAGCATCGCCGTGAGCAACCCGGGGCCGGCGATCGACGATGAGCACCTGCCGTTGCTGTTCGAACGCTTCTACCGGGTGGATGCGGCACGTAGCAACAGTGGTGGCGGTAACCATGGGTTGGGGTTGGCGATCGTCAAGGCGATTGCGCTGATGCATGGTGGGGAGGTGTTCGTGCGTAGTGCCGCTGGGGCCAATACCTTTGGGATCAGGCTGCCGGCCCATGCCTGACAGGAGGTCGCGGTCGATGTGGGAGCGGCCTTGTGTCGCGAAAGGGCTGCGCAGCAGCCCCGACAAATGCTGCCATGGCTCAGAACCTGGGGCCGCTTCGCGCCCCTTTCGCGACACAAGGCCGCTCCCACAAAAGTAAAGACCGCGTAGGCCCTCTAGCATGCAGGTTTGCGGCGAAAGTCCAATTGCTTTTCCTGCGATAATTACCTTTTGCGCAACAGTGCTTATCGCACTTCGCTCTGTTTCAAGTGCATTGAAAGGACTAACTTTACCCCCGTCCTCATTAGCACTTGCACCGCAAGAAGGTAGTTTCAAATGTCCAACAGTATGGGTATTGCCAGCGTCTTCGTCCTGTCTTCCCTGTTGTTGTCGCCCCTGGCCATGGCCGAAGAATCCAATGCTTTCGTCACCCGTAATGCTGAGTTCGCCGCGGTCCACCAAGAGGCCCGCGAAGCCGTAGCCGCACAGCAGGCAGACGCCGCCAAAGACGCAACCCAGACAGCTTCCAAGGTTTCTGTCGATGCCAACGCCGACAGCTGATCAAGCGCTGTCGCTGCTCCCGTTTTCCCTTGGCTACGCCATGGGCACCACCGGTGCCGATATGTTAGCCTTTTAAAGCCGCTGCCGATCAGCGGCTTTTTTTATGTGCTTCAACTATCAGCCAAGCTGTAACGTCCACCTATAAAAAAGACGCACATTCGAAAATAAAAACTGCCCCACCGCCAGACCCAAGGAGCTAGTACCGGTGCCTTCCGCGTTTCGTTTTACCCCGTTGTTCATTGCGTTGACTGCAACGATCCCTTTCGCCGCCCAGGCAGATGAAGACAAGGCTGATGGCTTCATCGAAGGCTCGTCCTTCAACCTGCATTTCCGTAATGCCTACTTCAACCGCGACAACCACAACGCCGGCGTGCGCGACACCCGCGAGTGGGGCCAGGGCGCGGTTGCACGCTTCGAGTCGGGCTACACCCCAGGTGTGGTCGGCTTTGGCCTGGACGCCCACGCCATGCTGGGCCTGAAACTCGACGGTGGCGGCGGCCATGCTGGCACCAGCATCCTGCCGACCCACCAAAAGAACGAAGACGAACTGGGTGCTGCCCCGCACTCGTTCTCCACCGCCGGTGCCGCAGTCAAGCTCAAGGCGTTCGACACCGAGCTGAAAGCCGGTGACCTGTTCCTCACCAACCCGGTGATCGCCGGCGGCGAAACCCGCATGCTGCCGCAGACCTTCCGTGGTGTGAGCCTGACCAACACCAGCATCGACGGCCTGCTGCTCGAAGGCGGCCAGGTGAGCTTCACCAAGCCGTACAACCAGAGCGGCCACCGCCGCATCGACACCTACTACGGTTCGCTGGGCGAGCATGACAAGAGCAAGCACCTGAACTGGGCCGGCGCGTCGTGGAGCGGTACCCCGAACATCACCGCCAACCTGTATGCGGCCGAGCTGAAGGACATCTGGAACCAGTACTACGCCGATTTCGACTACACCTATGTGGTCAACGACCTGGTCAGCCTGAACCCGGGCGTGCACTTCTATCACACCCAGGACACCGGCCAGGCCCTGCTGGGCAAGATCGACAACAACACCTATAGCGTGCATTTCACCGTCAACGCCGGGTTCCACAGCGTCACCGCCGCCTACCAGCGGGTCAATGGCAACACGCCGTTCGACTACATCAACCTGGGCGACAGCATCTACCTGGACAACTCGCGCATGTACTCGGACTTCAACGCACCGAACGAGCGCTCGTGGAAGCTGCAGTACAACTATGACTTCGCTGGTGTGGGCATCCCTGGCCTGACCACGGTGTTGTCGTACTCGCGCGGTGAAGCCGACCTGACCAAGGCCGTCCAGGACCCCACCCACTACGACTACTACCGTGCCGATGGCAAGAACGCCATGCACTGGGAGCGCGACCTGGACGTGAAGTATGTGTTCCAGGAGGGTGACCTGAAGGACCTGTCGGTGCTGGTGCGCT
The DNA here is from genome assembly GCF_032971465.1 of Pseudomonas sp. LSJ-87. Lineage (NCBI taxonomy): Bacteria > Pseudomonadati > Pseudomonadota > Gammaproteobacteria > Pseudomonadales > Pseudomonadaceae > Pseudomonas > Pseudomonas sp. LSJ-87. The sequence continues at coordinate 105,040 of NZ_JAWJYQ010000003.1, read as the reverse complement.
ATGCCACCCACCGTGGCAGCCAGGGTTATGCGTCGATCGACAGCAACAGCGACAACGATGAACTGCGGGTGATCGTGGATTACCCGTTGAACGTGTTCTGATCCTGGTTTAAAAGGAAGTACACATAACCCCTGTGGGAGCGGGTTCACCCGCGAACACCGGCGAAGCCGGTGCCAGACACCGAGTTGGTTTCTTCGCGGGTGAACCCGCTCCCACAGGGGCTTGTGGTAAATCCAGAATAAGGTATACCGTGATTCCGTCGGACAAATCTTGTCCGACAATCCCCGCTTCCCTAGAATGTCGCCGCCGCGAATGGCCCTGCCCACGCAGTAGCGAGCATGACCACCCGATTACCGCGTTTCGCACACTACAGGTCGCACCCCGAGCTGATCCTCAATCTGGGCAGTTGCCTTGCCGTGCTCGCCATCGTGGCCATCGTCAGCTACCTGCTGGCGCGCGAGCGCGACAATGTCGAGCTGTCGGCAATTCGCTCGTCCAACAATATCGTCCAGCTGATCGAAAGCGACATCCTGCGCAACGTCGAACTCTACGACCAATCGCTGCAGGGCCTGATCTGGGCGGTCGGGCGCAAGGAGCTGCCGGAAATCCCCGGCCCGGTGCGCCAACGCCTGCTATTCAATGAAGCCTTCGTCGACCGCAAGCGCGGTGACGTGCTGTGGCTGGACAAGCAAGGCAATGTGGTGGGCGACTCCACCAGCAGCGTGCCACGCAAGGCCAACTTCGGCGACACCGGGGTATTCCAGGCGCACCTGCACAACCCCAACCTCGGCCTGCTGGTGGGCCCGCCATTCAAGGCCAAGCTGGGCGACCTGGACTGGTGCATCAGTTTCAGCCGGCGTATCTCCGACGCCAATGGCGAATTCACCGGCCTGGCAGCGGGTGCACTGCGCCTGTCGTACTTCAGTGAGCTGTTCCAGCGCCTGGACATTGGCGATGACAGCAGCATCAACCTGCTCAACACCGACGGCCAACTGCTGGCTCGCCAGCCCAGCCGCACGCAAGACCCGCGGATCGGCAGCAACTATGCCGAGCGGCCCAATTTCAAACGCATTCTCAGCGAGCAGAGCGGCAGCTTCACTGCCCGCTCCAGCCGCAACGGCAAACCGCGCATGTACACCTTCGCCCGGGTCGCGCAGCTGCCGCTGATCGTACTGGTGGTGCATTCGGCCGAAGATGTGTTCGAGTCCTGGCGCCGCACTGCGATCCTGGTCAGCGTGGCCACCGGGGTACTCTGTGTCGGCATTCTCTCGCTGACCCTGCTGCTGGGCCGCGAACTGCGCCGCCGCCAAGAGGCGGAACAGGGCCTGGCGACCCTGGCTGCCACCGACAGCCTGACCGGTCTGGCCAACCGCCGCCGCCTGGACCAGGTACTGCGCCAGGAGTGGGCCCGCGCCCAGCGTAACCGCAAGCCGTTGGCCGTGCTGATGGTGGATGTGGACCATTTCAAGGCGTTCAACCAGCGCCACGGCCATGCCGGTGGCGACCATGCCTTGCGTGAAGTGGCCCGGACCATCGAGGAATGCATCCGCCGCCCGGCCGATCTGGCAGCGCGTTACGGTGGGGAGGAATTTCAGGTGGTGCTGCCGGAAACCGACCTGGCCGGTGCGCAGCTGCTGGCCGAGCGCATCCGCGCCAGTGTCGAGGCGCTGGCGCCGTTTGCCGATGATGCCCACTCGGTCACGGTGAGCATCGGCATCGGCCTGTCAGGCACCCAGCACGATCTGGCGAGGGTGCTGGGTGCTGCGGACGAAGCGCTCTACCGGGCCAAGGCCAAAGGCCGCAACCGGGTAGAGGGGCCTGCCGGCTAGGCGCGGGCGCGGGCGGCGTTGCGCAGGGCCCTGACCTGGTCATGGTTGCGCTGTACACCTTGCAGCTGTTTTTCCACCAGGGTGTAGGTCTGGTCGCTAGCGGTGCGGCCCAGCTTCACCAGTTTCTCGCGGGCTTCCTTGTAGGCCTTGAGGGCATGGTCCTCACCCCGCTCCACCTCGTTCAGCACCGCTTCCTCATCCTTGCCGGTGACCATCGCCTTGAGGTTGACCCAACCCCGATGCAGGTCACCGCTGATGCTGGTGGAGGTTTCCGGGTCGCCACCCAGGCGACGCACCTCGCTCTGCAGTTCGCCGGCCGCATTGGCACACTCACCGGCACGTTGAACGAAGAACGCTTTCAGTTCGGGGTTCTTCACATCATCGGCCGAGGCCTTGAAGCCTTTCTCGCCATCCTTGCTGTACTCGATCAGGTCGTTCAGCACGTCGATCACATCTTTGTTGGGATTGCTCATGGCACAAACTCCTTGGCAGGTGATAGTCATCTGTAATGGAGCAGCGTTCGTGCCAAGCCTTTAATCTCGACAAAATCTTTATAAATCAAATAGATACAAATATCAGAGCAGAACCTGAAAACGGCGTTCTGCATGATTGCCGCTTGGGCCTTCGTGCAGATTGCAGTATGGTCGGCGCTTTTCAACAGCCAGGTGCGCCGATGATGAAGCCGGAAACCCTCGAACTGCTGGTCACCCGCACCATGCCGTTTGGCAAGTATCAGGGGCGAATCATTGCCGACCTGCCGGGGGATTATCTGGCCTGGTTTGCGCGCAAGGGTTTCCCGGCGGGGGAATTGGGTGGGTTGCTGGCGCTGATGCACGAGATCGATCACAACGGGCTGGGTGAGCTGCTTGTGCCGTTGCGGCAAAAGCACGGGCGTTGACCTGTTCTGGCCTCTTCGCGGGTGAACCCGCTCCCACAGAGACCGCGCCGGACCTGATGCCTGTGCAGTACCTGTGGGAGCGGGTTCACCCGCGAAGAGGCCAGTAAGGCCCGCTGAAATCTCTAACCCTTCACCGGCGCTACCGCCAACTCCACCCGCTCGCTCTTCTTGATCACCGCATACACCACCGCCGTCAGCAGGCTACCCGCCACGATCGCCAACAAGTACAGCAGCGCATGGTTGATCGCATTGGGGATCAGCAGCACGAACAGGCCGCCATGCGGCGCCATCAGCTTGCAGCCGAAGTACATCGACAATGCCCCGGTCAATGCCCCGCCGGCCACGCTGGCCGGGATCACCCGCAGCGGGTCCTTGGCGGCAAACGGGATCGCCCCTTCGGAGATGAAGCACAGCCCCAGCGCCAGGGCCGCCTTGCCCGCTTCACGCTCGCTCTGGGCAAACTTGCGTCGGGCCAGGAAGGTGGCGATACCCAGGCCAATCGGCGGCACCATGCCGGCGGCCATGGTCGCCGCCATCGGCGCATAGCTCGACGAGGCCAACAGCCCCACCGAGAAGGCATAGGCGGCCTTGTTGATCGGCCCGCCCAGGTCGACGCACATCATGCCGCCCAACAACAGGCCCAAGAGGATGGCATTGGTGGTACCCATGCTGTCGAGAAAATGCGTGAGCCCTTCCAGCATCGCCGCCACCGGCTGGCCGACCACGTAGATCATCACCAGGCCGGTGAACAGGCTGGCCAGCAGCGGAATGATCAGGATCGGCTTGAGTGCCTCCAGGCTGCTGGGCAGGCGCGCCCAGCGGGCAATGGCCTTGGCGCTGTAGCCGGCGAGGAAGCCGGCGACGATACCACCGATGAAACCGGCGCCCAGGGTGCTGGCCAGCAGGCCGCCGATCATGCCGGGCGCCAGCCCCGGGCGGTCAGCGATGGACCAGGCGATATATCCCGCCAGCAGCGGCACCATCAGCTTGAACGCAGCCTCGCCGCCGATCTGCATCAACGCCGCCGGCAAGGTGCCCGATTCTTTATAGGCCTCGATACCGAACACGAACGACAGGGCAATCAGCAGGCCGCCAGCCACCACCATCGGTAGCATGAACGACACGCCGGTGAGCAGGTGCTTGTATACCCCGGTCTTCTCGCCCTTCGCTGACGTGCTCGCCGCTGCAGCATCGCTGCTGTTTTCCACCTTGGCTTCGGCCAAGGCCTTGTCCAGGGTGGCACGGGCCTGCTTGAGGGCGATACCGGTGCCACAACGGTAGATGCGCTTGCCGGCGAAACGCGCGGTGGGCACTTCGATGTCGGCGGCCAGCAGCACTACATCGGCTGCGGCGATGGCTTCCGCGGACAAGGGGTTGCGCGCACCGACCGAACCCTGGGTCTCGACGGTGAGCTGGTAGCCCAGTTGCTGCGCGGCCTGCTGCAAGGCTTCTGCGGCCATGAATGTATGCGCGACGCCAGTCGGGCAAGCCGTGACGGCGACGATGCGTGCGCCTGCGCTGCCAGCTTCGGCCGCAAGGCCTGGCACCGCGGCCAGCAGCCGGGCGTTGGCCGCCGCCTCATCGAGGAAGCCTTCGCGGTCGGCCAAAGCCTGGGACGGCGCGCTCTGGTACACGCGCTTGCCGACGAAACGCGCCAGGTCCACCGGGCCGGTGCTGACCACCAGCACCCAGTCGGCCTCGGCTATCTGCGCGGCGCTCAGTTGCCGCTCGGGGTGGCCGGCATCCTGCACTTCGACGCTGGTGCTCCAGCCCCGCCGCTGGGCAGCGGCGGACAGCAAGCGCGCGCTCAGCACGCTCGACACCTGGCCGTTGGGGCAGGCAGTGACAATGGCAATGTTCATCGGCAACCCTCTTGTTGTTCTGTCAGTTGCACGGCGGCTTCCAGACGCGCCAGTTGCTCGCGGTCACGGATGCCGAAACCAACCTGGGTAACAGCCTGTGCTGCGATCGCGGTGGCACGGGTCAAGGTCTGCGCCGGGGCTTCGCCCTGCAGCAGGCCGTGGACCATGCCGGCCACCAGCGAATCACCTGCGCCCACCGTGCTGGCGACCTGCACCTTGGGCGGGCAAGCATGTACGGCATGGTCATGGGTAAACCAGCTGACGCCCTGCTCGCCCGCCGACACCACCACGTGTTCGACGCCACTGGCCAGCAGACGCTCGGCAGCAGCGCGCTGCTGCGCCGGGTTATCCACAGCCAGGCCAAGCACTTCGCCCAGCTCTTCGGTATTGGGCTTGACCAGCCAGGGCGAGCTCTGCAGGCCGGCACGCAGGGCTTCGCCGCTGCTGTCCAGGGCCACCTTGAGGCCTTGCGCCTTGAGCTGTTCGAGCAACTGGCGGAACCAGTCGGCACTGATCCCGCGCGGCAGGCTACCAGCCACCACCACCGCGTCGTGGCCCGGGGCAATCTGCGCCAGGCGGCGCAACAATGCACTGCGTGCCGCTTCGTCGACTTCCGGGCCTTGGCCGTTGATGTCGGTGACACGGCCATCAGCCTCGACCAGCTTGATATTGCTGCGGGTTTCGCCCGGTACGCGGACAAAGCAATCGACGAAGCCGCGCCAATCGATCAGCGCTTCGAAGGGCTGCAGGTTGTCACGCCCGAGGAAGCCGCCAACAGTGACGCTGTGCCCCAGGTCGGCCAGTACCTGGGCAACGTTCAGCCCCTTGCCCGCGGCGTGGCTGTGCTGCTCCTGGCTGCGGTTGACCTGCCCCGGGCGCAGGGTATCCAGGCCGATGGTGATATCCAGCGCCGGGTTCAGGGTGAGGGTGAGGATCTTGGCCATTCAGTAACGCTCCACCAGCGCGCGAACCGCTGCGGCGCTGTCCTGTTGCAGGGCCTCGCGCGCCAGGGCGCGGGCCGTCTGGTGATCGGCCTGGCGGACCAGGGCCTTGACTTCGGCAATGCTGCGCGCGGCGACGCTGAGTTCGTCCACGTCCAGGCCCAGCAGCACGGCCACCGCCTGCGGGTCGGCCGCCAGCTCGCCGCACACGCCCACCCACTTGCCATGGGCATGGGCGGCGCGCACGGTCATGTCGATCAGGCTGAGCACCGCCGGGTGCAGGCCGTCGGCCTGGGCCGAGAGGCTGGGGTGGCCACGGTCGATGGCCAGGGTGTACTGGGTCAGGTCGTTGGTGCCGATGCTGAAGAAGTCCACTTCGCGCGCCAGCTGTGGTGCCAGCAGCGCTGCCGAGGGCACCTCGACCATGATACCCAGTTGCAGGTCGGCTACCGGGATCTCGGCACGCAGGCGCTCGACCATGGCGCGCGCCTCGCGCCATTCATGCACCTGCCCGACCATCGGGAACATGATGCGCAGCGGGCGCTGGTCGGCCGCGCGCAGCAAGGCGCGCAGCTGGTCCTCCATCACCTGCGGGCGCTGCAGGGTCAGGCGTACGCCGCGCACACCGAGGAACGGGTTTTCCTCGGCAGCGATCGGCCAGTACGGCAGCGGTTTGTCACCGCCGACATCCAGGGTGCGCACCACCAGCGGGCGCCCGTCGAGGCCATCGAGCACGCGGCGGTACTCGGCTTCCTGGGTCGCTACGTCCGGGGCCTGGGTGTGGGCCATGAAAATCAGCTCGGTGCGCAGCAGGCCCACGCCTTCGGCGCCCTGCTCCACTACCTTGGCGATGCCGTTGCTCTCGCCGATGTTGGCAAACACCTCGACAGCGTGACCATCACGGGTGACCGCCGGCTCGAAGCGGTTGGCCCAGGCGGCCTGCAAGCGTTGCTCGCGCAGGTCGCGCTCGGCCAGGGCCCGTTGCAGTTCATCCGCCGGCGGCGCCACGCTGACCACGCCACGCTGGCCATCGAGCAGCAACGGCGTGCCACTGTCCAACAGCAGTATCGACGCCCCCGCGCCCACTACCGCCGGAATGCCCAGGGCACGGGCGACGATGGCGCTGTGGGCGGTGGCGCCACCCTGGGCGGTGACGATACCGGCGACGCGGCTCGGGTCCAGCCGGGCGACATCGGACGGGCCGACTTCGGTCATCACCAGCACGTAGGGTTGCTCGGGTTCAGCCTGAGCCTGCACGCCACACAACTGCGCCAGCACGCGGCGGCCGATGTCACGCAGGTCGGCAGCGCGTTCGGCGAGCAAGGCATCGTGCAGCGACTCCTGCTGGCGCGCCGCCGCCTCGATCACTGCCATCCAGGCTGCCGCGGCGCTTTCGCCCTGGCCCAGGCGCTGCTCCACATCATCGGCCAGGGCCGGGTCGGCGAGCATTTCCTGATGGGTGACGAAGATTTCGCCAATGGCCTTGTCGCTGCGCTGGACCAAGGCCTGCAGCTCGCCATTGACAGTCGCCACGGCTTCACGCAGCTTCTGCCGCTCCAGGGCGCAGGACTCGCCGCGCAGGGGGTAGTCGAACTCACGCTCGACACACACATGCGCCGGGCCACTGGCAATGCCGGGCGCCGCACCCACGCCGTGGATGCGGCTACCGGCCGCGGGCGCTTGCAGCACTTCGGCCGCTGCGCCGGCTATGGTCGCCGCGCTCTGTGGCAGTGGCTCCACCTCTTCGCCCAGGCCTTGTTCGATGGCGGCCAGCAGCACCGGCAAGGCATCGGCGGCGATGGCTGGCTCAGCCACCAGCTCCAGCGCCTGGCCACGTCGGGCGCCGAGGCTGAGCAGCTTGCTCAGGCTCTTCACCGACACCGCTGGCTGTGCGCTGTCGACCAGGCGTACACGGATTTCCCCCTCGAAACCTTTGGCCAGTTGCGCCAATACCTTTGCCGGGCGGGCGTGCAAACCGTGCGGGTTGGCCAGCACGACCCGCGCGCTGGGCCAGTCCGCCGGCGCTTCACCGCCCAGCACTTCCAGTACCGCGCGGCTGCTGGTGGCCTGGTAGAGCATCTGCCCGCGGCCTTCGATCAGCACTTCGCACAGGCGCTCGAGCAAGGCTTGGTGGGCAGCACCGAGGCTGGCCAGGCAGAACAGGCCGTTGAGCGGCTGGTCGCGGTAACGCAGCGGCTGCTGGGGGGTGATGAAGGCCAGGCCCGGCTGGCGCACCTGGCGCTCGCTGTGCAGCCACCACAGGCCCTCGCCCAACGGCAGCGGCTCGGCCTGCTGCAGCACGGCGGCAAAACCGCTGTCGACGCAGTCGGCGCGCTGCAACAGGCGGGCGCCGCGCCAGGCCAGTTCATCGAAGTCCTCGGCCGCCAGGTTCAGGCCGACCAGTTGTGCATCCAGCGCTAGTTCCTGCGGCGCGCCCTGCAACAGTTTCAGCAACGCTTCGGCGGAACCGGCGCGGCGCAATGCCTCAGCCAGGTCGGTCTCGCCCAGGGCGCGGGTCAGCAGTTGCAGTAGGCGCAGGTGCTCGTCGGAACGGGCGGCGATGCCGATGGCAAGGTAGACCATCTGGCCATCGCCCCAATCCACGCCCTCGGGAAACTGCAACAGGCGCACGCCGGTGGCGTACACCAGGTCACGGGTCTGCGGCGTGCCATGGGGGATGGCAATGCCCTGCCCAAGGAAGGTGGAGCCTTGTGCCTCTCGGGCCTGCAGCCCTTGCAGGTATCCCTCGGCGACCAGGCCATCAGCGACCAGCCGGTCGGCCAGCAGGCGCAATGCCTCGGCCTTGTCGGCGGCCTTCTGGCCCATGGCTATCTGCTCCTTGGCGAGCTCGAGCATGACCTTCTCCTTTTGCAGTTCCCGGTCGGGTACTGGAGTATTGTTGTGAAATTCACTTGAACGGCCAGTTCAACAGCCTTGCACGGATGGCAGCCGAGGCAGAAAATTCGGCAGCTGAAACGATTAATCTGACCAGACGGCCACGTTACTCGATAATCTGCCGAGGAAAAAGCCCCATCCTGTCGGACAATTGCGACAATGGTCGTCTGCGCGTGGCGCCCTCGCCGGGTCAAACTACCCGGTCAGGGCTCACAGCCAGCCCCGGTAATAACAAGGAAAATTCGGTGAAACTCAGCGATATCGCCCGTCTGGCCGGTGTGTCCGTGACCACTGCCAGCTACGTCATCAATGGCAAGGCCGAACAGCAGCGCATCAGCAACAGCACTGTCGAGCGGGTACGCGCGGTGGTCGAGGCCCACGGCTTCACCCCCAACCCGCAGGCCGCTGGCCTGCGCAGCCGGCATACCCGCACCCTGGGCTTCATTCTCCCGGATCTGGAGAACCCCAGCTACGCCCGCATCGCCAAGCAGCTCGAACAAGGTGCCCGCGCCCGTGGCTACCAGTTGCTGATCGCCAGCAGCGACGACCAGCCCGACAGCGAGCGCCAGTTGCAGCAGCTGTTCCGCGCCCGCCGTTGCGATGCACTGTTCGTCGCCAGCTGCCTGCCGCCAGAGGACGACAGCTACCGCGAACTGCAGGACAAAGGCCTGCCGGTGATCGCCATCGACCGCCGCCTGGACCCTGCGCACTTCTGCTCGGTGATCAGCGACGACCGCGACGCCAGCCGCCAACTGGCCACCAGCCTGCTGAGCGCCGCCCCGCGCAGCATCGCACTGATCGGCGCACGCCCCGAGCTGTCGGTCAGCCAGGCACGTGCCGGCGGCTTCGACGAAGCCCTGCAAGGCTATGCCGGCGAAGTTCGCCGCTATCAGGGCGAAGCGTTCAGCCGTGAGTGCGGCCAGCGCCTGATGCAGCAGTTGATCGACGACCTTGGCGGCCTGCCGGGTGCCTTGGTGACTACCTCCTACGTGCTGCTGCAAGGGGTGTTCGATACCCTGCAGGCGCGCCCTGCCGACTCGCGCCAGCTGCAGCTGGGTACCTTTGGCGACAACCAGTTGCTCGACTTCCTGCCGCTGCCAGTCAATGCCATGGCCCAGCAGCATGGCCTGATTGCCGCCACCGCCCTGGAACTGGCACTGGCCGCGATCGAGGACAAACGCTACGAACCTGGCGTGCATGCTGTCGGTCGAACGTTCAAGCAACGCATTACAGCGGCCTGAACATGCGCCTGATCGACACCCACACCCACCTGGACTTCCCCGACTTCGACGCCGACCGCCCGCGCCTGCTGGCCAACGCGGCGTCGCGCGGGGTTGAGCGGATGGTGGTGCTGGGGGTGTACCAGGCGAATTTCCAGCGGGTGTGGGACCTGGCCTGTGCCGACCAGCGCCTGTTCGCCGCGCTCGGCCTGCACCCGATCTACCTTGACCAGCATCGCCCGGAGCACCTGGCGCAGCTGCGCGAGTGGCTGGAGCGCCTGCACGGCGACCCACGGCTATGTGCCGTGGGCGAGTTTGGCCTGGACTATTACCTCGAAGACCTGGACAAGGCCCGCCAGCAGGTGCTGTTCGAAGCGCAACTGCAGATGGCCTGCGACTTCGAACTGCCCGCCCTGCTGCATGTGCGCCGCAGCCATGCGCAGGTGATCGCCACGCTCAAGCGCTACAAGCCAGCGCGGGCGGGGGTGATTCATGCGTTTGCCGGCAGTTACGAAGAGGCCCGTGAGTACATCAAGCTGGGCTTCCGGCTTGGGCTTGGCGGTGCGGGTACCTGGCCGCAGGCCCTACGGCTGCGCAAGACCCTGGCGCGGTTGCCGCTGGACAGCGTGGTGCTGGAGACCGATGCGCCGGACATGGCGCCGGTCATGTTCCCCAGGGTGAGGAACAGCCCGGAGCACCTGCCGGAAATTGCCGGGGCGCTGGCGCAGGTGATGGGAGTGGATGTCGCGGAGCTGGCTGAAGCCAGCACCCGCAATGCTTGCGAGTTGTTTGGCTGGTAAGTTCAAGGTGACCGCGATTTTTGTGGGAGCGGCCTTGTGTCGCGAAAGGGCTGCGTAGCAGCCCCGGACTTTCAGCCCCACCGCACGAATCACTGGGGCCGCTTTGCGGCCCTTTCGCGACACAAGGCCGCTCCCACAAAAGAATGCGCCTGGCTTCAGACAAGCACCGTCCACAGCGCAAAACCGGCATACCACAGCACCGCACAACGCAGCAGCAGCTCCCACAGGCTGTCCAGCCGCCCCAGCCCGCGCTGGCTGTCTTCTTCCTCGGGAATGTCATCGGCAATGCGCCCGACCCGGGCCACCAGGTGTGCGGCGCTGATGTGCCAGTTGAGCACCTCGTGCAGCATCACCCGGGTGACCGCGAGGAAGTTGCCGACCAGGGCAAAACTCAAGGCCAGCACCCGTACCGGCAGCCAGTCCATGATATGCCTGAGCTGCTCGGCACGAGCCTTCAACGTCGGTTGCTTGCTGTGTTCGCCACACAGCGCCAGCAGGCGGTAGGCCAGCGCGGCACCCGGGCCCAGCACGAAGTACCAGAAGATCACCGCGAAAAAGCCCTGGTACACCTGCCACAGCAGGTTGCCCTGCACCCGCACCAAAAGGCTGTGCGGTTCGTCGGCCGCCAGCCCCAGGTCGCGCTCGGCCACATGCAAAGCGGCCTGGTCATCACCGCGCCGCCAGGCATCGCGGAACGGCCCCAACGATGCCTTGGCATCGCCGCGGCCCAGGCTGTAGATCAGCACCAGCAGGTGCACCGGCAATGCCAGCAAGCCATACGCCACCGGGTCCAGCACATGCAGCAGCAACACCAGCAGCGCTACCGGTGCCAGTACCAGGATGGCCAGCGTCCACCACGGGTGCACCTTGCCGCTGCGCTCCAGGCGCACCAGTTCGCCAAGGAAGAACCCATCGCGCTGCACCTGATGGCGCAGGGCCGAGAACTTCTCGACCCACAGCGCCAGCAACAACACCAGAAAACTCATGCCTTGTCCTCGTTTTGCTGCAGCGCCTGTCGGTAGCGCGGCCAGTCGAAGGCCGGGCCGGGGTCGGTCTTGCGCTGCGGGGCAATGTCGCTGTGGCCCTGGATGCGGCCCAGGTCGATGGCCGGCCAGGCACCGCGGATGTGCCGGGTAAGTTGCTCCAGTACCGTGTACTGGGCATCGGTATAAGGCAGATCGTCGGTGCCTTCCAGTTCGATGCCGATGGAGAAATCGTTACAGCCTTCACGCCCGTCGAAGCACGACACACCGGCGTGCCAGGCGCGGTCGAGCAACGACACGAACTGGGTCACCGCACCGTCACGCTCGACGAACAGGTGCGCCGACACGGTCAGGTGGTTGATGCTGGCGAAGTACGGGTGTTCGTCGGGGTCCAGGCGGTTCTGGAAGAATTGCTGGACCTTGCCGGTGCCGAAGCAGGCAGGCGGCAGACTGATGTTGTGGATCACCAGCAGGGAAATCGATTCGCCTTCGGGGCGGGTATTGAAGTTCGGCGAGGGGCAGTGGGTGATTCCGATTCCGTGGAACCAGCCAGTGGCACGGTCCAATTGCATGGGGCAGATCCTGAAAACGCCGTGAACAGGTCAACAGTATGCCCTGCGACCAACGGCGTTTGCATGTGAATGAATGTAATCCCGGCGGCACTCTCATAGAGCTGCACATAAATTATTGATTCAACAGGGTCTCTGTGGGAGCGGGTTCACCCGCGAACACCGGCGCAGCCGGTGCCAAGCACCGCGTTGGATTCTTCGCGGGTGAACCCGCTCCCACAGAGTAAGCGAACTGCCTGCCAACTCGGCTCTCTATGCAACAGCGCAGCACGAAGGACTGAGTTACCTCCCACAGAAATTGGGCGTGCTTGCAGGTTTTGCGCAGGGCAGTTGCTCCTACCGCCGCAGCCTGTCGAGCACCGCCTCCAGCGCTCGCTCGAACAACAGCCCGTCATCCAGCACTCGCACGTCGCCTCGGTGCAGTGCCTGGGCCAGGCTGGCACCATTCCATTCGCGCACTTTCATGCCGGTGCGGTTGGCGAACACCAGCCGGTCGCTGCTGTCGATGCGCGCCACCAGTTTGCAACGCAACGCTTCGTCCTCGTCCAGCACCTCGACCCAGGTACCGATACGCAGGCGCTGCACCTGGCGCAGCGCCACAGCCTGCCCGTCGGCAAACTGCAACGGAGCACAAGCGGGTTCTTCAGCAATCGCCAGGACGATGTCCTCGTCCACCAGCACCTCGCTCAGGGGTTGGCCCTCACCACCGGACTGCATCGCGGTACCTGCGCAAGCACGCAGGTGCAGCTGCTCCAGTTGCAGGAAGAATTCGCGGGTCGCTGCCGAATCCAGGGCCACGCTGGACAGGCCATCGCGAAGTGCCTTGAGCAGGCCCGGTACCTGCTGCAGCAAGGTATGTGGCTCGTGCGGCGGGGTGATGCTGGCCAGCAGCGTGTCCATCGTCTGCAAGGCGTCTCGCCAGGCCTGGGATGCCTCGCCCTGCTTGAGCCAGGCCAGCAGCAGTACCTGGCTCCAGGCCTGCACCAGCATCTGTACCACCACCTGCGGCAATAACCGGCCGCGCAGCCGCTGGTTGAGTGCATGCTGCACCTGCTGCCTGGCCTGCAGGGCTCGGGCACGCCCTTCTTCGGCGTCGCGGGTACGTTGTTCAAGCAGCTCGTTGCGCCGCCGCTCGTCCTGGTTGAAAGCGAGGAAGTCTTCGAGCAGTTCGGCGAACAGGCTGGCATCTTCGGCAAAATCATTGAGCAGGCGCTGGACGATACGCTCAACCCGCAGGTGCAGGCTGTCGCGCATGCCGTCGCTGCCGCATTCCCAACCGATTGCCGCGCCAGCGATCTCGTTGAGCAGGCGGCGGGCCGGGTGGCTGGCCCGACTGAACAGCCCCTTGTCCAGCAGGGCTACCTTCAGCAGCGGAATATGCAGGCGCCCGATCAGCGCACGCAGGCTGGCCGGCAGGTTGTCGTCGGCCTGGATGAAGGCGAACAGCAGCCCAACCAGGTTGATCATGTCCTCGTCGGCCACATCGATGCGCCGGCGTGTGCCGCTGCGCACGCTGACCCGCAGCAGCAGTTGTTCAAGCTGTTGGCCAAGCTCGAAATCATCGGCCTCGTGGGTAGCGGGCACGTAGTGCTGCAAATGCGAAAGCAGGCGCAGCAGGTCGGCGGTGCTGATTGGCTGGGCGGCGGCCACCGCCTGCAAACGAGGCGCGAACTGCCCGCGCGCCGGGGCCAGCAGTGTTTGCAACGAGGCAAAGAACGCCTGCCCTGCCGCGTCCGCGCCCACCTCGTGCCCCAGGTTCGCAGGCCCGCGTCGTGCGTTCATGCGCCGGTCTTCGGCGCGCCGGCGCGGTGCCGTTGGCAACTCGGGCAACACACCGGCAGCGGCCAGCAACTGGTTGGCTTCGCCATAGATCACATCGGCATCGCGCAACACATAGCGCTCGAACAGTTTCAGCAGGACCAGCTTGACCCGCAGGCAAACCCCCAGGTTGCGGCCAGCGTCGAGGAAGTAGCCGCACAGCGCTGCGGGCCCCAGCGGGTTGTGCTGCTCGTGCAGGGGGCGGTCGAGCAGTACCTGCAAGCGCAGGCCCAGTTGCTGCAGGGCAATGCCGTCGCGTGACAGCACCCGCGCGACCATGCCTTCGATCGCGGCGGCCCGCTCCACCTGGGCCTTGCTGCGCAGGTTGCCCGGCTCGACCAGGTGCGCCAGCAGGTCGACCTGGCCGATACGGGCAAAGGCATCATAGAACGTGTCGAGAAAACCGCGCTCGATGCTCTTGCGCTTCAGGCGCAGGTCGCGCATGGCCTCGAAGTACAGGTTCTGGTCACTGCGGTCGAAGGCCTTGTCGGCCATCTCGAAGAGGGTGTCGTCGGCGTTGTCGAACAAGTCCTGCAGGCCCTGACGCAACTGCAAGGCGGCCTTGTCCCGCACCTGCAGGAGCAACACCGGAAGGCAAGGCAGAGGCGTACGCCCGCCTCGATCGATGGCTGCCGCCAAGGGCACCACCTTGCCTTCTTTTTGCATCCTGTACTCCTTGCAGGGTGTCTCGCCCGAAGGGGCTGAAGATCGTCAAAGTCATGACGCCAAATACTGGTCACCATTATCGGTAAAAACCCGCACAGCTGCCAGCGCCGTTTCACTGGCTGGCTAATGACCCTGATTTAACCCCGCTTGCTCACACCGGCCGACCAAAGGTCATCGCCAAGGCGACTGTACACACCGGCCCCCTGCCCTATAATCGCCGGCATCTAGCTTGTGGAGCCGACCATGCCGAACCTACGCCTTGCCGACCTGACCGCTGAAATCGAAGCCAACGTGCGCCGTGCGCTGTTGGAGGACATCGGCAGTGGCGATATCACAGCGCAGCTGATCCCGGCCGAGCGCCTGGCCAAGGCGACCATCATCACCCGCGAAGACTGCGTGATCGCAGGCACCGCGTGGGTCGATGCCGTGTTCCGCCAACTCGACCCGCGCGTGGCCGTGCACTGGCAGGTGGCCGATGGCGAGCGCGCCACGGCCAACCAGCCGCTGTTCCATCTGGAGGGCCCCGCGCGTTCGCTGCTCAGTGGTGAGCGCAGTGCACTGAACTTCCTGCAGATGCTGTCGGGGGTCGCCACCCGTGCGCGCTTCCTGGCCGACCTGGTGGAAGGCACCCAGGTGCGCCTGCTGGACACCCGCAAGACCCTGCCGGGCCTGCGCCTGGCGCAAAAGTATGCAGTGACTTGCGGCGGTTGCGACAACCACCGCATCGGCCTGTACGACGCCTTCCTGATCAAGGAAAACCACATCGCCGCCAGCGGTGGCGTGGCCGCGGCCGTGGCGGCGGCGCACCGCATTGCGCCGGGCAAGCCGGTGGAAATCGAAGTGGAAAGCCTGGACGAACTGCGCCAGGCACTGGCCGCAGGTGCCGACATCATCATGCTCGACGAACTGAACCTGGAGGAGATGCGCGAAGCAGTGCGCATTACTGCGGGCAAGGCCAAGCTGGAAGCCAGTGGCGGGGTCAACGAGACGACCTTGCGGGTGATTGCCGAGACTGGGGTGGACTACATCTCGATTGGTGCCATGACCAAGGATGTGAAGGCGGTGGACCTGTCGATGCGGTTGAGCCTGTGAGCTGATTGCAGGCATGAAAAAACCGGCCATTGAGCCGGTTTTTTTTGGGGGGGGCGCTTTGCGCCCCTTTCGCGACACAAGGCCGCTCCTACAGAGATCGCATACCCCTGTAGGAGCGGCCTTGTGTCGCGATGGGCTGCGCAGCAGCCCCGGCGATTCAGAATCAGAACGAAGCGTTGGCCAGCCCGTCCAGGTAACGCTCGACATCCAGCGCCGCCATGCAGCCCGCACCGGCCGAGGTAATGGCCTGGCGGTAAACGTGGTCAGCCACGTCACCGGCGGCGAACACGCCCTCGACGTTGGTGGCGGTGGCATTGCCTTCACGGCCGCCGTTGACCACCAGGTAGCCGTCCTTGAGGGTCAGCTGGCCTTCGAACAGCGAGGTGTTCGGGGTGTGGCCAATGGCGATGAACACGCCGTCGACCTTGATTTCGTCACTGCTGCCGTCGTTGTTCTTCAGGCGCGCACCGGTCACGCCCATGTTGTCACCCAGCACTTCGTCCAGGGTGGCGTTGAGCTTGAGCTCGATCTTGCCTTCGGCCACACGGGCGTGCAGCTTGTCGACCAGGATCTTCTCGGCGCGGAAGGTATCGCGACGGTGTACCAGGGTCACCTTGCTGGCGATGTTGGCCAGGTACAGTGCCTCTTCCACGGCAGTGTTGCCGCCGCCCACCACGGCAACCGGCTTGTTGCGGTAGAAGAAGCCGTCGCAGGTGGCGCAGGCCGAAACACCCTTGCCCATGAAGGATTCTTCCGACGGCAGGCCCAGGTAGCGGGCGCTGGCGCCAGTGGCGATGATCAGCGCGTCGCAGGTGTATTTGCCGCTGTCACCCTGCAGGGTGAAGGGCTTGTTGGCCAGGTCGACGGCGTTGATGTGGTCGAAGACGATTTCGGTTTCGAAACGCTCGGCGTGCTCCTGCATGCGTTGCATCAGCGCCGGGCCGGTCAGGCCATGGGGGTCGCCCGGCCAGTTGTCGACTTCGGTGGTAGTGGTCAGCTGGCCGCCGGCCTGCATGCCGGTGATCAGCAGCGGCTTGAGGTTGGCACGGGCGGCATACACCGCGGCGCTGTAACCGGCAGGGCCGGAACCGAGAATGATGACGCGCGAATGACGTACTTCAGACATGTCGAACTCCTGTCGAGCGGGCCGCAGGGCCGGCATCGGTGCACCGGCTGCGCCAGCAGGAAAATTAAAAAGGACCCACGCAGCACTTGGGGAAGGCTACAACGCGCAGGCCCAGAAAGCGGAAAGTTGAGCGCACTGTAGCGAGGTCGCAAAGATTAAGGAAATATCCTTCGACAATCCACCTCATAGGCATCGTCTATTCAGCGATTTCATCGATAGCCAAGCCCTGCTGCTTTTGTTACAGCCCGTTTCCCGCCCGCTGCCCGCCTTTCGTCGGCGCGGCAAACTCGGTAAGGTCAGCGCGTTTTCCTTCTCTGCGGAGTCTCTCGATGCAAGCCCCTGTCCTCTCTGGCCCCCAGTACCTGCGCGAAGGCCTGAAACTGGTGCTGAGCCCCAACCTGCGGTTGTTCGTGCTGCTGCCGCTGGCGGTCAACCTGCTGCTGTTCGGCGGCCTGATCTACTTCGCAGGGCATCAATTCGACCTTTGGCTTGATGCCCTGATGCCGACGCTGCCGGATTGGTTGAGCTTCCTCAGCTACATTCTCTGGCCGCTGTTCGTTGCCTTGTTGGTGCTGATGGTGTTCTTCACCTTCACCTTGGTAGCCAACATCATTGCCGCGCCTTTCAATGGTTTCCTGGCGGAAAAGGTCGAGGTGGTGGTGCGTGGGCAGGACAACTTCCCGGCGTTCAGCTGGGGCGAACTGGTGGCCATGGTGCCACGGACCTTCGGCCGTGAAATGCGCAAGCTGGGCTACTTCCTGCCGCGGGCCATCGGGCTGTTCATCCTGTCGCTGATCCCGGTGGTCAACGTGGTGGCGGCGCCGCTTTGGCTGATCTTCGGGGTGTGGATGATGGCTATCCAGTACATCGACTACCCGGCGGACAACAACAAGATGAGCTGGCAGGACATGCTCGCCTGGCTGCGCCAGAAACGCTGGCAGAGCCTGGGCTTTGGCGGCATTACCTACCTGGCGTTGATGATCCCGCTGGTGAACGTGCTGATGATGCCGGCGGCGGTGGCCGGGGCCACGTTGTTCTGGGTGCGGGAACGGAACTGATCCCTGTTGATGCTCCAATTGCCGGGGCCGCTCTGCGGCCCATCGCCGGCAAGCCAGGCTCCCACAGATAAGGCGCATGGTTTGAATACGATGCGGTCCGGGTGGGAGCTGGCTTGCCGGCGATGGGCTGCGCAGCAGCCCCAGCTTTTTACTGCCCCAACCGGCTGGAAAACTGCCCCACCACATCCACCACCCGCTTGGCCCCGTCCTGGATCTCGACAATCACGCTCCCTGTCTCGTCCGCCAGCGCCAGCCCCTGCTCGGCCTGGCGCTTGCTGGTGTCGATGATCGCCACTGCCGCCTGGGCCAGTTGCTCGTTCTGCTGCACCACCCGGGCGATTTCCTCGGTGGCGGTGCTGGTGCGCGAGGCCAGCTGGCGCACTTCATCGGCAACCACGGCAAACCCCCGCCCCTGCTCGCCGGCGCGGGCTGCTTCGATGGCCGCGTTCAGCGCCAGCAGGTTGGTCTGCCCGGCAATGTCGCTGATGGTCTTGATGATCGAGCCAATCACCCGTGATTGGGTATCCAGCGCCTGGATGCCCTCTGCCGCCTCTTGCATCGAAGCTTCCAGCCCGCGCATCACGCTGACGCTCTGGGTGACCACATCGGTGGCCTTGCGGGCGCTGGCATCGGTACCCAGCGAGGTGTTGTAGGCAACATCCGCCGCCTCGGCCACCGCCTGCTCCTGGTTGACCTGCTCGGTGATGACGGTAGCGAACTTGACCACCTTGTACAGCACGTCATGGGCATCGAAGATGGGGTTGTACGAAGCCTCCAGCCAGACCACCCGGCCATGGGCATCGATACGCTTGAAGCGGTCGGCAACGTACTCGCCACGGCGCAGCTTGTCCCAGAACGCCTGATAGCCGGCCGAGTTGGCCTCCTCCGGCTCGCAGAACATGCGGTGATGCTTGCCACGGATCTGCTCCAGGCGGTAACCGACGGTGGCCAGGAAGCGTTCGTTGGCGGTAAGCACGGTGCCATCGAGATCGAACTCGATCACGGCGGTGGAGCGCATCAGCGCCTTGATCAGGCTTTCGTGCTCGCGGGAGGTCTCGATGGTGCGGGTAAGGTCGCTGGAGTGCAGCGTGAAATACTTGATGCGCCCTTCGCTGTCCTTGACCGGCTGCAGGATCGACCGTAACCAGGCCTCCTGGCCATTGCCGCGCAGCAGGCGGAATGCACCGTTCAGGTGTTCACCGCGGCTGATCGCGCCTTTCATGCGCTGGTAGAAATCCAGCGTCTTCACATGGGCGGGGACGATGTCCTCGATGTTGCGCCCAAGCAATTGTTCGGCACGGTAGAGCATCTCGCTCTCGAAGTTGCCGTTGACCATCTCGATCCGCCCCTGGGGGTCGAGTTGCAGTACCAGCATCTCGCTGTCGAGGCTACTCTTGACCTGTTCGATGGACATCAGGTCTTCGCGCAACTGCCGGATTTCTTGCTTGAGCTTGTTGTTGAACATCACCGCTCTCCTGGAGCGCATCGTCGAATGCATCTTCATCGGCTGCCGGTGCCCCCTCTTGAGCACCCTTGCAAGGAAAAAATTCACAAGGCGAAAAGCGTCAGCGATCAGGCGTCATCTGTACGTCACATGGCAGTCACATTGGCGCAATCCAGCAGGCGGACACTTTTTGTCATGAATACACCCGCCCTACGCATTACCCTGGTCAGCGAAACCTTCCCACCCGAGATCAACGGCGTGGCCAATACCCTTGGCCGGCTCAGCGAAGGGTTGCGCCAACGCGGCCATGAGATCGAAGTGGTGCGCCCGCGCCAGGCCGGTGAAGCACCACTGCACAACGACCCGAACCTGATGCTGTGCCGTGGCTGGCCCCTGCCTGGTTACCCGGGCTTGCAATGGGGCGAGGTGTCGATGCACAAGCTGTTGCGCCGCTGGCGACGGCAGCGCCCGGATGTGCTGTACATCGCCACCGAGGGGCCGCTTGGGCTCAGCGCACTGCGCGCGGCCCGGCGCCTGGGGGTAGCGGTGGTCAGCGGCTTCCACACCAACTTCCCGCAGTATTCCGGCCAGTACGGGTTGGGCCTGCTGACGCGCCTGCTCACCAACTACCTGCGCTGGTTCCATCGGCGCACGGCGACCACCCTGGTACCCAGCCTCAGTCAGCGCCTGGAGCTAGAACGTCGCGGTTTCGAACGCCTGGAGCTACTGGCCCGGGGGGTCGATGCCTGCCTGTTCAACCCGGCCCGGCGCAGCCCCGCATTACGGGAAAGCTGGGGGCTCGGCCCTGACGACATCGCCGTGCTGCATGTCGGGCGGCTGGCGGCAGAAAAGAACCTGGGTTTGCTGCGCCCAAGCCTGGAGGCCCTGCAGAAAACTTATCCACACAAACGCCTGCGCCTGATCATGGTGGGTGACGGCCCGCAGCGTGCCGCCCTCGAACAGCAGGTACCGGATGCCGTGTTCTGCGGCGCCCAGCGAGGCGAGGTGCTGGCCGAACACTATGCCAGCGGTGACCTGTTCCTGTTTCCGAGCCTGACCGAAACCTTTGGCAATGTGGTGCTCGAAGCCATGGCCTCGGGGTTGGCGGTGGTCGCCTATGACGAGGCGGCCGCCGCGCAGCATATTCGCCATGGCCATAGCGGTGCGCTGGCCATGCCGGGGGATCAGGCGGCTTTCATCGATGCAGCGTGCTGGTTGCTGGAGGAAGAAGAGACGTTACGGCGGGTGCGCCTGAATGCGAGAAAGCATGCCAGCCGCCAGGGCTGGCCGGCGATTGTCGAGCAGTTCGAGGGGTATCTGTTCTGTGCCTGTCGGCAAACCGGCTCAGCTGTTGAAAAAACCAAGAGCGCTACGCTGGTGATCAAGCCTGGCTCGACAGCACCTCGCGGCTGAGCGATCGCCGGGGCGCTTCGCGCCCATCGCCGGCAAGCCAGCTCCCACAGGGATCGCAGGAACCTTGAGCCTGACGCTGTACCTGTGGGAGCTGGCTTGCCGGCGATGGGCCGCAAAGCGGCCAGTGATAATCAGGTCAATGCCTTCTCGATAGCCTGTACCACCACTGGATCATCCGGTGCCGTGCGCGGCGAAAAACGCGCCAGTACCCGCCCGTCCTTGCCCACCAGGAACTTCTCGAAGTTCCAGGTAATGTCCCCCGGGAACTCCGCACCCTCACCCGCCAGCAGGCGGTACAGCGAGTGGCGCTGCGGCCCGTTGACCTCCAGCTTGCCACCCAGCGGGAAGCTCACCCCGTAGTTGAGGCTGCAAAACTCCTGGATTTCCTTTTCGCTGCCAGGCTCCTGGCCGGCAAACTGGTTGCACGGCAGGCCAAGCACGTTGAAGCCCTTGTCCTTGTAAACCTGGTAGAGGTTCTCCAGGGCCTTGTATTGCGGCGTGAGACCACACTTGGAGGCAACGTTGACCACCAGCACCACTTGGCCCTTGAACGGTGCGAGGGGCAGCTCCCCGCCGTTCAACGCGTCCAGTTTCAGGTCGTGAAATGCACTCATGATGAATCCCCTCTCAGGTTCCCGGTTGCCGCGCAGGTGAATTCCGCCCACTAAAAAGGCGCTCGTCCAAACCGTCCACCTCCCGTAGGAAGGCAAATCGGCTTGCCCGAGCGCCTGGCGACTTTCTGAGCTTAGCGCAGAAAATCAGTGGTGATGGCCACCTTCACCGTGGATGTGGCGGTGAGCGATTTCTTCGTCGCTGGCATCACGCACGTTGACTACCTTGACCTGGAAGGTCAGGCGCTGGCCGGCCAGCGGGTGATTGCCGTCGACAGTCACGTCGTCGCCGTCGATGTCGCGGATGGTGACGATCTGCATCTGGCCATCCGGCGCCGAAGCGTGGAACTGCATGCCCACTTCCAGCTCGTCGACACCTTCGAACAGGCTGCGGTTCAGGGTGCTGACCAGCTCGGCCAGGTACTCGCCGTAGGCATCTTCCGGCTCGATGGAAACGTTCAGCTCGTCACCGGCCTGCTTGCCTTCCAGGGCTTTTTCCAGGCCCGGGATGATGTTGCCGGCACCGTGCAGGTAAACCAGCGGTGCACCGCCGGCGGAGCTGTCGATGGTCTCCCCGGCGTCGTTGGTCAGGGTATAGTCGATGGAGACAGCCTTGTTGGCGGCGATCAGCATGGGGCAAGACCTTTTGCAAAAGTATGTAGAGCGGACAAGTGTAACCAAGCCATCGCCCGATTGCGAACGCACTGCGGACGAGCAACGGCCCATCAGTCGGATCACCGGCTTCCACCAGGACGAAGAGGGCCACTGGGTGGCCGAACTGTCCTGCGGCCACACCCAGCACCTGCGCCACCAGCCGCCGTGGCAGGCACGCCCCTGGGTGCTCGACCCGGCCCAGCGCGCGCAACGCATCGGCCAGCCTTTCGCTTGCGGCTGGTGCGCACAAGGGGCCGATAGCGCTACCCTTGGCCGTTAATTTCTTGCACCGCTTATTTCGAGAAGCACGCATGCAGACATTTTTCATTGCGCCGACCGATTTCGGTGTCGGCCTGACCTCCATCAGTCTGGGCCTGGTGCGCACCCTGGAGCGCGCCGGGCTGAAGGTCGGCTTCTTCAAGCCGATCGCCCAGCCCCACCCGGGTGACACCGGCCCCGAACGCTCCACCGAGCTGGTCGCCCGCACCCACGGCATCAAGCCCCCTGTGCCGCTGAGCCTGGCCCACGTCGAGCGCATGCTCGGCGATGGCCAGCTGGACGAATTGCTCGAAGAAATCATCCGCCTGTACCAGCAAGCCTGCATCGGCAACGACGTGGTGGTGGTCGAGGGCATGGTGCCCACACGCCACGCCAGCTATGCGGCGCGGGTCAACCTGCACCTGGCCAAGAGCCTGGATGCCGAGGTGATACTGGTATCTGCACCGGAAAACGAAGTGCTCAGCGAGTTGTCCGGCCGGGTCGAACTGCAGGCCCAGCTGTTCGGCGGCCCGCGCGACCCGAAGGTGCTCGGGGTAATCCTCAACAAGGTGCGCACCGACGAAAGCATGGCGGACTTTTCCACCCGCCTGCGCGAGCACTCGCCGCTGCTGCGCGGCAACGACTTCCGCCTGCTGGGCTGCATCCCCTACCAGCCCGAACTGAACGCCCCGCGCACCCGCGACGTGGCCGACCTGCTGGGTGCCCAGGTGCTCAATGCCGGTGACTACGAGCAGCGGCGCATGAGCAAGATCATCATCTGCGCGCGCACCGTGGCCAACACGGTGCCTCTGCTTACCTCGGGTACCCTGGTGGTGACCCCGGGCGACCGCGACGACATCATCCTCGCCGTCAGCCTGGCGGCAATCAACGGTGTACCGCTGGCCGGCCTGCTGCTGACCAGCGACGGCAAGCCAGACCCACGCATCCTGGGCTTGTGCCGCGGCGCCCTGCAGGCCGGCCTGCCGATCCTGTCGGTCAGTACCGGCTCGTACGATACCGCCAACCAGCTCAACTCGCTTAATCGCGAAATCCCGGTAGACGACCGCGAGCGCGCCGAATTCATCACCGACTTCGTCGCCAGCCACCTCGATGCCGCCTGGCTGCACCAGCGTTGCGGTACCCCGCGCGAACTGCGCCTGTCGCCGGCAGTGTTCCGCTACCAGCTGATCCAGCGGGCGCAGCAGGCCAACAAGCGCATCGTCCTGCCGGAAGGCGCCGAGCCGCTGCTGGTGCAGGCTGCGGCCATTTGCCAGGCCCGCGGCATTGCCCGCTGCGTGCTGCTGGCCAAGCCCGAGGATGTAGATGCCGTGGCGCGCGCCCAGGGCATCACCTTGCCGCCGGGCCTGGAAGTCCTCGACCCCGAGGTGATTCGCGGGCGCTATGTGGAACCGATGGTCGAGCTGCGCAAGAGCAAGAACCTCAATGCACCAATGGCCGAGCAGCAACTGGAAGACCCGGTGGTGATCGGTACCATGATGCTGGCCCTGGACGAAGTGGACGGCCTGGTCTCGGGCCTGGTGCACTCCACCGCCAACACCATCCGCCCGGCCCTGCAGCTGATCAAGACCGCACCGGGTTCGAGCCTGGTGTCGTCGGTGTTCTTCATGCTGTTCCCCGAGCAGGTGCTGGTGTACGGCGACTGCGTGATGAACCCGCACCCGAGCGCTGTCGAACTGGCCGAGATCGCCCGGCAGAGTGCCGAATCGGCGCAGGCCTTCGGCATCGCGCCACGGGTGGCGATGATCAGTTATTCAAGCGATTCGGCCAGCGACGAGGAAGTCGAGAAAGTGCGCGAAGCGACCCGCCTGGCACAGGGCGCGGCGCAGGAGCTGCTGATCGACGGACCGTTGCAGTATGACGCAGCGGCCAACCCGGCGATTGCACGGGAACTGGCGCCGGGCAGCCCGGTAGCCGGGAGGGCGACGGTATTCGTGTTCCCTGACCTGAATACCGGCAACACGACCCACAAGGCGGTGCAACGCAGCACCGACGGGGTCAGCCTGGGGCCGATGCTGCAAGGGTTGCGCAAGCCGGTGAACGACTTGCCGCGCGGGGCTCAGGTTGACGATATCGTGCATACCATTGCCCTGACGGCGATTCAGGCGAGCGTGGTGGGCTAAAAGCTGGGGCTGCTTTGCAGCCCTTGTGGGAGCGGGTTCACCCGCGAAGAATGCGACGCGGTGTTTGGCACCGGCTATGCCGGTGTTCGCGGGTGAACCCGCTCCCACAGGGTTACTCTGATCGATCAGGGATACTGCTGAACCTGCCCCTGGTCATACTGCTGACCCGGAATCGGCTTCAGGTTCACTTCCACCCGACGGTTCTGCGCGCGACCATTGGCGTCGGCGTTGCTGGCGATCGGCTGGTCCGGGCCCATGCCACGTACGGTGATACGCGAGGCATCCACACCCTGCGAGGTCAGGTAGGTGCTGACCGCCTGCGCACGGCGCTGGGACAGGTCCATGTTGTGCTGGCGGCTGCCAGTGCTGTCAGTGAAGCCGACCACTTCGATGGTGTTCTGGTTGAACTGCTTGAACGAGCCGGCCAGGTTGTTCAGCGGCGAGTAGAAGCTTGGCGCGATGTTGGCCGAGTCGGTAGCGAAGGTGATGTTGCCCGGCATGATCAGCTTGATCTGGTCACCCTGGCGCTGCACTTCCACGCCGGTGTTGGCCATCTGCGCGCGCAGCTCGGCTTCCTGCTTGTCGGCGTAGTAGCCATAACCGGCTGCGGCGGCACCTACGGCGGCGGCACCGATCAGTGCACCCTTGCCACGGTTGTTGTGGTCGATGGCGGCACCGGCGATAGCACCGGCCAGCGCGCCCAGGCCGCCGTACTTGGCGGTCTTGCTCATCCCTGTGGAGCCCTGCGCCTGCCCTTGGCTGTCATAAGGGTTCTGCCCGGCACAGCCGGTCATCAGGGCAGCGGCGGTTGCGACGATAATCAGACGACGCATGGTGAACATGGACAAGCTCCTACTGAATTCATGAATGCGGCAGATCATAAAGGGATCTATGCCAGCCTTGGATTGCATCGGCAACAAAAAATTCCATGAAAGTGCCTTCATGTGCCATCAGGCACGCACGAAGGGGTTTTCGCGCATTTCGTCGCCCAGGCGGGTATCAGGCCCGTGGCCGGTCACCACGATGGCCTCCTCGTCCAGCCGGTACAGCCGCTCCTTGATCGAACGGACGATGGCCCGCTGGTCGCCACCCCACAAATCGGTACGGCCAATGCCACGGCGGAACAGGGTATCGCCGGCGATCAGCAGCTTGGCGTCGGCAAACCAGAAGCTCATCGAGCCCGGCGTGTGGCCTGGCGTATGCAGGGCCACGCCACAACCGCAGGCCAGCTCCTCGTCATCCCCCAGCCAGCGGTCTGGCGCAGGTACCGGGGTGTAGGGCACGCCGAACATCTGGCACTGCATTTCCAGGTTGTCCCACAGCGCCCGGTCGTCCTTGTGCAGGTGCAGCGTTGCGCCGGTCAGTTCCTTGAGCTTGCCCGAGGCAAGGAAGTGATCGAAGTGAGCGTGAGTGTGGATGATGCTCACCAGCGTCAGCCCGTGGGCCTGCAGGCGGGCAAGGATCTTGTCCGGGTCACCGCCCGGGTCGACGACGATGGCCTTTTTGGTAAGCGGGTCGCCGATCAGCGTGCAGTTGCATTGCAGGGGGCCTACGGGGAAGGTTTCGCGGATGAGCGCTGACGATGGATTCTGCATAGGGAATACGGGAACCGGTTAATCGAAGAGGGTCTGTACGCGAGCCAGTGCATCAAGGATGACGACCTCGGGTACCGACTCTATGCGTTTGGCAAATCTGGCTTCAAGGTCGACTGTGCGCACCTGATTGCAGAGCATCACGCCCTGAGTCTGCGTACCCGCACCGCTGAGCGTGACGGCGAAACCCGCATGCCTGGCAAAATCGCCACCTTGAGTGATCGGCACTACCACAGCCAGGCCTGACGCATTGAACGCAGCTGGAGTGAGCACCAGCGCAGGTCGCCCGGCCCCCTGCTGCTCCCGTCCAACAGTCGGATCGAGATTGACGCGAACGATATCGCCCCTGGCGAACTTCACCCGTTTCACACTTCACGCCCTACTGGTGGCATCGCGTTCCAGTCGGCCATGTCCTCTGGCTCCGGTGCATCCAGATCGCACTGGGCCATCAGCTCTTCAAGGGTGTATTTGGGTTTCGACCTGACGGGTTTGAGCACCATGGTCTCACCCGCGGTGTCCAGGCTCAAGGTAGAGCCGACACCGAGACGCATCTGTTTGAGCACTGCAGCCGGCAAGCGAATCGCGGCGCTGTTACCCCACTGTTGAATCTTGATCTGCATGAGTATCTCCCAAGGTAGATACATAGTAGAAACCCTCCAAATGATTGCAAGCGAAATGTAGAGACGTCGTATCTACACTGTCATTTGCCCGGTATGGACAAAAGCCCTGCAACCTCAAGAAGGAAATGCCCTACATCAACTTGGGAACCTACTTTCCACCTGCAAAAATTTGAAACGCAATCCTTGTCAGTTTCAAGGCAAGAACAACCTGAACAACCCACCCCCAAGCGCCCCGCCATTGGAGATCTCGATCCGCCCGCGCACCCCGCCGCTTTCATGCAGTGCCGCGATCCGCGCCGCAAAATACAGGCCCAGGCCGGTACTGCCGCTGGTCGAGTCGATACCCTGGATGAATTCTTCCTGGCGTTCGAGCATGCGCTGTGGATAACCCGGGCCGTCATCGTTGACGCAGATGGCCAGCTGGTTGTCTGCCTCTTCGATGGTGATCAGCAAGGCATGCGCGGCAAAGCGGGTGGCGTTGGTGATCACGTTGGCGATCACCGAGGCCACCAGCTCGCGGTCGAAGAAGCCCAGCGGGTTGTCGGTGTCGATGCGCCAGGTGGCAAGGATGTCCTTGTGCTTGAGCACTTCCTCGTGCGCAGCCAGCTGGGCTTCGATGAAATCGTCCAGTTCGTGGTAGTCCGGGCACACCGGCAACTGGTTCACGCCCAGTTTGTACAACCCCAGCAACTGCACCAGCATGCCGTTGAGGTGGCGAAACTCATGCTCCATCACCCCCTGCTCGGCACCACCGCGCAGTTCCTCGGGCAAGCGCTGCATCCACTGGTTGTGGGACTGGATCAACGCCGACAGGGAATTCTTCAGGTCGTGCACGGTGGAGGCGATCACCGTGGAAAAATCCAGCCCCTGGTTGTCTTGATTCATGCGCCGAACACTCGGATGTGCAGTTTGCGGTAGCGGTCGTAGCGGTTGTCGCTGGCGGGGATGCCGGCCACGCTGGTCAGGGCGTCGCGGCACTCCTGCATGATCGCGGGCTGAGGGCTGTCTCCGCCGATGCGCAGCAGCGCCTGGGCAGTGTTGAGGGCGATGCTGATGTTCTTCGGCTGCAAACCCAGCGCCTTGCGGAACAGCTGCAACGCCTCGCCGAGCTGCCCCCCCTGGTAACTGCGCACACCCTGACGATTGAGGGTGACCGCTTCGGTAATGGCGTTGAGCACGCTGGGGTCGTCCGTCAGCTTGCCGACCCTCTCCATGACCTTGGGGTCGTCGCCATAACTTTCCACACAGCTCCTCAGCACGCCGATGGCGGCGGCTTCCTGCCCCATGGCCTGCAACTGCGCGGCAACGGTCAGGGCCGAATCGACCGAAAAGAACTGGTTCATCTTGTCCAGGCGCTGGATCGCCTGTTCGGTCAGCTTGGCAGCCGTTTCAGGGTCGCCGGCCTGCTGCAGGCTGGCGGCCTTCATCATGCGGGCACGCACCTGCAGGCCCTGGTCCTCGGGGTTTTCCTTGGCTACTTCGCTGAGCGTGCTGTTGATCTCGACCCGGGTGCGCGCATCCAGGCCAAAGCCGGCATTCCTGCTCATCAGCGCCTGCACCAGCCCCAGGTTGTTCTCGGGGTCCTTGTAGCGTGAGCTCTGGCCCTGGTTCACCGCATGACGGAACGCTTTCGAGGCACTCTCGAAGTCTTCGTTTTCCAACGCCAGCTTGCCCAGCG
Organism: Pseudomonas sp. LSJ-87; assembly: GCF_032971465.1. Lineage (NCBI taxonomy): Bacteria > Pseudomonadati > Pseudomonadota > Gammaproteobacteria > Pseudomonadales > Pseudomonadaceae > Pseudomonas > Pseudomonas sp. LSJ-87. The sequence goes on along the minus strand of NZ_JAWJYQ010000003.1, from coordinate 76,872 downwards.
TCGACTGCCGGCGCACCGACAGCGGCGACAGGCGCACGGCTTCTTCAAGCATGTTCTGCGCACGCCTGGTTTCGCCTTGGGCCACCAGCACCTCGGCCATGCCATCGTACAGGCCTGGCATGATCGGGAAGGCCTTGAGCGCCTGCTCGTACACGCCCTGGGCCTGGGCATTCTGGCCGCGCTTGTGCATCAGGCTGCCCAACGCCGAGTACACCCACGGCTGCGGGCGGCTGGCCAGAATGGCCTTGAGGAACTTCTCCAGCTCCTCGAAACGGTTGAGGTTGCGCAAGGCATCGGCCCGATAGCGCAGGCACAGCGGGGCCAGGCGTGGGTCGCGCTTGCACAGCTCGGCGCAGGCCGCCAGCACTTCGGCCGGGCGATTGCGGTCCAGGGCCTGCAGGATCGGCTTGAGCAGGGTCTTGCGCTGGTACAGCTTCTCCACGCGCTGGGCCAGGCCAACCCGGTTGAACGGCTTGGTCAGGTAGGCATCAGGCTCGTGCTCGATGGCGCTGAGGACAATGGCCTGGCTGCTCTCGGCCGTGACCATGATGAATATGCACTCATGGCTGATGTGCTTGTCGAGGATCAGGTCTTCGAGCACCTGCTGGCCGTTCTTCTTGCCGTCGCCCAGGTGGAAGTCCTGCAGGATGACGTCATAACGCTTTTGCGCGCACATGCGCAGCGCCTGCTCGCCGCTGTCGGCGGTGTCCACGTCACGTACGCCCAGCTCGCGCAGCATGGAACGGGTCGACGTGCGAAAGTCGGTAAAGTCGTCGACGATCAGAAAGCTCTTTTGCCCGTACTGCAGCATCAACACGACCTGCCTTGGAATGATTGAAAAATCGCGCGAGGCGATGCCACCGATAGCTGTATCGGCAGCTGGTCGGGAAAGATGAGGGTAGAGCGTTGGCGGCCACGAACGATGGCCTGACGCCATCGCTTTAGCGAGCAAGGCTCTGCAGGGCTATTTCACGCCAGCATTCCCAGGGACTTGGCCTTGGCCACCGCCTGGGTACGCCGCTCCACTCCCAGCTTGCTGTTGATATGGCTGGCGTGGGTTTTCACCGTGTGCAGGGAAATGAACAGCCGCTCGCTGATCTGCTGGTTGGAACAGCCTTGGGCAATCAGCTCGAGCACGGCCAGCTCGCGGCTACTCAGGGCTTCGCCGCTGCCGGCGCTGACGCTCGGCAGCGGTGGCAGGCGCTTGAGCAGCTCGCCCTGCACCGAGCAGGCGGCAACTGCCTGCAGCTGTTCGAGAAGCCACTGCGGGTGCTGCTCCAGCAAAGGCTGGAACGGTTGCAGCACGCCGCCTTGGGCGGCCTCCAGCAACCGTGGCAACAACTGGGCGGCCTGCTCTTCCCGGCCTTCGCCCAGCAACAAGCCGAGCCACTGGCACAGGGCACTGACGCTGAGCATCATGCCGCCACTGGCCTGGCCGCGCTCGACCAGGCTGGCCAGGCGTTGCGCCGCGTCATCGCTACGCGACTGGATACGTTCGAGCGATGCCTGCTGCAAGGCGATGTGCAACGGCAGCAACGGGTGGAACTCCGGGGCCGCCGCCGGTTGCTCGCCGCCATAGGTCTGGCCCAGGCGCAGCAGCCAGGACTCGGCCAGGTCGATGCGCCCCTGGGCCAGCCACAGTTCGCATTTGACCAGGGTGATCATGGCCAGGTAGTAGACCGGCGGCACATCCCAGATGTGCATCAGCCGCTCGGCCTCGGCCAGTTCGGCAAAAGCCTCGGCAAAGTGCCCTTCCCGGCCATCGAGCGTAGCGATCACACAGTGGCCGATGAGCACGCTGATATCGCGGCAGGCCCGCGCCTCGCCCAGCCCCGCACGCAAGCGGGCACGGCCCTGGGACGGCTGCAGGCGCGATACCAGCAGGTAGCCTTCGTAAAGCGTCAGGCGGGCGCGCACGGCATACAGCCGCTGTGCCGACAGCCCTTGCAGGCGTTGCAGCCCCTGGCGCACTTCGTCCAGTGCGCGCAACACCTCGCCACGGGCATGCAGCACCCGCGCCCGGTCGTAATGGGCCAGGGCCTCGAACAATGGGTTGCCAACGCGCTGGGCCAGCTCCAGGGCCTCACGGTTCCAGCCGCGGGCCCGCCAGAAATCGCCATCGGCAATCGCCAGGTTGGACAGCGTCGACAGGCACACCAGGCGTTGGCCATAACGCTTGCTCGGCAGGCTCTGCAGCGCTTCGCCGCAATAGGCCAGAGTGCGCTCGCGGTCGCCACGGCCACGGGCGATCACACCACTCAGCGCCAGCCACTGGGCCAGCATGGACTTTTGCGCGGTCGCCGAAGGCGCGGGCAGGAAGCGGCTGAGATAACCCGCCAGCTCTTCGGCCGCGTCCAGCTGGCACGCCAGGCCCAACGCCCAGCTGTACAGCACGATGAGCCGCGGCGTGCTGATCAGCAGGCTGTCGGGCAGGTCCATCTTCCAGCGCAGCAACATGCCGACGTTCTGTTCGGCCAGCAGTTGCTCCTCGGACAGGCTCTGCACCAGGTCGGCGGCGACATCGAGGTGACCGGCCCGCAGCGCCTGCTCCACCGCTTCGTCCAGCAAGCCCTGGCTTTCGAACCAGCGGCAGGCACGCAACTGCAGGCCGGCCAGCGGCTCGCTGGCCTGGCGGCTGCGCAGCAGGTCGGAGAACAGGTGGTGATAGCGGAACCAGTGGCCATGCTCGTCCAGCGGCACCAGGAACACCTGGTGCGCCTGCAAGAAGCGCAGGATCGCGGCGCTGTCGTGGCGGCCGCGCACGGCATCGCACAACGGGGCGCAGAAACGCTCCTGGCATGCCGTTTCGTACAGGAAGGCCTGCACATCGGCGGGCAGCATGTCGATGACTTCTTCCAGCAGATAGTCGCGGATCAAGCCCTCACCACCATGCAAGGCCTGTGGCAAGGCCTGCTCGTCAGCGGACTCGCTGGCCGCCAGTTGCCAGAAACGCAACCCGGCCACCCAACCGTCGCTGCGCTGGATCAGGTTGTCCAGGGCCTGGCCACGCAGCCCGGTGGGTTGGCGACCGATCACCGCCAGCGACTCTTCGGCGGTAAGGCGCAAGTCCTGTTCGTTAAGCTCGACCAGTTGCCGCGACAGGCGCAGGCGCGCCAGGTGCCAGTCCGGGCGCTGGCGGCTGGTGACCAGCAGCACCAGGCCGGGGGGCAGGTGATTGAGGAAGAACTGCAGGCAGCGGTCGAGCACCGGCCCCTGGGCCAGGTGATAGTCGTCCAGCACCAGCAACAAGGGCGTATCGGCTTGCAGGTACAGCGCCAGCTCGTCGAGCAGGCCGTCGAGCCATTCCTCGAAGGCGAACGGCTGGTGGCGTTGGCGCATTTTCAGCAGGCCCATGGCCTGGCCGCCCAGCGCCGGACAGTATTGCTGCAGGCCTTCGAGCAGGCGTTCGAGGAAGCGGCCAGGGTCGGCATCCCGTTGGCTCAGGCCCAGCCACAGGCTACGCCAGTGCTCGGGCAGCGCTTCGCAAAATTCGATGGCCAGGGAGCTTTTGCCGAAACCCGCCGGGGCATTGACCAGCAACAGCCGCCCGCCGAGGCCGGCTTGCAGCCGCTGGCACAGGCGCAGGCGCGGCACATGGCCGTCCGGCAAGGGCGGCCGGAAGAAACGCCCGTCCAGCAGGCCCAGGGCCTGGCTGGCGAATCCATGCGTACGGGACAGATCTGTCATGGCCGGCTCGTTCTGATTGGAAGACTACGGCGGTATGGATGCTTGCGAGACTAGCGGGTAACGCTGCGCATTTGAAGATGATGGGCGCAATTCCCCTGGAAAAGACTGCGACAAAAAGCAACATGGCTGATGGACAGGGGCTGGGGCGGGGGTTTGGGGAGGTATTCACCAGCTTTATTGCTGTACCGGCCTCTTCGCGGGTGAACCCGCTCCCACAGGTACTGCACTGGACTTGAAACCTGTGCAATCCCTGTGGGAGCGGGTTCACCCGCGAAGAGGCCAGAACAGGAAAATGAAACGCCCCGGACAAGCCGGGGCGCTCCGAGGTTGCGTGATACTTAGCGAATACCCGACTGGCGCAGTGCCGCTGGCTGGAAGTCCGCCTTGCTGGCGCTGAAGCCGAAGTCGTAGGCGCGCTTCTCCTCGTTCTTCATGCCCAGGGCCAGGTAACGGCCCGACTGCAGGTCGTAGATAGTCTCCAGGGTGTACCACGGCACTTCCACGTTGTAGTACGGCTGGGCATGTGCCTCGGACACGCGCCACAGCTGGCCACGGCCGTCGTACTGGTCAATCACCGCAGCCTGCCAGGTGTCCTCATCGATGTAGAAGTCACGCTTGGCATAGATGTGCCGCTGGCCTGGCTTGAGGGTCGCGACCACGTGCCACACGCGGCGCAGCTCGTAACGGGAAAGGTCCTGGTTGATGTGCCCGGCCTTGATGATGTCGGTGTACTTGAGCTTGGGGTCGTCGAGCTTGAAGGCGTTGGACGCGATGTACATCTCCTTCTTGCCTTCCAGCTTCCAGTCATAGCGGTCCGGCGCACCGTTGAACATGTCCAGGTTGTCCGAGGTACGCAAACCGTCGGCGGCGGTACCGGGGCCGTCGTACGACACTTGCGGTGCCTGGCGCACGCGGCGTTGGCCTGCGTTGTAGATCCACGCCTTGCGCGGCTCCTTCACCTGGTCGAGGGTTTCGTGCACCAGCAGCACGGTACCGGCCAGGCGCGCGGGCGCGGTCACCTCCTGCTTGAAGTAGAACAGGATGTTGCCCGGGTTGTTCGGGTCGTAATCTTTCATCTTGTCGCGGAAGACGAACTGGTCAGAGAAGTACACAGGGTTGAAGGAGCCGTTCTGCTGCGGCGTGGCCTGGGTCACCAGGCGGCTGACGCTGCCACCCCGGTAGCGGGTGATGTGGTTCCAGATCACCTCCAGGCCGCTTTTGGGGATCGGGAACGGAACAGCCGTGCGGAAATTGCTCAGGCCGTTGCCGCCTTCGACCAGGGTGGTCTTGGTGGCGTTCTCCTTGATGGCGGCGAACACATCGGCCGGCACCGTGGAACCGCGATGGGTCTTGAATACCGGGATCTTGAAGGTGTCCGGGTAGCGCTTGAGCATGGCCAGCTGGCCCGGCGAGAGCTTGTCCTTGTACTGGTCGGCGTTCTGCGCGGTGATGGTGAACAGCGGCTTGTCGCTGCCGTACGGGTCGGACAGGAAGCCCTTGCCGTCGGCACTGCCCGCGCTCTTCGACAGCGGCTCCCACGGGCCGATCGAGCCATCGGCGTTGCCGGCCTTTTCGGCACCCATCGGGGTCAGGGTACTGCCCAGCTTGGCCGCCTCGTCGGCGGATACTGCAGCCATGACGCTGGTCGCCAGCAGGGACAGGCCCAGCACACCGGCTTGCAGCAGACTTCTGGTCTTGTTCATGTCGTGTCGTCCTGGATCTGTATGCTTAGAAGTTCACGCCGAAGCTGAGGGCGACGAAGTCGCGGTCATCCACGGTGGTGTACTTGCCGTCGAAGAAATTGGTGTACGACAGGCTTGCCGTGTAGGTGTTCTGGTACTCGGCGTCCAGGCCCAGGCTGACGGCCTTGCGGCCCTCCTCGAAGTTGGCGCCTGGGCCAGGCGAATAGCCGGAAACGTCATGCGACCAAGCCACGCTGGGTTTCAGGTTGACCCCGGCGAAGACGTCGTTGTAGTCCCAGATTGCGCGAGCGCGGTAACCCCACGAGGTAGTGGTGGTGAAACCATCGTTTTCGCAGTTGCGCGACAAGTTGGCGGTGGAGCTACCGAGGCCAGAGCCGTCAATGGTGGTCTGGTTGAGCGCGGTACACATGCCATTAGGCAGCTCGCCAGGGCCGAAGACTGGGTCGCGGCCGTACCGTGCCTTACTGGTACTCTCCAACCCACCGACGTGGGTAACACCGACTTCACCAACCACTGTGAGGCGACTGGCACCCATGATCTGGTCGAAGAAGTGAGTGAAGGTCGTCTGGAACTGTGTGATTTCCTTGCGGCGGTAGCCATGCAGGTCCTGCCCCGCCGTGCCCTTGAGCACGGACGCATCATTGAACCCGGGCAGTGGTGTGACACCAGCGAACAGAATATCGGTAGAGTTCAGCTGCACCGGCGCGTTGGGGCGATAACTGAGTTCACCGCTCCAGGCGGTACCGGTAGGCAGCGTGGTGGAGAAGCTCAAGCCGTACAGGCGGATGTCTTCTGGATACTCGACGAAGTACTGCGAGTTACCCGCGACAATCAGTGGACGCAAACGCGCCGGCAGCGCGGCGACCCCGTCGAACACCGCCTGCGAAGCGCCTGTGGCACTGAAGATCGGTGCTCGGCTGTGGTAGTTCATGAAATACGCGCCGAATTCGGTGTCCAGCGGCTCGAACATATAGCGGAACGCAACGCCGAACTGTCCGCTATCCCGCGCATCACGGTCGGCGCCACGGCGCACCAGCACACCCTCATCGTTGTAGTTGACGCCAGTGGCGGCGAGCAGCCCTTGCACGGGAGGTGGTAGTTGCCCCAGGGTTCGGCCGCTAGACAACACGCGCAGGTTGTCGGTACAGCCGTCGGCAATGATGTCCGGCTGGGAGAAGAAGGTGCCGCAGTTGTCGACGACCGTCTGGTCCCATTCGATCTGGTAGAAGGCCTCGGCCGACAGGTTGTCGGTCAGGCTCTGCGAAACGTAGAACATGTTGACCGGGATCAGGCCTTCCTTGATCTCGGCCCCCGGGCGGCGGAATGCCGACACGTCGATCGGGTTGATCGAGTTGATGCCGCCACCGATGAAGGTACTTTCACCCCAGCTCACCACCTGCTTGCCCAGGCGCACCGAGCCCGGCTGATCGCCGATGGAGTAGTTGTGGTAGACGAATGCGTCGAGCAGCTCGGCACCGGACGATTTGGCGCCTTCCTTGCGGTTGGAGTCGCTGATGTCCTTGAACTCGCGGCCTTCGTCCTTCAGTTCGAAGTCGTACCAGTACTTGCCGCGGACGAACACGCCGGTGTCGCCGTACTTGAGCTCCAGGTCATGGATGCCCTTGAAGATCTTGGAGAAGGTTTCGCCCTTCTTGAAGTTCAGGTGGCCATCGTCGGATGTCTGCGACAGGCCCTTGCCGCCGTTGTTCACCCCGATCAGGTTCTTGTTGGGGTTGGCCGTCGACCAGCTGGCGCCGATGGAGAGCGACGAGTCGAACTGGCCTTCGATTTCACCAATGTTGAAACTGACAGCGAAAGCAGGACTTGCGAGCGTGGAAGCAAGGCTGACAGCCAGGGGCAGCTTGGCCCGGCGCCAGAACAGGTTTGCAGATTTCATCGACGCTACTCCATGTACTTTTTTTGTTATGGCAGTGAGTCCTTTCAAGAACGGCCCGAGCGACCGGTTTGCAGGCTTGCGCCCGCGGCGACACGGCTTGCGCATGTCGCCTTCCCCCATTCCTGAAAATCCCCTGGCCCCGACTATAGCCAGCAAGGCACAGGCGCTTGATCCCTCTAAAGTGTGATTTGCGCTCCGTGCGGCCAACTCGCTGCCATGTTGCCCCGGCTGCGCGCTGGCAGTGCTAAAGGATGGCGTATTTCTGCCGTTTGGCAAGGCTCCACCCCTCTAGCATGCGGGTCGCGTGCTGCGGTACGCGACCCGCATGGCGGTTACAGCGTGGAGAGGAACGCGCTGTTGCTGGCCTGCCACTGGACGATGTCCTGGCGGATGCGTTTCTTGTCGAGCTTGCCGACACTGGTCTTGGGAATTTCAGTAACAACGGCGATCTGGCTTGGAATCGCCCACTTGTTGATGTGCCCTTGCTCGACAAAGGGCTTGAGGTGTTCCTTCAGCGCCTTGGCGTCGATGCCCTGGCCTTCGCGCACCACCAGCAGGGCAAACGGGCGTTCGCCCCACTGCGGGTCGGCCACCCCTACCACCGCCACTTCGCGCACGGCCGGGTGACGGCTGATCAGGTCTTCGAGGTCGAGCGAGGAAATCCATTCGCCACCGGTCTTGATCACATCCTTGATGCGGTCGCGGATGTCGATGTAGCCCATGCCGTCGAGCGTGGCGACATCGCCGGTGTGCAACCAGCCACCCTGCCACAGCTCTTCGCTCTTCTCCGCCTCCTTGAAGTAGCCCATGGTCAGCCACGGCGCCCGTAGCACCAGCTCGCCCTGGGTTTCACCATCGGCAGGCAGGAAGTTGCCGTCGCCGTCGACGATGGCCGCCTCGACCAGCGGCACCGGCACGCCGGCCTTGATGCGGTAGGTGACGCGCTCATCCTCGCTGCCGGCCTGCAGTTCGTCGTTCAGGTGGGCGGCGGAAATCAGCGGGCAGGTCTCGGACATGCCATACGCGGCGGTCAGCTGGATGCCACGTGCCAGGGCGGCCTGGTACAACGAGCGGTTGAGTGCGCTGCCGCCGATGATGATCTTCCAGCCGCCGAAGTCCTGACCTTGGGAGGTCGGGCAGTTGAGCAGCATCTGCAGGATGGTCGGCACACAATGGGAGAAGGTGACCTTCTCTTCGCGCCACAGCTTGACCAGCATGTCCGGCTCGTAGCGCCCCGGATACACCTGCTTCATGCCGAGCATGGTGGCGGCGTAGGGAATGCCCCAGGCGTGCACATGGAACATCGGCGTGATGGGCATGTACACGTCGTTGCTACCCAGCAGGCGCACGCTGTCGATGCTGCCGGTCACCGAAGCTTCGGCCAGGGTATGCAACACCAGCTGCCGGTGAGTGAAGTACACCCCCTTGGGGTTGCCGGTGGTGCCGGTGGTGTAGAAGGTAGTGGCCACCGAGTTCTCGTCGAAGTCCGGGAAGTCGTAGCGCGGGCTGGCAGCGGCCAGCAGTTGCTCGTACTCGCCCACCAGGTTGGGCAGCTCGGCTGTCTTGTCCGGGCCGTCGGTCAGCAGCACGGTCTTGTCGACGGTGGTCAGTTGCCCCGCGATGGCCTGGTACAGGCCGACGAAGTCGCTGTTGACCAGCACCACGCGGTCTTCGGCGTGGTTCATGGTGTAGAGAATCTGCTCGGGCGACAGGCGCACGTTGATCGTGTGCACCACCGCGCCGATCATCGGGATGGCGAACATGCATTCCAGGTAGCGGTGGCTGTCCCAGTCCATCACTGCCACGGTGTCACCGGCTTTTACCCCGGCTTCGGTCAGAACGTTGGCCAGGCGCGCGATACGCTCGTTGAGTTGTGGGTAGGTCAGCCGCAACTGGTCGCGGTAGACGATTTCGCGGGTCTTTTCATAGCGGCTGCCAGACATCAGCAGGCGCTTGATCAGCAGGGGGTAGGCGTAGGCGCCCTCGGCGGGCTTGATGATGCGGGTCTGCAACATGGGTATCCCTTTTCTGAAAAGCGGGCCGGACAAGTCTGGGAACTACTGTAGTTCGCCAATGTGACGGCTAAATCAGCCGAAGGAATGATTTGCATGATGAAGGTATGAGTGGCGGGCGTTGACGGGCGGCAAGGTTGAACTAGACACTGCGGCGGCAGCTTCAGGTCATGTGGTGAAGCTGATGGCCTATTCGCGGGTAAACCCGCTCCCACAGGTATTGCACCATTGCAAAGGCTGGTGCAGTACCTGTGGGAGCGGGTTTACCCGCGAATGGCCGCGACACCGAAATCCCGCCCAGCCTCGGAGAACTTCATGCCCAGCCCGCGTCGCGCCGTGTTTCTCGATCACCAGTCCCTGGACCTGGGCGATCTCGACCTCTCGCCCCTGAAGCAGCAGTTCGAAGAGTTCGAACTGTTCGCCGCCACCCGCCCGGAGCAGGTCGCCGAACGCCTGCAGGGCGCGGTGGCAGTAGTCAGCAACAAGGTCATGCTCGACGCCGCGACCCTGGCCGCCAACCCGCAACTGAAGCTGATCCTGGTGGCCGCCACCGGCACCAACAATGTCGACCTGGCGGCCGCGCGCGCTCAGGGCATCACCGTGTGCAACTGCCAGGGCTATGGCACACCGTCCGTCGCCCAGCACACCCTCGCCCTGCTGCTGGCCCTGGCCACCCGCCTGTGCGACTACAACCAGGCGGTAGCCGACGGCCAGTGGGCCAAGGCCAGCCAGTTCTGCCTGCTGGACTTCCCCATCGTCGAGCTGGAGGGCAAGACCCTTGGCCTGCTCGGCCACGGTGAACTGGGCGGCGCGGTGGCGAGGCTGGCCGAAGCCTTCGGCATGCGCGTACTCAGCGGGCAGATCCCCGGCCGCCCGGAACGCGCCGACCGTTTGCCACTGGACGAGTTGCTGCCGCAAGTCGACGCCCTGACCCTGCACTGCCCGCTGAACGAGCACACCCGACACATGCTCGGGTCCCGCGAGCTGGCCCTGCTCAAGCCCAATGCGCTGGTGGTCAACACCGCCCGCGGCGGCCTGATCGACGAGCAAGCGCTGGCCGACGCCCTGCGCAGTGGCCATCTGGGCGGTGCCGCCACCGACGTGCTGAGCGTGGAACCGCCGGTCAATGGCAACCCGCTGCTCGAACCCGGCATCCCGCGCCTGATCATCACCCCGCACAGCGCCTGGGGCGCGGTGGAATCGCGCCAGCGCATCGTCGGCCAGCTCAGCGAGAACGCCCAGGCCTTCTTCGCCGGGCAGCCACGCCGCGTGGTCAGCTGAGCCCGACGCCCGCCTCTGCTACACTGCGCCACTTTTTTCCAGGAGGCGTCGTCCATGGACCCGCGCAGTGAAGTGTTGCTCCGCCAGGCAGAGCTGTTCCAGGGCCCGCTGCTGCTCGCCGGCGCCCCCGCCGACGGCCTGCTCGGCCAGTTGCCCCAGGCCCGGGCCTGGACCTGGCATGCGGGCGACCAGGCCTTGCTCGAAAGCCGCTTCGCCGGGCGCAGCCACTATGCAGTGGAGCCCCCTGAAGTGGCTTTCGATAGCGCCGTGCTGTTCCTGCCCAAGTCCCGCGAACTGGCCGCCTACCTGCTCAACGCCCTGGCCTCGCGCCTGGCTGGCCGCGAGCTGTACCTGGTCGGCGAGAAACGTGGTGGCATCGAGGGCGCGGCCAAGCAGCTGCAGGCCTTTGGCAAGCCACGCAAGCTCGACAGCGCCCGCCATTGCCAGCTGTGGCAGGTGACCATCGAGCACGCGCCAGAAGCCAAGCCCCTGGAAAGCCTGGCCGAACGCTTCGAGCTCAGCCTGGAAGACGGCCCACTGCAAGTGGTCAGCCTGCCCGGTGTGTTCAGCCATGGCCGCCTCGATCGCGGTACCGCCCTGCTGCTCAAGCACCTCGACGGCCTGCCGAGCGGGCATGTGCTGGACTTCGGCTGCGGTGCCGGGGTGCTGGGCGCCACGGTCAAGCGCCGTTATCCACAAAACCGGGTGACCCTGCTGGACGTGGATGCCTTCGCCGTGGCCGCCAGCCGCCTGACCTTGGCCGCCAATGGTCTGGAAGGCGAAGTGATCAGCGGCGACGGCATCGACGCGGCGCCAACCGAGCTGAGCTTGATCCTGAGCAACCCGCCGTTCCACACCGGGGTGCACACCAACTATCAGGCATCGGAAAACTTGCTGAAAAAATCGGCCCTTCATCTGCGAAAAGGTGGCGAAATGCGCCTGGTTGCCAACAGCTTCCTGCGCTACCAGCCACTGATCGAAGGGGCGCTGGGCAACTGCCAGGTACGCGACGAGGCGGACGGTTTCCGCATCTACCAGGCAACACACGGATAAAAACAGCGCTTGCCGAAAGCGTTTTGCCTAGGCAGAATCCGCACCGTCCTAGGGGAGTAGTCTCCCGCGAGCGCCCAGCTCGCCCGGTACGCGTCAACATACTTGGTCCACAGACCATGGCGCGTGCGACCCACCATGCCAGCCTGCATGGCGAGATCCGCATAGACGGATCCAGGGTTTGACAAGACCTATGACACGCACACCTTACCCGGGGCGGGGAGGCTGTACGTGTCATAGCCGTGTCGACCCGCCCCCGTAGGAATCCTGATGCTGGAATCTCTGTTGGTCCCCACCGCCATCGTTGCCCTCGCCGAAATTGGCGACAAGACGCAACTGCTCGCGCTCATACTCGCTGCCCGCTTCCGCAAGCCCTGGCCGATCATCGCCGGCATCATCGCCGCCACCCTGGCCAACCATGCTGCGGCTGGTGCCGTGGGCGCGTGGGTCGGCAGCTTCTTCAGCGACTCGGCACTGCACTGGATCCTGGCTGCGAGCTTCACCGCCACTGCCCTGTGGACCCTGGTTCCGGACAAGATGGATGACGACGAGAACCCGGCGCGCCGCTTCGGGCCGTTCCTGACCACGCTGATCGCGTTCTTCCTGGCTGAAATCGGTGACAAGACCCAGGTCGCCACGGTGATGCTGGCAGCACAGTATCCGTACCTGATCATGGTCATTATCGGTACCACCCTGGGCATGCTGATTGCCAACGTGCCGGTGGTTTTGGCGGGTAACTTCGCGGCGGACAAACTGCCGCTGACGCTGATCCGTCGCCTGGCGGCCACGGCGTTCTTCGTGCTGGCGATCGTGGCCGTGTACTCGGCGATGAAAGCCAGTGGCTGGGTGGGCTAACTGCTGACGGGGGCCGCTCTGCGGCCCCTTACGGTCTTACTTCTTGGCCGCCTGATACAGCGGCATCACCTTCGGAATGGCCGCCTGCAACGAAGCAATGCGGCTCTGGGACGCTGGGTGAGTGCTCATGAACTCAGGCGGTGCGCCTTCGGAAGCCTGGCTCATCTTGTTCCACAGGGTGATCGCGGCATTCGGGTCGTAACCGGCACGCGCCGAAAGTTCCAGGCCGATCAGGTCGGCTTCGTTCTCGTTGGCCCGGCTGTTGGGCAGGGTCATGGCATAGTTCACCACGGTATCGGCCATGGCCATGCTACCCTGGCCGAGGCCAAAGAGGGCACCGGCGCCCTGGCGCGCCATTTCCACGCCATACGCCTTGGACATCGCCTCGCGGCTGTGCTCACGCAGGGCGTGGGCGATCTCGTGGCCCACCACCGCAGCAATTTCCGCATCGGTGAGCTTGAGCTGATCGATCAGCCCGGTGTAGACGATGATCTTGCCGCCAGGGCCGCAGTTGGCGTTGAGCTCGTCGCTCTTGATCACGTTCACTTCCCAGTTCCATTGCGCGGCATCCGGGCGGAACTTGGGGGTCTGGGCGATCAGGCGGTTGGCAATTACCTGCACACGCTTGGCAACAGCGCTGGACTTGTCGAGCACGCCTTTGTTCGATGCTTCACCCAGGGTCTGCTGGTACGACTGGGCGTACATCTGGTTGACCTCATCGGTCGAGAGCATGCTGAACATGTACTGTTGGCGCTCGACGCCGACAGCACCGCCGCTGGTGGTATTCACCGCCTGGCAGCCGGCTAGCAGGATGCCAGCACTCAACAGGCTGACGACAAAAGACTTACGCATGAAAACACTCCCTTTTTACATGCGCCGTATCGTAGGCCGAGTCGCTTGGGGCCGCCATAGCCGCAGGGAAGATTTTCGTCGCCTGTGCCGGCCCCTTCGCGGGTGAACCCGCTCCTACAGGGATAATGCGATCGTTGTAGGAGCGGCTTCAGCCGCGAAGAGGCCGGCACAGCCATACATCAGGCCGGGGTCAGGCACTCCGGCGCATCCAGCTTCGGGTCATTGACGAAATGCGCCAGGGCCCGCTCGCGCAGCGTCGCCGGCGGGCTGGCCAGCAATTCATGCAGACGGGCCAGCGGCGTGTCCGGGTCAAGCCAGGCGGCCTGCCCTGCCTCGTCCAGTATCAGCGGCCGACGCTGGTTCATCGCCGCCTGGGTCACCACCGCACAACTCAGCCAAACCTGGTCCTGCACCGGGTAGGCCTCCCACACGGCGGCGAAGTACAGCGACGCGCCCTCCCCCGGGGTCAGCCAGTACGGGCGCTTGCGCACGCTACCGCGCCATTCGTAAAAGCCGTTGGCCGGCATCAGGCAGCGGCGCTGGCGAAACGCGTCGCGAAACATCGGCTGCTCGGCCAGGGTTTCGGCGCGGGCATGGGCGGGGGTACGGGACAGGTCGGTGAGCCACGCCGGAGTCAGCCCCCAGCGCGCCCTGGTCAGTTGCAGCTGGCCGTCGAGCTGGCGCTGGATCAGCACCGAAGCCCCGGGCGAGATGTTCCATTGGGCGGGCTGGCCAACGGGAAAGCCCGGCAGACTGGCAAGAGCCTGGGGCCAGCGAAACAGGGCGTAACGTCCACACATGGGCGAATTCAGAACCTAGCAGATCAAGGTACCGGGGAAACTCTCCGGTTCGTCACCAACCAGTGGCTGGGCGTCATTGTACGCATCGATCAGCTGCCGTGCGTACTCGGCCTGCTCATCAGCCACGGCAAGCCCCAGCAAACCCTGCATCGGCAGCTCACCGGCGGCACCGACCAGGTCACGACCAACCAGGTGCGCCTCGATCCCCTCGCTGGCGAGCATGCCCGCCAGCATTTCCGCCTCGAGCAGGCTTTCCGGTTCGTAGATGCGCTGCATCAGTCATTCTCACCGAATACATCCAGCATCCACTCCTCGCCATGAACTTGCAGCACGAAGCGGATAGGCTTGCAGCATACCTGGCAGTCCTCAATGTACTCCTGATCGCCACCGGACAGGTCCACCGTGGTTTCGACTTCTTCGCCACAATAAGGGCAATCGTAGATAGCAGTTTCCAGCATCGCGGCCTCCGGGGTGACTTATGCGTATAATTGCCGGTCTGTTTACAGGGCCTGTGTGTGTCCGAGCCGTTTTTCGGAGCCCGTCCCTACCTTATTACCCTAGCCGTTTCCAACAAGAGAGCATGATGGGCGAATTCGATGCCATCCGACCGTACGACGACGCTGAGGTCCCTGCCGTTCTGGCACGCCTGCTCAGCGACCCGGCATTCCTCGATATCCTCACCCACTTCCGCTTCCCGCGTGCGGCCGGTGCTCTCGGCTGGTTGCTCAAACCGCTGATCGCCCGCCGCCTGCGCAAGGAATTCGCCGGTGTCACCTGTGTCTCGACCTTGCAGGACAAAGTCGAGTACTACGTCGACCAGACCATCGACCGCGCCACCGACGGCGTCACCTATTCGGGCGTGGAGCAGCTCAAGGCCGGCACCGCCTACCTGTTCCTGGCCAACCACCGTGACATCGTCATGGACCCGGCCTTCGTCAACTACGCGGTGTACCACGCCGGCCTGCCCACGCCGCGCATCGCCATTGGCGACAACCTGCTGCAAAAGCCGTTTGTCAGCGACATGATGCGCCTGAACAAGAGCTTCATCGTGCACCGCTCGATCAGTGGGCGCCGCGAAAAGCTGGCGGCCTACCAGCTGCTCTCGGCCTACATCAACCATTCGATCCGCAACGACGCCACGTCGATCTGGATCGCCCAGGCCGAAGGCCGGGCCAAGGACGGTGACGATCGCACCGATTCGGCGATCCTCAAGATGTTCCACATGAGCCGCAAGGACGAGCCGTTCGGCGCGGTGATCCAGAGCCTGAACCTGACACCGGTTTCGATCAGCTACGAATATGACCCGTGCGACCAGGCCAAGGCCCGCGAGCTGTACATCCGCGCCACCACCGGCACCTACAAGAAGGCGCCGGGCGAGGACGACAACAGCATCGCCAAGGGCATTACCGGCTACAAGGGCCGGGTGCACATCAACTTTGCCCCGCCGGTGACCGAGTACCACGAGGACACCAAGCAGCTGGCAGTGGAAATCGACCGGCAGATCCTCGGTGGCTACCGGCTGTTCCCGGTGCACTACCTGGCCTATGCGATGTGGGATGGCAAGGATGAGGCGCTGCAGGTGCCGAGCGCCGAGAAGGTGTTCCCGGCTGATGAACTGGCCCGGGCCAAGGAAGAATGGCAACGCCGCCTGGATGCCTGCCCTGAGGAGCAGCGGCCGTACCTGGTGTTGCAGTATGCGACGCCGGTGCGCAACCAATACCAGGTCAGGCAGCAGGCACCGGTTGCCTGAGCAATCCTAGGGCTGCCTTGCAGCCCATCGCCGGCAAGCCAGCTCCCACAGAGACCGCATTTCCCTCAGGCTTGTGTAATCCTGTGGGAGCTGGCTTGCCGGCGATGGGCCGCAAAGCGGCCCCGGAATCTCAAACCCAGGTACTGAACCAGGACAACAGCAGCGCCATCGCCAGGCACGAAAAACCGAGAATGTAGAAGTACCGCGGTACCCGCAGGTCGAACGCGTCCACCACCCCGTCGTCCACCGCCATGTATTCGCGGGTCTCGGCCTCGCGCCGCCGCGCACTGTGCAGCAGCAACCCACCCGGGCAGGTCAGCAGCAGCGCCAGCAGATTGATCAGCTTGGTCGGGTGGGCGGCCAGGAACCCCCAGAGCACTTGCAAGGACATCACGCAACCTCGGTATGAGCGACGGCAAAGGCCGGCATTCTACCCAAGTCATGCCCAGACGCCCGGCCCAGGCGACAAAGTGTCATCAAATTTCATCTGGCATGGCATGAAGCTTTGCCGGCCTCTTCGCGGGCACAGACAACAAAAAACCCGCTGCCTGGAACACAGGCAGCGGGTTTTGTTTTACAGCTGAAGGCTTACTGCCCCAGCACTTGACCGATGGTCGGGTCCTTGAACATACGGGTCAGGGCATCGCTCAGCACATCGCCCACCAGCTGGGTGTTGGTTTCCTGGTTCGGCGCCATGCCGAAACGCTGGTCCAGCGAAGCGCCATAACGGCCACTGTAGCGGCGGCCGCCATTGGACACGTCGGCACGGAAGGTGGCGCCGATGGTAGCCTCGGTCACGTACAGGTTGTCTTTCGGCGACTGGTACTTCAGCTCCGCCAGGGTCACGGTCAGCTGCGGCGCGTTGTAGGCGTTCGGCGTCGGGGTGAAGCCGAGCAGGCGCACGGCGGCTTCGGCCTGGGCTTGCAGCTTGGGCACGATGTCGTTACCGCTGACGCTGATGGTGCTGGTCTCGGGGTACATGCCACCGCGAGTGCCCAGGGACTGCGAGGCCCGGCCGTCAACCACCCGGACCACTACCGGCTGGCCATGGCCGACCGGGGCGAGCTGGGCCTTGAGCGTGGGTTGCGGATTGAGTTGTTGCGGGCTGTGGGCACAACCGACCAGGCTGAGGCTGGCCACGGCGATCAAACCGAACAACAGACGTTGCAACATGCGCGTTACTCCAGAAAAAGCGGCGAAGGCCCACAGTATACCTAGCCACGCATCGACCAGTCATCGGCCTGGCCCGCTTGTCACAATCGTTTCATCGCCGCGCCCTTATCCTTGCGCCAAGCCCTAACGCACAGGACTCGCTGCCATGGCCTCGCTCTGGACCCTGCTCTTCCAACGCCCGCGCCACAACACCTATGCCCGCCTCGACGCGAACGGCAAATGCCTGGCCTTCAAGCAATGCAGCCAGGCGCCCAGCGGCAGCGGCTGGGTCCAGATCGGCGAAATCCAGCTCGCCTGGCTGGGCCGCGAACTGCCCGCCAGTGCCCGGGTTTGCGCCCGCGCAAGCCGCCGCTGGCACCAGCGCATCCTCGCGGCCTGACAAACGCTGCAATAAAAACCACGAATGGCGACATTTCTGCCCGCGACATCGCTATAATCTCCCCCCGATTATAAGGACGTCTCCTGATCGGGCCCCGCACTCGCCGATTGACCCCGGCAACTTCAACGCTTCGCCCACAGAGAGCCTTCCACTCAGGTCTTGCATCGGCTGTCGTGCCTGCTTTTCCGGCCCTTCACACTGCATGAACCTGCGGGTTGCCATCGCGCAGTCCCCTTTTGAGGTTCACGTCTCCAAAAGAGCGTGAAAAAACGGTTTTCACAACTTCACAAGAGTGTGGCGAGCAAATGAACAGTCTGGCATGTGCAAAAGCGGCAGATGTGTCCCGAACAGCCCTGAACAGGCGGCAAATGCGCTCATCCCGTATGAGTGTCTGAGCCGTTCCATAACGCACGCACGACACCTTGACCATAAGTCGAATTGCCGCACCCGTGGCAAACCGCGTTCAATACGCGAACCCGAAGACTGATTGGCGGTGTCCGCGGAAGTTGCAAGAACTGCGAAAAGTCGGACATGGCGACCCTGGCGAACCCAGGTCCTATGCTGTCAATTAGGTAGCTGTAGATTGTGGAGACGCGTTAAATGGCGCAGAACGAATCGGTTGATGTGGTACTGGTAGGCGCGGGCATCATGAGTGCCACCCTGGCCGTACTGCTCAAGGAGCTCGACCCGACCCTGAAGCTTGAGGTCGTGGAGGCGATGGACTCCGGAGCCGCGGAAAGCTCCAACCCCTGGAACAACGCAGGCACCGGCCACGCCGGCCTGTGCGAGCTTAACTATACGCCCCAGGCCGCCGATGGCAGCATCGACATCAAGAAGGCCGTGCACATCAACACCCAGTTCGAGGTTTCGCGCCAGTTCTGGGCCTACCTGAGCAAAAAGGGCAACTTCGGCTCGGCACGTGCCTTCATCAACCCTGTCCCGCACCTGAGCTACGTCGAGGGTGACAAGGGTGTTTCCTTCCTCAAGAAGCGCTATGAGCTGCTCAAGCAGCACCATGCCTTCGCGGACATGGAATACACCGAAGACAAGGCCGTGATGAATGACTGGATGCCGCTGATGATGCCAGGCCGCCCAGCCGACCAGCACATCGCCGCCACCCGCGTGCTCAAGGGCACCGACGTCAACTTCGGCGCCCTGACCAACAAGCTGCTGAAGCTGCTGGGCGACTCGCAGGACGCTCAGGTCAAGTACAGCAAGAAGGTCGTCGGCCTGCGCCGTAACGGCAAGGGCTGGACCGTGAGCATCAAGGACGTCAACAGCGGCGGCAGCCGTGAAGTGGACGCCCGCTTCGTCTTCCTCGGCGCCGGTGGCGCGGCCCTGCCGCTGCTGCAGCTGTCGGGCATTCCGGAAAGCAAAGGTTTCGGCGGCTTCCCGGTCAGCGGCCAGTGGCTGCGTTGCGACAACCCGGAAATCGTCAAGCAGCATCAGGCCAAGGTCTACAGCCAGGCGGCGGTCGGCGCCCCACCGATGTCGGTACCGCACCTGGATACCCGCGTGGTCGATGGCAAGAAATCGCTGCTGTTCGGCCCATATGCCGGCTTCACCACCAAGTTCCTCAAGCACGGTTCGCTGATGGACCTGCCGCTGTCGGTGCGCATGGGCAACATCGGCCCGATGCTGGCCGTGGCCCGTGACAACATGGACCTGACCAAGTACCTGGTCAGCGAAGTGATGCAGTCGATGGAGCAGCGCCTGGAAGCCCTGCGTCGCTTCTACCCGCAGGCCAAGGCCGAAGATTGGCGCCTGGAAGTGGCTGGTCAGCGCGTGCAGATCATCAAGAAAGACCCGAAGAAAGGCGGCGTTCTGCAGTTCGGTACCGAGCTGGTCTCGGCCCAGGACGGCAGCCTGGCTGCACTGCTCGGCGCATCGCCGGGTGCTTCGGTAACCGTGTCGATCATGCTGGAACTGATCGAGCGCTGCTTCCCCGAGCAGGCCAAAGGTGCCTGGGCTGCCAAGCTCAAGGAAATCTTCCCGGCTCGCGAGAAGACCCTGGCGACCGATGCTGCCCTGTACCACAAGATCAGTGCCGACAACGACGTGGCGCTGGACCTGGTGGAAAGCAGCCCGGCGGCCAAGCATTACGCTTGATTCGGCCGGTAACGAAAAAACGCCCCTCGGGGCGTTTTTTTGTGCCTGGATCCTAGTAAGCCTGTTCCGGCCCTTTCGCGGGTAAACCCGCTCCCACAAGGACCGCACCACAGCTAATGGCTGTGCTGTACCTGTGGGAGCGGGTTTACCCGCGAAGAGGCCGGAGCAGGTTTACAAATCAGCCACGGGCCTTGGCGATGATCTCGATGTAATCCGCCGCATTGCGCTGGTCGGCAATCTGCTCGACAAAGGTCTTGCCGTGCTCGTCCTTGCCATCCAGGTCCAGCCCAGCCTCGACGAAGAAGCCGATAAAACGCTCGAAATCGTCGATGCGCAGGCCGCGGTAGGCCTTGACCAGCTTGTGCAGCGACGGCGAAGTCACGCCATCGGCCGGCTCGAACTGAAGGAACGACTTGATGTAGTCGTCGCTGATCTCGTCACCGATTACCTGTTTCTTGTCTTTACGCATTGCCGACTCCAACTGGACCATCACGAAATTTCGAAGGCCGGCAGTGTACCCCCCGCAGGCCGGGCGCCTCAACGCGTACGTACGGTACCGGTGTGCAGGTCGGCCCAGACGTGGCCGTTGCCGTACGTGAGGAACTGCACATACAGCGTCTCGTTGCGCAGCAGGTCCATGATCACGCGGTAGTCGCTGAGCGGGTAATTCAGGCTCAGGGTGCGGGTTTTCTCGTCATATACGGGTTTCTTCAGGCTTTTGGCCGCTTCACCGTCAAAGGTCAGCAGCACCTGGGCGATGGTCGCGCCCTTGCTCAGCGGCTTGCCCTTGAGGCGCACCTGCAACGACGAGGTGATCGGGATCGGCTGCTGGTCGGACTGGCGCTGGGTACCCACTACCACCGAGTAGTCGGTCACTTGCAGCAATTGCTGGCCGGTCGGCGCTTCCTGGCGCAGGGACTGGTCGTCAGGTGGCAGGAACTGGCTGTGCAGCGGTGCGGCGGCGAGTGGCAGGCTGACCGCCAGCAGGAGGGGAAGAAACGCACGCATGTGAGGCTCCTTGAATGAAGGAGCACTCTAGCATGCTGTGTCTGGGCTGTACCGGCCCTATCGCCGGCAAGCCAGCTCCCACAGGTACCGCGCTATCCATGTGGGAGCTGGCTTGCCGGCGATGGGGCCGGTGCAGGCAACATCAATCGAACTGCGCGCGCATCCAGGCCTGGTACTCGTCCACGCCCTCTTCTCCTTCGCGCGGCGCCCAGTGCGCATGTTCGCCTTCACCCACCGGCCGATACGGCCCGGCCTTGCACTCGAACAGGATGCTGTCCGGCTCCAACACCACCAGCCCATGGTAAATACCAGGCGCGAGGTCCACACCCAGGCAGTCGCCGCCCGCCTGCAGCACTCGCTTGTCGGTCACCGCCCCCTGCTCATCGAAGATCAGCAGGCCCAGGCGCCCCTTGAGCACGATCAGGGCCTCAGCCTTGTCGGCGCTCAGGTGGCGATGCGGCGGGATATAGGTGCTCGGTTGCAGCCCGACCGCCATGCGGTGGCAAGGCTCTTCCATCTCATGGAAGGTGTGATGCTGCCGCCCGCGCGGGTTGGCGGCAGCCTGTGCGGCCAGCCCGGCGAACAGCGATTGGTCGATGAACGCAGGCTGGCGCATGATCACAACCCCTTTACGGCGAAGATGCCGTTGGCGTTGCGCCAGTAGCCTTTGTAGTCCATGCCGTAACCGAAGATGTAGCGGTCGACGCAGGGCAGGCCCACGTAGTTGGCCTTGAGCTCCGGGCTGGCCTTGCGGTCATGGTCTTTGTCGATCAGTACCGCGGTGTGCACCGAGCGCGCACCGGCATGCTTGCAGAACTCGATGATGGCGCTGAGGGTGTGGCCTTCGTCGAGGATGTCATCGACGATCAGTACGTCACGGTCGATGAACGACACTTCGGGCTTGGCCTTCCAGAACAGTTCACCGCCGCTGGTCTGGTTGCGGTAGCGGGTGGCGTGCAGGTAGCTGGCTTCCAGTGGGAACTGCAGGTGGGTCAGCAGTTTGCCGGAGAAGATCAGGCCGCCATTCATCACGCAGAACACCACCGGGTTCTTGTCGTGCAGGTCCTTGCAGATCTGCTCGCCGACTTTGGCGATGGCCGCTTCGACTTCGGCTTCGGTGTACAGGCAGTCAGCTTCACGCATGACTTGACGGATATGCTCGAGATCGGCGGACATGGCGCTCTCCGGGGGGTGCATTTTGGAAAAGCGGGCAAAGGTACGCATCCGCTCGTCACAGATCAAGCATTTATGGACTAACGTCCAGAATGACCAGACGACAGCACAGGCTGAATAGATTAATCTAGCGCGGTTTTTTTGCCCGCCTTTCGGAGCCCCCCTATGCCCACTCGTGAGATCCGCCATCCGCTGATCCGCCACAAGCTCGGCCTGATGCGCCGTGCCGATATCAGCACCAAGAATTTTCGCGAACTTGCCCAGGAAGTCGGCGCGCTCCTGACCTACGAAGCCACCCAGGACCTGCCGCTCGAAACCTACGAGATCGACGGCTGGTGCGGCAAGGTGCAAGTTGAAAAAATCGCCGGCAAGAAGATTACCGTGGTGCCGATCCTGCGTGCCGGCATCGGCATGCTCGACGGCGTGCTCAGCCTGATCCCGGGTGCCAAGGTCAGCGCCGTCGGCGTTGCCCGCAACGAGGAAACCCTCGAAGCCCACACCTACCTGGAAAAGCTCGCGCCGGACATCAACCAGCGCCTGGCCCTGATCATCGACCCGATGCTGGCCACCGGCGGTTCGATGGTCGCCACCATCGACCTGCTGAAGAAGGCCGGTTGCAAAGAGATCCGCGCCATGGTCCTGGTCGCCGCGCCAGAAGGCATCGAAGTGGTGGAAAAAGCCCACCCGGACGTGCAGATCTACACCGCCTCGATCGACCAGCGCCTGAACGAACACGGCTACATCGTGCCGGGCCTGGGCGATGCCGGTGACAAGATCTTCGGCACCAAGCAAAAGGACGCCTGACCATGCAGGACGGCTTCAACGACCCGCTCTGGCGCCAGGTCGTTTCGGGCGCGCAGATGCTCTTCGTGGCATTTGGCGCGCTGGTGCTGATGCCACTGATCACCGGCCTCGATCCGAACGTCGCGCTGTTCACCGCCGGTATCGGCACCCTGCTGTTCCAGCTGGTCACCGGCCGCCAGGTACCCGTGTTCCTGGCCTCGAGCTTTGCCTTCATCACCCCGATCATCCTCGCCAAGGGCCAGTTCGGCCTGGCCGAGACCATGGGCGGCGTGATGGCCGCAGGTTTCGTGTACACCTTCATGGGCCTGATGGTGAAAATCAAAGGCACCGGTTTCATCGACCGCATGCTGCCGCCGGTGGTGATCGGCCCGGTGATCATCTCCATCGGCCTGGCCATGGCGCCGATCGCCGCCAACATGGCGATGGGCAAGGCCGGTGACGGCAGTGTGCTGCTGCCCTACAAGACCGCCATGATGATCTCGATGCCGGCCCTGCTGACAACGCTGATCGTCGCCGTGTTCGGCAAGGGCATCTTCCGTCTGGTGCCGATCATTGCCGGCGTGCTGGTAGGCTTTGCCCTGTCGTTCGTCTTTGGCGTGGTCGACACTGCCAAGATCGCCGCCGCACCGTGGCTGGAGCTGCCCAACTTCACCGCGCCAGCGTTCAACTGGCAGGCCATCCTGTTCATCGTCCCGGTTGCCCTGGCACCGGCGATCGAGCACATCGGCGGCGTGATCGCGGTCGGCAGCGTGACCGGCCGCGACTACCTGAAGAAGCCCGGCCTGCACCGCACCCTGCTGGGCGATGGCCTGGCCACCACCGCAGCCGGCCTGTTCGGCGGCCCGCCCAACACCACCTATGCCGAAGTGACCGGCGCGGTGATGCTGACCAAGAACTACAACCCGAAGATCATGACCTGGGCGGCGGTCTTCGCCATCACCCTGGCCTTCATCGGCAAGTTCGGCGCACTGCTGCAAAGCATCCCGGTACCGGTGATGGGTGGCATCCTGTGCCTGCTGTTCGGCTCGATCGCGGCGGTGGGCATGAACACCATGATCCGCCACAAGATCGACCTGGCCGAAGCGCGCAACCTGGTGATCGTGTCGGTGACCCTGGTGTTCGGTATTGGCGGCGTGCTGATCGGCAGCGGTGATGGCCCGGATGACTGGGGCCTGAAGGGCATCGCCCTGTGCGCCATCGTGGCTATCGCCCTGAACCTGATCTTGCCGGGCAATGATGGCTGGAAGCACAAGAAGCTGGATGATCAGTTGCCTTGATCCGGCTTTAGCCTGATCTGGCCCTATCGCCGGCAAGCCAGCTCCCACAGGTACCCCACAGATTTCGAGAACTGTGGAATACCTGTGGGAGCCGGCTTGCCGGCGATAGGGCCGGTACAGGCAACCTGAAAGTCAGGCCTTTTCGCACATCCCCGCCAGCGCCTTCACCCACGCCGGGTGATCATTCAGGCAAGGCACCAGCACCAGCTCCTGCCCGCCAGCCTCGACAAACTGCTCGCTCCCGCGCATGCCGATCTCTTCCAGGGTCTCGATGCAATCGGCCACGAACGCCGGGCACATTACCAGCAGCTTCTTCACCCCGGCCTTGGCCAGCTCGTCCAGCCGCGCCTCGGTATAGGGTTCGATCCACTTGGCCCGCCCCAGCCGTGACTGGAACGACACCGACCATTTGCCATCGGGTATGCCCATTTTCTGCGCAAAGGCCCTGGCCGTTGCCAGGCACTGCCCGCGGTAGCACACCGCGCGCATATCGGCACTGGCATCCTTGCAGCAGTCGGCCGCCTGGAAGTCATGCTTGCCGGTCGGGTCCAGCTTCTTCAGGTGCCGCTCCGGCAAGCCATGGAAGCTCAGCAACAGGTGATCGTAATCCTGCTCCAGGTAAGGCCGGGCGCTGGCGACCAGTGCCTCGATGTAGTCCGGGTGCTCGTAGAACGGCTGCAGCACGCGCAGCTGCAACGGCAACTGGCGTTCATTGACCGTCTGCCTGGCCAGTTCCACCACAGTGGTCACCGTGCTGTCGGCGAACTGCGGGTACAGCGGCGCCAGGGTCACCTTGCGCACACCCTGTGCCACCAGGCGCTCCAGCACCTCGGGCAAGGCCGGCTGGCCATAGCGCATGGCAATCTCCACCGGGCCATGGGGCCAGTGCTCGACCATCGCCGCCTGCAGGCGACGGGTCAGCACCACCAGCGGCGAGCCCTCCTCCCACCAGATCGAGCCATAGGCGTGCGCCGACTGCTCCGGGCGCTTGACCAGGATCAGCGACACCAGCAGGCGCCGCACCGGCCAGGGCAGGTCGATCACGTACGGGTCCATGAGGAACTGGTTGAGGTAGCGGCGCACATCGGCCACCGAGGTGGAGGCCGGGGAACCCAGGTTGACCAGCAGCAGGGCGTGATCGGTCATGCAGCGTCCTATGTCAGAGGCGGCTGGACAGGTTGTCCAGGGCCGATTGCAAATCGTTGAAGCGGAAAGTGAAGCCTGCCGCCAGCAAGCGTACCGGGCGGGCGCGCTGCCCGCCGAGCAGCAGGGTCGACAGCTCACCCAGCCCGGCCTTGAGCAGCAGTGCCGGCACTGGCAGCAGCGCCGGCCGGTGCAAGGTGCGGCCAAGGCGCCTGGCGAACTCGCGGTTGCGCACCGGCTCCGGGGCGCAGGCATTATAAGGACCGCTGGCATCCTTGTGCTGCAAGAGAAAATCAATCAGGGCGACCTGGTCTTCTATATGGACCCAAGGCATCCACTGCCGCCCGTCGCCCAAAGGCCCGCCCAGCCCCAGTTTGAAGGGCAGGCGCAGGCGCGACAAAAAGCCGCCATCACTGGCCAGAACCAACCCGGTACGCACCAGCACCACGCGAATGCCCTGGGCCTGGGAACGCAGCGCTGTCTCTTCCCAGGCAATGCACAGCTGGCTGGCAAAATCTTCGCGCACCGGCGGTGAAGCCTCGGTCAGCTCGCGTTCGCCACCGTCTCCATACCAGCCCACCGCAGAGCCGGAGATCAGCACTTCCGGGCGCTGCTCGCGGCTGCCCAGCCAAGCCAGCAACTGCTCGGTAAGGGTGACGCGGCTGGCCCACAGCAGGTTGCGCCGGGCCGCCGTCCAGGGCCGATCGGCAATTGGCGCACCGGCCAGGTTGATCACTGCGTCCAGGTGATCATCCGCCTCCAGTTGCTCCAGGCGGGCAATGCCACGCACGCCGTTCCCACAAATTTTCGGCACCTGCTCAGGTCGCCGACTCCACACCGTCAAGCGATGACCCTGGCCGAGCCAGTACTGGCACAGGTGCTTGCCAATCAACCCGGTGCCGCCTGTCAGCAATATATGCATGGCTGTGTCCTCGCAGAATGCGGCGGTGGTCTATTTTTAACATCAAGGCACTTTTTTGACCCGACGCTCTCGGATAAACATAGGCCAACCTGCCTGCCAACACGGAATAACCTTATACAACATTTGAGCATTGTACAGGTTTGCCTGACAGCGTAGTCTGCTTACAGCAAGGTTTGAAGAGGCCATCATGACAGTACCTATTGCCATCATCGGGGCCGGTATCGCCGGTCTGTCAGCCGCCCAGGCCTTGCAGAAGGCCGGGCAATCCGTGCATTTGTTCGACAAGGGCCACGGCAGCGGCGGTCGCATGGCCAGCAAGCGCAGCGAAGCTGGCGCGCTGGACCTCGGCGCCCAGTATTTCACCGCCCGTGACCGGCGCTTTGTCGAGCAGGTACAGCAGTGGGTTGCCGCTGGTTGGGCCGAGCAATGGAAGCCACAGCTGTACAATTACCGCGATGGTGAACTCACCCCTTCACCCGACGAGCAGACACGCTGGGTGGGCGTGCCGCGCATGAGTGCAATCACCCGCGGCCTGCTCAAGGATGTGACGGTCAATTTCGGCTGCCGCATCGCCGAAGTGTTCCGCGGCAAGCAGTACTGGCACCTGCAGGACACTGAAGGCTGCAGCCACGGCCCCTACAGCCGCGTGGTGATCGCCGTGCCGGCACCACAGGCCACGCCGTTGCTGGCCGCTACCCCGAAGCTCGCTGCCGTGGCCGCCGGTGTGCAGATGGAGCCCACCTGGGCCGTCGCCCTGGCCTTCCAGACCCCGCTGGAAACCCCGATGCAAGGCTGCTTCGTGCAGGACAACCCGCTCGACTGGCTGGCGCGCAACCGCAGCAAGCCCGGGCGTGACGAGCAGCTCGACACCTGGGTACTGCACGCCACCTCGGACTGGAGCCGGCAACACATCGACCTGCCCAAGGAAGAGGTGATCGAACAGCTGTGGGGCGAGTTCGCCGAACTGGTCGGCTGCGTGGTGCCGGCACCTACTTTTGCCTTGGCCCACCGCTGGCTTTATGCCCGCCCGAGCAGCAACCATGAATGGGGCGCACTGGCCGATGCTGACCAGGGCTTGTACGCCTGCGGCGACTGGTGCCTGTCCGGCCGTGTCGAGGGCGCCTGGCTCAGTGGCCAGGAAGCGGCGCGTCGGCTGCTCGAACACCTCGAGTGATGTAGGGTTATACAAAAAAACTGGTTTGCATAACTTCCGGGCTGTGCTGGAATGAACCTGTACAATTTTTTAGTCTCGTACAGGTTTTTGGAGGCAGCCCATGCACGACTCATTTGCCCACAGCAAGCCGCGTATCGCCATCAGCGCCTGCCTGACCGGGCACAGCGTGCGCTATAACGGTGGCCACAAGGCCTCCGACCTGTGCCGTATGCAACTCGAGGAACATTTCGACTGGTTGCCGGTGTGCCCGGAGGTGGCCATCGGCCTGGGCGTGCCGCGCGACCCGATCCGACTGGTCGGCAACCCCGAGCAGCCGGAAGTGGTAGGCACCCGTAACCCCGGCATGGACCTGACCGGCCCGCTGCGCAACTACGGCGAGCAAATGGCAGCCGAACTCGACGATATCTGCGGCTACATCTTCATGCAGAAATCGCCTTCCTGTGGCCTGGAGCGGGTCAAGGTGTACCAGGACAATGGCCACCCGGCCTTCCACGGTGGGCGGGGCGTGTATGCCCAGGCGTTCTGCGCACGGCGCCCGGACCTGCCGGTGGAAGAAGAAGGCCGCCTGCACGACCCTGTGCTGCGCGAGAACTTCATCAGCCGTGTGTACGCCTATGCCGACTGGCAGCGCCTGCTGGCCGAAGGCCTGAGCCGTGGCGCCCTGGTGCGGTTCCACTCGCGCTACAAGTACCTACTGATGGCCAACAACCCGCAGGCCTATCGCAGCCTTGGGCGCCTGCTCGGCAGCATGAGCAAGGATGATGACCCGCAAAGCATCGGCCCGCGCTATTTCAGCCAGCTGATGCAGGCCCTGCGTCGCTGTGCCAGCCGTGGCACTCATTGCAACGTGCTGCAGCATCTGAGCGGCTACTTCAAGGACACCCTCACACAGCAGGACAAAGCCGAGCTGCAAGCCATCATCGGCCAATACCAGCAAGGCGTGGTACCGCTGGTAGTGCCTCTGACCCTGCTCAAGCACCATTTGCGCAAGCACCCCGACCCGTATCTGCAGCAGCAGGCCTACCTGCAGCCGCACCCCGAGCGCCTGGGCCTGCGCAATGCCGTCTGAAATCCTGTTGCCCATCGGCGAGCTGGCTCGCCGCACGGGCGTCAATCCCGTCACCCTGCGCGCCTGGGAGCGCCGCTACGGCCTGCTCAAGCCCCAGCGTACCGCCAAAGGCCATCGCCTGTATCCGCTGGAGCAGGTCGAACGCGTCGAAGCGATCCTCGCCTGGCTGCAACGCGGCGCCTCCGTCGGCCAGGTACGCGAGCTGCTCGACAAACCGGCCAGCACGCCACCGAAAGGCGACTGGCAAGCCCGGCAGTTCCAACTGGTCGAGGCCATCGCCACGCTGTCGCAGCGCGCCCTTGACCAGCAGCTCAACCAGGCGATGGCCCTGTACCCGGCCGTCACCCTGTGCGAGCAATTGCTGTTGCCGCTGCTCGACCTCCTCGACCTGCGCTGGCGCAACTATTTCAATGCACGGCTTGAGCAGGTGTTTTTCCACAGCTGGCTGCGCAGCAAGCTGGGCGCCCGGGTCTACCACGACAACCAGTTGCTGCAAGGCCCTGCCATCTTGCTGACCGAAGACAGCGAACACACCTTCAGCCCCGATTTGTGGTTGTGCGCCTGGCTGTTCACCAGCAACGGCCTGCCAGTCGAAGTACTGGAGCACACCATTGCCGGCGCGCACCTGCAACGCGCCGTAACCATGCTCAAGCCGCGCGCCGTGCTGCTGCACCTGGGGCCACGCATCGATGACAAGGCGCTGCAACGCACCCTGTCCAACCTGCCCGTGCCGACCCTGGCCGGCGGGCCGATGCTGGCGCTGCACGAAGCCCGGCTGCGTGCCCTCAGGCTGCCCAACCTTGCCCTGTTCGATACCCCTCAGGCGGCATTGCGTTTGCTGCAAGCCCATGACCGCCAGCCTGGAGAGATGACCGCACCATGCACCTGACCTGGCTGCGCAGCGACCTGCGCATCGATGACAACACCGCGCTCAGCGCCGCCTGCGAACGCGGCCCGACCCTCGCCCTGTGGCTGGTCAGCCCCGGGCAATGGCTGGCCCACGACGACGCCGCCTGCAAAGTCGACTTCTGGCTGCGCAACCTGCGCGAACTGCGCCAGGCGCTGGAGCGCTTGAACATCCCCCTGCTGATCCGCAGGATCGACACCTGGGACCAGGCGCCACAGGCCGTACTCGATGTCTGCCGCCAACATCTGGTGCAAAGCGTGCACTGGAACGAGGAGTACGGCATCAACGAGCAACGTCGCGACGACGCCACCCGCGCGTTGCTGGAAAAGTCGTCCATCCAGGCCCGCAGCCACCTCGACCAACTGTTGTTCAGCCCAGGCACCATCCTTACCCGCAGCGGCGACTACTTCCAGGTGTTCAGCCAGTTCAAGAAGAACTGCCTGGAGCACCTGCACCGCGGCCTCCCCGCACTGGCCCAGCGGGTGAAACGCCAGGCACCGCTGCAGGTCAGCAGCGACCCGATCCCCCAGCACGTGGACGGCTTCGAAAAAACCGCGCAAGCACTGCGCGACCACTGGCCGGCCGGCGAAGCTGAAGCGCAGGCGCGGCTGACCCGTTTTCTCGACGAAACCATCGACGACTACCAACAGCTGCGCGACTTGCCTGCCAAGCCCGGCACCAGCCAGCTCTCCGCCTACCTGGCCGCAGGCGTGATCTCGCCGCGCCAGTGCCTGCACGGCGCCCTGGCCAGCAACCGCGGCGAGTTCGACAGCGGTAGCAGCGGCGTGCAAACCTGGATCAACGAGCTGCTCTGGCGCGAATTCTACAAACACATCCTGACCGGTTATCCACAGGTCTCGCGTCACCGCGCCTTCCGCGCCCAGACCGAAGCCCTGCCCTGGCGCGATGCACCGGCCGACCTCGAAGCCTGGGAACAGGGCCGGACCGGCTTCCCGATCATCGACGCCGCCATGCGCCAACTGCTGGATACCGGGTGGATGCACAACCGCCTGCGCATGATCGTGGCCATGTTCCTCAGCAAGAA
The DNA here is from genome assembly GCF_032971465.1 of Pseudomonas sp. LSJ-87. Classification (NCBI taxonomy): domain Bacteria; kingdom Pseudomonadati; phylum Pseudomonadota; class Gammaproteobacteria; order Pseudomonadales; family Pseudomonadaceae; genus Pseudomonas; species Pseudomonas sp. LSJ-87. Next base: position 46,802 of record NZ_JAWJYQ010000003.1, on the reverse strand, counting down.
CCTGTTGATCGACTGGCGCAAGGGCGAGCGGCATTTCATGCGCCACCTGATAGACGGCGACCTGGCCGCCAACAACGGTGGCTGGCAGTGGAGCGCGTCCACTGGCACCGACGCAGTGCCCTATTTCCGCATCTTCAACCCGGTTTCACAGTCGCAGCGTTTCGACCCGCAAGGGCGTTTCATTCGGCACTGGCTGCCGGAATTGCAGGGGCTGGATGAAAAAGCCATTCATTTCCCTGTGAAGTCGGCCGATCTTTTTGCTAGATATTCCTATCACAGTCCAATTGTCGATCTCGACAGCAGTCGTCAGCGCGCACTGGAGGCATTCAAGAACCTCCCGCGCCGGCAGGATCAGAGGGCAGCATCTTGAACAACGCACGCAGTATCTGGGTGACGGGAGCAGGCAATGGACTAGGCCTGGCGTTAGTGGAAGGGTTACTCGAGCAAGGGCACCGGGTAGCTGCAAGCGGCAGGCATGGCGAGGCACTGGATGCCTTGGCCGCACGCTATGGCAGCCAGCTGTTGCGCTTGCCGTGGCAGTTGCACGAAGAACACCAGGCGGCCCAGGCCAGCCAGCAGATATGCCATGCCTGGTGCGCGCTGGACGGTTTGATCATCAATGCCGGTACCAGCGATTACCTGGCGGACGATGTGGCGGACAGCGAGTTGTTCGAGGCGATCGTCACTGACAACCAGTTGGCCGGCGAGCATTGCCTGGCCAAAGCGCTGCCTTTGCTGGCGAAGGGTGACTCACCCCAGGTGATGGCGGTGTTCAACCGTTATTCGGCGCTGCAGCTGCATGCACCGACGCAGGCGCCTGCGGGCTGGAACAACATGCCGCAGTGGATGCGCGAGCAGCGTCAGGCGTTGAAGGCGCAGGGGGTTGAGCTGACCGTGGTGGCGCCGCAGTCGTTGAAGACACCTGTGACACCGGCGCAGGCAATACCGGAGGCGTGGACGCCGCAGAATGCGGCAGAAGAGCTGCTGCGGCGGTGGCCGCAGAGGGAGCCCGAGCTTGTGCTGGAGGCTTTGGATCTGACTAGCCTGTGGCCTTTGCCACTCAAGTAATCGATGTGGTGACCGTTCCGGCCCTATCGCCGGCAAGCCGGCTCCCACCTCGACCGCATCGGCTTGAAGTCATGCGCATAACCTGTAGGAGCAGCCTTGTGCTGCGAAGAGGGCAGTAGGGCAGCAGATGTTCTTCTGCAGCAATGGCTTCTTCGCAGCACAAGGCTGCTCCTACAAGGTGATGAGGTAGCCTGAGTAATGGAGCAAGACAGTTGCTCCCCCAGGTAGCTCATAGATGTCAAGCTATGTAAGCCCCCCCTGTGGGAGCGGGTTCACCCGCGAAGAGGCCGGCACAGGAGAGCTCAGAGCGCCATGCGGTAATGCAGGCTATAGCTCTCCACCCCATCGTTGGGCTGCTTGATGCCTGCGTTGGAATAGTGAATAGCCCGCACGCCAATCTCATGCCCACCGGCAAAGCGCAATCCAAAGCCGATACGGTCCTCGAACTGGAATGCCGAGCCCAGCTCGTTGTCTTCCAGCTCGGTGCTGGAGAATGCCGCCACGCCAATCCCCGCCTCTATATAAGGCTTCACCGACTCCCCGGCAAACTCATAGACGAACACCGGCGCGAACGACAGGCTATGGTTGCTCGCGGTCTCGTCACCATCCCAATAGGTGTAGGCCCCATCCCAGTACCCCGTCAGGCGCCCGACGCTGGTCTGCCACCAGCTCGCATCCCAATTCGATTGCAGCCCCAACCGATAGACCATGGTCGAGTCACCGGTCTGCCCCACCGAAAACGAAACGTCGGCAGCCTGCGCCGACAGTGAGTGCCCCAGGGTGAAGACGGCAGCCGCCGCCAAGCCAAGCAGCTTCTTCATGAGCAACATCCTTCTTTGCTGTTATTGGTATCCGCCTCATGTCAGGCAAAGCGATAGAAAACGGCAGTGGTACGATAGTTCAGCTTCTTTTCACATTTTTTTCACAATGAAAAGCTTTGCACACTGTCGGACTTATGCCACAGCAAAGGTAGGATTTGTCTGAGTGATTGCGGATCGGCACTGGTCCAGAAGCGGGTATCCCGGGCTGGCCCATCGGCCAGCAGGTCATCCGCGCCCAGCAGCCGCTGCAGTTGGCGCGCCACTGCGGCACCGGTGTCGATGATGGCCACGTCGGCTGGCACCATGCCGGCCAGCAACGGGCGCAGGAAGGGGTAATGGGTGCAGCCGAGGATCAACGTGTCGCAGCCAGCGGCCAGCAACGGCTGCACATAACCTTGCAGCAGCTGGCGCAGCGCCGGGCTGGCCAGGTCGCCGGTCTCGATCAGCTCGACCAGGCCCGGGCAAGGTTGGGTGATGACCTGCACGTCATTGGCAAAGCGGTCGAGCAAGGCGGCGAACTTGGCGCTCTGCAGGGTACCGGTGGTGGCCAGCACACCGACCACGCCCGAGCGCGTGGCGGCGGCAGCGGGCTTCACCGCCGGCTCCATGCCCACCAGCGGCCAGGTCGGGTACAACTCGCGCAGGTCGGCCACCGCCGCCACCGTGGCGGTATTGCAGGCCAGTACCATGGCCTTGGCGCCCTGCTCATGGAAGAACGCAGCAATGCGTCGGAGACGCTCACGGATATAGTCCGGCGACTTCTCGCCGTAGGGTATGTGCCCGCAATCGGCCACGTAAAGCAGCGTCTCGTTGGGCAGCAGGCGCTGGATCTCTGCGAGCACCGACAAGCCGCCGACCCCGGAATCCATCACGCCGACCGGCGCCGAGCGCTCAGCCATCGCGCTTGCCGCAGACCGCACAGGCCGGGTCGCGCTTGACCCGCAATTCGCGGATACGAGTGCCGAGAGCATCGATCAGCAGCAGGCGGCCGACCAGCGGCTCGCCGAACCCGGCCAGCAGCTTCATCGCCTCCAGCGCCTGCAGGCTGCCCACCAGGCCCACCAGCGGGCCGATCACACCGGCTTCGCTGCAGGTCAGTTCGGCTTCGCTGCCATGGCCGTACAGGCAGTGGTAGCAAGGGCTGTAGTCACGCCGTGGGTCGAATACCGACAACTGCCCTTCCAGGCGGATCGCCGCACCGCTGACCAGCGGCTTGCCAGCCGCGACACAGGCGACGTTGACCGCCTCGCGGGTACCGAAATTGTCAGAGCAGTCCAGCACCAGGTCCACCGCTGCCACAGCCGCCGCCAGCGAGTCCTCGTCCAGAGCCTGGCGATGGGCAACCAGGCTGATTTCCGGGTTGATCGCCTGCAAGCGCTGCAAGGCCGAATCGACCTTGCTCATGCCGACGCTGGCACTGTCGTGGATCACCTGGCGTTGCAGGTTGGTCAGGTCGACGGTGTCGAAGTCGGCCAGGTGCAGCTCACCCACCCCGGCTGCGGCCAGGTACAAGGCGACTGGCGAGCCAAGGCCACCGAGCCCGACGATCAGCGCCTTGCTCTGCTTGAGCCGCAACTGGCCGTCGATGTCGATCTGGGCCAGCAATACCTGCCGGCTGTAACGCAGCAGTTCCTGATCACTCAGCATGGCAGGCGCCCCAGGGTAATGCGTTCATGGCCGCCAAGGTCCGTGCGGCTGGCGACCTCGATGAAGCCTTGTTCAGCCAGCAAGGCGCGCACCGCCGCTGCCTGATCGTAGCCGTGTTCCAGCAGCAACCAGCCACCCGGTACCAGGTGCGCGGGGGCCTGGGCAGCGATTACGCGCAAGTCGTCCAGGCCATCGGCGCCGGCCACCAGCGCGCTGCTGGGTTCGAAGCGTACATCACCGGCGACCAGGTGCGGGTCTGCGGCGGCGATGTAGGGCGGGTTGCTGACAATCAGGTCGAAACGCTCGCCGGCCAGGCTGTCGAACCAGTGGCTGAGCCGTACCTGGGCGTTCGCCAGGCCCAGGCGCTGGCGGTTGCGCTCGGCCAGGGCGGCGGCCTCCTCCACCCGGTCAACTGCAGTTACCTGCCAGGCCGGGCGGTCGCTGGCCAGGGCCAGGGCAATCGCGCCGGTGCCGGTGCCCAGGTCGAGGACCTTGGCCGGCGTGGCGGGTTGCAGTTCAAGCGCGGCTTCGACCAGCAGCTCGGTATCCGGCCGCGGGATCAGGGTATGCGGCGCCACCTCCAGGTCGATCTTCCAGAAGCCCTGCAGCCCGAGAATGTAGGCGACCGGTTCGCCGCCACGGCGGCGCTGCAGGTAGCCGGCATAGGTCTCGGCATCTTCGCTGCTGACGATTCGCTCGGGCCAGGTGTGCAGGTAGCTGCGCGACTTGCCGATGGCCGCGGCCAACAGCAGCTCGGCATCCAGCCGCTCGGTGGGCGATTCTGGCAACTGCGCGTTGCGCAGCAGGCTGGCGATGATGGTCATCAGTCCCCCAGGGCGGCCAGTTGATCGGCCTGGTATTCGGCCAGCAGTGGTTCGATCACCGCCTCCACGCCGCCGGCGAGGATGTCGTCCAACGAGTACAGGGTCAGGTTGATGCGGTGGTCGGTCACCCGGCCCTGTGGATAATTGTACGTACGGATGCGCTCGGAACGGTCACCCGAGCCGACCAGCAGCTTGCGCTCGGTGGCGATGGCGTTCTGCGCGGCGCTGGTCTGCATGTCGTTGAGCTTGGCCGACAGCCAGGACATGGCGCGAGCACGGTTCTTGTGCTGCGAGCGCTCTTCCTGGCACTCGACCACGATACCGGTGGGCAAGTGGGTGATACGGATCGCCGAGTCGGTCTTGTTGACGTGCTGGCCGCCGGCACCGGATGCGCGGTAGGTGTCCACGCGCAGGTCGGCCGGGTTGATCTCGATGGCCGCTTGCTCGTCCGGCTCGGGCAGTACTGCCACGGTGCACGCGGAGGTGTGGATACGGCCCTGGGATTCGGTTTCGGGCACGCGCTGTACGCGGTGCGCGCCGGACTCGAACTTGAGCTTGCCGTACACGCTCTCACCCTCGACGCGGGCGATGATTTCCTTGTAGCCGCCGTGCTCGCCTTCGTTCTCGGAGAGGATTTCCAGGCGCCAGCCACGCTTTTCGGCGTAGCGCGAATACATGCGGAACAGGTCGCCGGAGAAGATCGCCGCCTCGTCGCCACCGGTGCCGGCACGGATTTCGAGGAACACGTTGCGGCCGTCGTTGGGGTCCTTGGGCAACAGCATGCGTTGCAGCTGCGACTCCAGCGTCAGCAGTTGTTCCTTGGCTTCACGCACTTCTTCCACGGCCATTTCGCGCAGGTCCGGGTCACTGTCCTTGAGCAGCGCCTGGGCACCTTCGAGGTCGTCCTGGACTTTGCGCCACTCTTTATAAGCAGCGTAGACCGGCTCGACTTCGGCGTATTCACGGGAATAGGCGCGAAAGCGCGTCTGGTCGGAAATGACCTCGGCATCACCGAGCAGTGCGGTGAGTTCTTCGAAGCGGTCCTGGAGGATTTCCAGTTTGTTCAGCAGCGACGCTTTCATTGCGGGGATTTGTCCGTCGAGCCCTCGTTGAGGGCAAAGAGTTCCTGGGCCATGGCCAGCGCATCGAGGCGGCCCTCGGCCGAGAGCCTTTTCAATTGCACGCTGGGTGCGTGCAGGAGTTTGTTGGTCAGCCCCCGGGCCAGTTGGGCCAGTACGTCTTCGGGGTTGCCGCCGTTGGCCAGCAGTCGCTGGGCCTTTTGCAGTTCTTCGTCGCGCAGGCGCTCGCTTTGCTGGCGATAGGCCTTGAGCACGTCCACCGCGGCCAGCTCGCGCAGGCGCAGCATGAAGTCTTCGGCCCCCACCGACACCAGCTCTTCGGCGGCCTGGGCCGCGCCCTGGCGACTCTTGAGGTTTTCCGCCACCACATCGTGCAGGTCATCGACAGTGTACAGGTAGACGTCGTCGAGTTCGCCGACTTCGGTTTCGATATCGCGCGGTACAGCAATGTCGACCATGAAAATCGGCTTGTGCCGGCGCTGTTTCAGCGCGCTCTCGACCGCGCCCTTGCCGAGGATCGGCAACTGGCTGGCGGTGGAGCTGATGACGATGTCGCTGTTGGCCAGTTCCTGGGGGATGTCGGCCAGCAGAACGGCGTGCGCACCGAACTGCTCGGCCAGGATGCTGGCCCGCTCAAGGGTACGGTTGGCCACGACGATGCGGCGCACGCCCTGCTCATGCAGGTGGCGGGCGACCAGTGTGATGGTTTCGCCGGCGCCGATCAGCAGGGCCTGGCTGCGGCCCAGGTCGCTGAAGATCTGCTTGGCCAGGCTGACCGCGGCAAACGCCACCGACACCGGGTTTTCGCCGATGGCGGTGTCGGTGCGCACCTGCTTGGCGGCACTGAAAGTGGCCTGGAACAGGCGCCCGAGCAATGGGCCGACGGTGCCAGCCTCACGCGCCACGGCGTAGGCGGACTTCATCTGGCCGAGGATCTGTGGCTCGCCGAGCACCAGCGAGTCCAGGCCGGAGGCCACCCGCATCATGTGCTTCACCGCCTCGTGCTCTTCGTGCACGTAGGCGCTGGCGCGCAGCTCGTCCAGGCTGAGGCGGTGGTAGTCGGCGAGCCATTGCAGCACCACATCGGCGGACAGGTGGTCCTGCTCGATATAGAGCTCGCTACGGTTGCAGGTCGACAGAATCGCCGCTTCGCGGCTGGATGTCAGCCGGCAGAGCTGCTGCAGGGCGTCTACCAGCTGCTCTGGGGTAAACGCCACGCGCTCGCGTACGTCTACCGAGGCAGTCTTATGGTTGATACCAAGTGCAAGAAAGGCCATGCAAGGTCGCTGGTTGTGACGGGAAGCCGATAATTGTCCTCTTTCGCAGGTTTTTGGACAACCACCGTTCGCTATTGCGCTGATAGTCGTGCGGCTATCGCCTTTTCGTAGCCTGACCTAGCGGTGTTTTCAGGTCTTTCCGGCTTTTGATCCTGATCTTGATCTTCGCGACTGCAGGAGGCCGAACGCAGGCCTTGCGCATGGAGGTGACGGGCATGGATGCCCGTCAAGCGCTGGGCCCCAGAATGAGGCCTGCAGCGCAGTCCTCCCGGGAGCAAGCCCTACGCTGGGCCTCCTGAAGTCACAATCTGCAGCACCTGATCTACCGCGCGCTTAGAAGCAACAGTCACAGCAAAAGCCAGAGCCATCGGCTCGACATCGCCCTAGCCAACTACGCCGACTAGGTCGAGAAGACTTTTGACATATGTCCATAAGACTTATCCACAGTCTTGTAGTCCATTTCCCAAATACATGCCCAGCTGTTGCCCTACCCTCCTTCCGCACCTAGTCTTGACGCCGCTACATCGATATTCCTCACCGAGACAGCGATACGAGTGGGATAGCATGGCTTTATCAGTCAGTCGGCTTATTTCTATCTACTAATTTTGCTGATGATTAGAAGCTATGTTGGTGAGGATTAGTAAAGATGTTGACGGACTGCAATGATGCACATTTACTTGGTGACGCACCCAAAACAAGCATTTTTTAATTCTTGTTTAACCTATCTTAAAACGATTTTCTATGCAGGGTATGCTTCATGCATGGCAGGAAGCTATATAATAGGCGCGAGCAATGGAAGAGTTTGCAGCATCTCGTAGGCACTCAGTGCTCCTTTGGGGCGTTAACTTGTGTGCCATTTCGGCCTCTACGCTGAGTTATATTTATCTTTCCTACTATATTTATGCTAATACTGCCAGCCTAATACTTTCCCAAGTGGTGCTGTTTGCGCCAATGGTTCTGCCGGTAATTCTTGTCGCTCCTATCTACCGCCTGGCTGACTATCTAGCGCCACGCACCTTGCTGTGGAGTGCCAACTTGCTGTCGCTGGGCTGCGCGGCGGCCACCTACAAGATCCTGCCACATCATGTGGAAGTCGCCGTGTTAGGCGCGGTAGTCATTGGCGCCCTGGATGCGCTGCAACGGGTAGGGCGTATTGTTGCCATCAAGTGTTATTTCCCGAGTTCGCAAATCGCCAGCTCAGTGCCTCTGACACTCACCGCACAATTCATTGCCGGCGGCCTGGCAGGCATCAGTCTGGTACTGTTCAAAGCCAACATGACGCCTGGGTTAGCCCTGCTCATTACTGTCAGTCTTTTTTCCATCGCGGCCTTGGCGGCCTATCTACTACCTGCGCCAACAAAGCCTCCGATCACCGTGCAGGTCGCACCAAGACTATTGACTGCCCTTGGTTCGCTTTTGCAGGAGTATCCCGCGCTACGCCTCAGCCTCTATCAGTTCATCGTCTTCGTCAGCCTTTTTCAGGGTTTCTTCAATGTATCCAGGGTGCTGTTACCGGCCCATGTGCTGGGCTTGGGAGAGGTGTATGTCGGCTTGTTGCAGGCCGTCAATAGTGTGGCAGCTTTGGTGGGCGCAGTACTGTTCTATCGTTTGGACAAGTACAATTTGCGACCGCTACCTATGCCGATGGCTGTAGTCAGCGGCCTGTTCATGATGCTCGCAGCGTTCGGCCATGATATTCAGTCCAGTTACATCGCGTACTTTTTATACATATTCTTTTTCGAACTGACATTTTTCAAGTTGCAAGCCGATCTTGTCAGGAGCACACCTACCAGTGCCATGCCGTTGATGGCATCTGTCCAGTATGCCGGGGTGTACTTAGGCATGATAATTACCATCTTCGCCGGTTCAATTCTGGTTAAGTATGCAGGCCTGTTCAGCACGAGCGTTATCTTCGTTGCTTTCTATTTCATCGCAACCAACGCCCTTCGAAAGACAGTTGCGATCAAGGGAAAACAACCCGTCTAAATAGTTTCTTCAAGGAGAACAATATGCCCACATTAGCGCGTGTATTTCCGTTCGTCCGTCTTTTGGACTTGGCGAACATATTAACAATGTTCAATATCGGTTTGGCCTTCGGTACTGTTTATTTTGCGTTGCAAAGACGGTTCGTTCTGGCGGCAACGGTGATTTGCCTGGCCGCGATGCTCGATTTCCTTGACGGCCACATAGCCCGACGCTACCTGGCGGCGAACAGCGCGCAACGGGCCTTCGGCAAGCATCTAGACAGTTTTGCAGACTTGCTCAATTTCAGCATCACGCCAGCCCTTGTCATCCTAATCCTCGACCAGTCTCTTTTGGCCACGCTGGCCGCAGCAACTCTGGTTTTCACGGCCATTTTGCGGCTATCGCTGTTTGGCATGCCCAGCACGTCGGCTGACGAGGGATATCAGGGGCTACCCACCACATATTCAGGATTTGTCTTTGCGCTGGCGCTGATGGGGCTATCGGCCGGGCATTACGGTGCCGGTGTGATCGTCTGCCTGGTGGCCCTGGTCGGCATCCTCCAAGTCACCAGCTTGAGAATTCCCAAGTATGGCGCACCTTCGACGGTCGCTTGCTTCGCAATGCTGTTCGGGCTCAGCACCATTTACTTTCATCCCTGGTAATCCGAGGTTCCAATGAAACACGTGGTTTTCGTCGACAGCACCGTAAGCGGCCTGCTGGCTTTTGAGGCAGCCAAACGGCTTGGCTGCCATGTCACCTTCATTCATCAGCGCGACGCCTCGTTCCTGACGATCTCGATCAAGGACGACACCTCCCGTCTCGAGCCTTACCTGCGATATGTGGATACTTATTTGCGTATCGATAACCTGGAAGACGGCGAACTCAGCCAGTTGTTGGCCAACCTGCACGCAGAGCGTCCTATTGACGCCCTCATCTCTACCTCTGAAGCAGCCATAGTACCGGTGGCGCGTGAGGCCCAGCGTATCGGCACCCTCTACCCGAGGTACGAAGCTCTGTGCGGGGCGGTATACAAGAGTCGATTGCGCGAGACGCTGCGGGCACACGGACTACGCTCTCCTGATTTTGAAGTACTGAGCGAAGAGCAACTGATCAACGGGGTCGCTCCGAGTTTGTCGCTGCCATTCGTTGTCAAGCCGACCCGCGGATTCGCCAAGCAGTTTTCCGCCATTTGCCATAGCCAGGCCGACTTTGACGCCTTTCTCGCCGAGCTGCGCCAGAGTCGCAAGGGTGCTGATCCTATGATCGACCACTTGATAAGCCGCGACTATCTGGTCGAGCAATACATCGACGGTACATTGCATTCAGCGGAAGTCATCGTCCAAGACGCCAAAGTCTCCTGCTTTGCGACCACCATCCGTTTCCGCGCCGACCATAGCGAAATATTAGAAATGACCGCGACCATGCCGTCAGGCCTTGACGCAGCACAGCGCGACGAGATCAAAGCATATGTGCAGGCAGTGTTCAGCGCTCTGGGGCTGGATGTTGGCCTTTATCATGTTGAACTGTTGCGCGATGCCAAAGGGCCCTGTCTAGTGGAGATCAACGCACGCATGATGGGTAGCGTAGCGCCGCAGATGTACCGGATGCTGACCGGCATCGACCCGTTCGAACTGTTAGTCCGTCTGCACCTAGGCGAGCCCATTCTAATTGACGACTCAGTGCTTCAGCGCGCAGGTAGCGTCGTAACTGTCGCCTCCCGCAATGGCGGTCATATCGCCAACGACTACGCCCCCGACTCCCTACAGCCATTACTGGACAAGTACAACATCCGGTTTTGCACCGCCCACGTTGCGCCTGGCCAGGCGGTAAACGTCTATAGCGGCAACATCGGCACAATTGGCCACGTCATCGTTGAGGACGACTGCCCCTACGCTGCGGCGAAAAAGGGCAATCGCTTCCTGCGCGCGCTGTCCTCACTTTACGGCCTTGAACTCGCGACTTATAACTCTGAAGGTAGATTCGAGGATCGCAGCGGGTAACTACCGTTACTACCGCGACCGTTTGAGTGTCTCTCACACCAAGTGAAAATTGGGTACAGTAAAAGTCCCCGGAATATGACAGCTACAGAAGTTGACGAGTACGCCTGGTCCGCATTAGGTAAATGGCTCAAGGTTTTTCAGGCTCTGGTGGCCGAACCGGACATGGAGTGGATGTTCATTGATGGCAGCTATGCCAAGGCCCACCCGCACAGTGCCGGTGCTGCCAGTGGCAAGGTTGAGGCCATAGGGAAAAGCCAAGCCGGCAACACCCGCAAAACGGGAACAGCCCCTAACTCCGCACATTACGCTTCTCATGGCGCTTGTGCTCTCCCATTTCCTGCTTCCAGGCCATAAAATATACAGGCAGGGGCTGGGTCATTGTGTCAGAAGCCCCTTCGAACCTCTCCCCCACCCCGCTGTCCCACTCTGCACCACCCAGCCTGTAAACCACGACCTTCGCAGGTGGGTTTGCCCCCGCGCTTGTGTCATCATGCTCCGACCGCCGGTGAGTCCTCTTAAAGCCTTCTATGAACAAACCATACGCATTGCTGCTTGCCTTCGCCCTGCTCCAGGGCTGCCAGAGCCTGGCCCCGCAAAAGGCCGAGCCCCCCGTCGCCGAGGCCGGCAAGAGCGAGGCGGAAAAGCCCGTGGTGTATGGCTCGTTCAAGCAGGACACGCTCTATAGCCTGCTGGTGGCGGAGCTGGCCGGCCAGCGCAACCGCTTCGACATCGCCCTGGCCAACTACACCGACCAGGCCGCGAAAACCCAGGACCCGGGGGTTTCCGAGCGCGCCTACCGCATTGCCGAATACCTCGGCGCCGACGAACCGGCACTGGACAACGCCCTGGTCTGGGCCCGCAACGACCCGCAGAACCTCGATGCCCAGCGCGCCGCCGCCATCCAGCTGGCCCGCGCCGGCCGCTATGACGACTCCATGACGTACATGGAAAAGGTCCTGCAAGGCCAGGGCGACACCCATTTCGATTTCCTCGCCCTGTCCGCCGCCGAAACCGACCAGAGCACTCGCGACGGCCTGCTGCAAAGCTTCGAACGCCTGCTGGGGAAGTACCCGGACAACGGTCAACTGGTGTTCGGCAAGGCCCTGTTGCTGAACCAGGACGGCAAGGCCGAAGAAGCCTTGGAACTGCTCGAGTCGCACCCGCCGCAAAACGGCGAAATCGCCCCGATCCTGCTGCGCGCCCGCCTGCTCCAGGCCCTGGACCGCGGCCCCGAAGCACTGCCACTGCTGCGCGGGGCGATTCGCGACAACCCGGACGACAAGCGCCTGCGCCTGACCTACGCCCGCACCCTGGTCGAACAGGACCGCATCGCCGATGCCAAGGGCGAGTTCCTCAGCCTGGTCCAGCAATACCCCGAGGACGACGAGCTGCGCTATTCGCTAGCCCTGGTGTGCCTGGAGAACAAGGACTGGGATGAAGCCGAGGGCTACCTGCAGGAGCTGATCGAGCGCGACAGCAACGTCGACGCCGCGCACCTGAACCTGGGCCGAATCCGCGAAGAGCGCCACGACCCTGCAGGCGCCCTGCGTGAATACGCGCTGGTCGGGCCAGGCCCCGACTACCTGCCGGCGCAACTGCGCCAGGCCGACATCCTGATTGCCAACGGCCGTGGTACCGAAGCCTCGCGCCTGCTCGCCGATGCCCGCGAAGCCCAGCCGGACTACGCCATCCAGCTGTTCCTGATCGAATCGGAAAGCTACAGCAACAACAACAAGGACGCCCAGGCCAGCCAGGTGCTGCAGCAAGCCATCCAGCGCTACCCGGACGACCTCAACCTGCTGTACACCCGCGCCATGCTGGCGGAAAAGCGTGACGACCTGCCGCAGATGGAAAAAGACCTGCGCGCCATCATCGCCCGCGAACCGGAAAACGCCATGGCCCTGAACGCCCTCGGCTACACCCTGGCCGACCGCACCACCCGCTACAGCGAAGCCAAGGCGCTGATCGACAAGGCCCACCAGCTGACCCCGGACGACCCGGCGGTGCTCGACAGCCTGGGCTGGGTCAATTACCGCCTGGGCAACCTCGACGAGGCTGAAACCTACCTGCGCAAGGCCTTTGCCAGCTTCCCCGACCACGAAGTGGCCGCCCACCTGGGCGAAGTGCTATGGGCCAACGGCAAGCGCCGCGAAGCCCGCCAGGTCTGGGCCAAGGGCTTCGAAGCCCAGGCCGACAGCCCCATCCTGCGCAAGACCATCCTGCGCCTGACCGGATCCGAGACTCTCTAACGCCATGTTCCTGCGCCATTGCATTACCTTCACCCTGATCGCCCTGCTGGCCGGCTGTGCCGGCTTCGGTAGCCGCGAGGCCCTGCAGGGCCACGGCGACCCGCAGCAGTGGCGCGCCCATAAAGAGCAGCTGAGCAGCCTCGATGGCTGGCAGATCAACGGCAAGGTCGGCATCCGTGCCCCGCGCGACTCGGGCAGCGGCACGCTGTTCTGGCTGCAACGCCAGGACTACTACGACATTCGCCTGGCCGGCCCTCTGGGCCGTGGCGCCGCACGCCTGACCGGCCGCCCCGGCGGCGTGGTACTGGAAGTGGCCAACCAGGGTCGCTACGAGGCCCCCAGCCCCGAAGCACTGCTGGAAGAACAACTGGGCTGGCAGTTGCCGGTCTCGCACCTGGTCTGGTGGGTACGCGGCCTGCCCGCCCCCGACAGCAAGAGCAAGCTGACCCTGGACGGCGACAGCCGCCTGGCCAGCCTCGACCAGGATGGCTGGCAGGTGCAGTACCTGAGCTACACCGAGCAGAACGGCTACTGGCTGCCCGAGCGCCTGAAGCTGCACGGCAAAAACCTCGACGTGACCCTGGTGGTCAAGGACTGGCAGCCGCGCCAGCTGGGGCACTGATACATGCAAACCCTCACCCTGCCCGCCCCGGCCAAGCTCAACCTGTGGCTGCACATCATCGGCCGCCGCGCGGACGGCTATCACGAGCTGGAAACCGTGTTCCAGTTTCTCGATCACGGCGACGAACTCAGCTTTGCCGTGCGTGATGACGGCGTGATCCGCCTGCATACCGAGATCGAGGCGGTGCCGCACGACAGCAACCTGATCGTGCGTGCCGCGCGCAAGCTGCAGGAAGAATCCGGCACGACGATGGGCGCCGACATCTGGCTGAGCAAGGTGCTGCCCATGGGCGGCGGCATCGGCGGTGGCAGCTCGGATGCCGCCACTACCCTGTTGGCCCTCGCCCACCTGTGGCAACTGGACTGGGACGAAGACCGCCTGGCCGCACTGGGCCTGAGCCTGGGCGCCGACGTACCGGTATTCGTGCGCGGCCACGCGGCGTTCGCCCAGGGCGTGGGTGAACAACTGACCCCGGTCGACCCGGAAGAGCCGTGGTATGTCGTGCTGGTGCCGCAAGTGTCTGTCAGCACAGTAGAAATTTTTTCACATCCACAGTTGACACGTGATTCACTCCCCCTTAAGATGCGCCCCGTTCCCGAGGGAAACAGTCGAAATGACTGCCAACCGGTGGTAGAGCAGAGTTACCCGGAAGTTCGCAATGCGTTGAATTCACTGGGTAAATTCACTGAGGCTCGACTGACCGGTACTGGAAGTTGTGTGTTTGGGGCCTTCCCAAGCAAAGCCGAAGCTGATAAAGTTCTGGCCCTTCTTTCAGCGACCCAAACAGGGTTTGTGGCGAAAGGAAGCAACGTTTCGATGTTGCATCGCAAGCTGCAAAGTCTGGTCAAGAAGTCGAGCGCATAAGCGTTCGCAGCAACAGATACAGGGGCGTCGCCAAGCGGTAAGGCAGCAGGTTTTGATCCTGCCATGCGTTGGTTCGAATCCAGCCGCCCCTGCCATTTTCCTTATACTCATCCAGGTTACCCTCAGCCTTCAGGTACTGCGCGTGTCCAAGATGATGGTCTTTACGGGGAATGCCAACCCCGATCTGGCTCGGCGTGTCGTACGTCAGCTGCATATCCCTCTCGGTGACGTCTCTGTCGGTAAGTTCTCCGACGGCGAGATCAGCACTGAGATCAATGAAAATGTCCGCGGTAAAGACGTCTTCATTATTCAGCCGACCTGTGCCCCGACCAACGATAACCTGATGGAACTGGTAGTGATGGCCGACGCCTTCCGCCGCTCCTCAGCATCCCGAATCACCGCCGTGATTCCTTACTTCGGATACGCCCGCCAGGACCGCCGTCCGCGTTCGGCACGTGTAGCCATCAGCGCCAAAGTCGTCGCTGACATGCTCACTGTCGTAGGTATCGACCGTGTACTCACCGTCGACCTGCACGCTGACCAGATCCAGGGTTTCTTCGATATCCCGGTCGACAACATCTACGGCTCGCCCGTACTGGTCGACGATATCGAGGACCAGCGTTTCGAGAACCTGATGATCGTCTCCCCGGACATCGGTGGTGTCGTGCGCGCACGTGCCGTCGCCAAGTCCCTGGGCGTCGACCTGGGTATCATCGACAAGCGCCGCGAGAAGGCTAACCACTCCGAGGTGATGCACATCATCGGCGACGTCGAAGGGCGCACCTGCATCCTGGTAGACGACATGGTCGACACCGCCGGCACCCTGTGCCACGCGGCCAAAGCCCTGAAAGAACACGGCGCTGCCAAGGTTTACGCCTACTGCACGCACCCTGTCCTGTCGGGCCGCGCGATCGAGAACATCGAGAAGTCGGTACTGGACGAGCTGGTGGTGACCAACACCGTTCCGCTGTCCGCCGCTGCTCAAGCCTGTGACCGTATCCGCCAGCTGGATATCGCACCGGTTGTCGCTGAAGCGGTCCGCCGCATCAGCAACGAAGAATCGATCAGCGCGATGTTCCGCTAAGCGGAACACACGCTGACGAAAAGCGCCCCGCCCCAACACTGGTTGTTGGGGCGGGGCTTTTTTGCCATCCCCGTTGGCGCTGGTCGCAAACGCCCTCGGGGGGCTATTTTGGAGAAACAAAATGACCGAATTCACTCTGAACGCCCAAGCGCGTACTGACCTGGGGAAAGGTGCGAGCCGCCGCCTGCGTCACTCCGCGAACATCCCAGCCGTTGTCTACGGTGGTAACCAGGACGCCCAGTCCCTGACCATCCTGGCCAAGGAAATCACCAAGCTGTTCGAAAACGAGGCTGCCTTCAGCCACGTTCTGGAACTGAACGTCGACGGCGCCAAGCAAAACGTCGTGGTCAAGGCTCTGCAGCGCCACCCGGCCAAAGGTTTCATCATGCACGCCGACTTCGTTCGCGTCGTTGCTGGCCAGAAACTGACCGCCAAGGTACCGGTTCACTTCATCAACGAAGAAGCCCCGGTCAAGAAAGGCGGCGAGATCTCCCACGTAGAAGCCGAGATCGAAGTTTCCTGCGAAGCCAAAGACCTGCCTGAGTTCATCGAAGTCGACCTGGCCAACGCTGAAATCGGCACCATCATCCACCTGTCGGACCTGAAAGCTCCGAAAGGCGTAGAGTTCGTAGCTCTGGCCCACGGTGATGACAAAGCTGTTGCCAACGTTCACGCTCCACGCGTTGCTCCAGAAGCAGAAGGCGCTGCCGAGTAATCCACTCGCGCGCCGGCGTTGATCGGGTTACAGTGCCGCGCGCCCTGTAACCCACCAACTCCAAGGAAGAGCCCCTGACGTGACCGCCATCCAGTTGATCGTCGGCCTGGGTAACCCCGGCCCCGAATACGAACAGACCCGGCATAACGCAGGGGCTCTTTTCGTTGAACGCATTGCCAGCGCCCAGCGCGTCTCGTTGACCGCTGACCGCAAATATTTCGGCCTGACGGCTAAGTTCAGCCATCAGGGCAACGACGTTCGTCTGCTCATCCCCACCACCTACATGAACCGTAGCGGCCAGTCCGTGGCGGCCTTGGCCAATTTCTTCCGCATCAAGCCGGAAGCGATCCTGGTGGCGCATGACGAACTCGACCTGCCCCCGGGCGTCGCCAAGCTCAAGCGCGGCGGTGGCCATGGTGGGCACAACGGCCTGCGCGACATCATCGCGCAGCTCGGCAACCAGAACGACTTCCACCGCCTGCGGCTTGGCATCGGCCACCCGGGCGACGCCAAACTGGTCTCCAACTTCGTCCTGGGCCGCGCGCCGCGCGCCGAGCAGGAGAAGCTCGACGCCAGCATCGATTTTGCCCTCGGCGTGCTGCCGGACGTGCTTGCCGGCGACTTCGCCAAGGCGATGCGCGAGCTGCACAGCCAGAAGGCCTGATTTCCTTTAGAGAGGGGAATACCCATGGGTTTCAATTGCGGCATCGTCGGCCTGCCCAACGTCGGCAAGTCCACCCTGTTCAACGCCCTGACCAAGTCTGGCATCGCGGCGGAGAACTTCCCCTTCTGCACCATCGAGCCTAACAGCGGCATCGTGCCGATGCCCGATGCGCGCTTGAATGCCTTGGCTGAGATCGTCAAGCCAAACCGCATCCTGCCGACCACCATGGAGTTCGTCGACATCGCCGGCCTGGTGGCTGGTGCCTCGAAAGGCGAAGGCCTGGGCAACAAGTTCCTCGCCAACATCCGCGAGACCGACGCCATTGCCCACGTGGTGCGCTGCTTCGAAGACGAGAACGTGATCCACGTTTCCAACAGCGTCGACCCCAAGCGTGACATCGAGATCATCGACCTCGAGCTGATCTTCGCCGACCTCGACAGCTGCGAGAAGCAACTGCAGAAGGTTGCCCGCAACGCCAAGGGCGGCGACAAGGAAGCCCTGGCGCAGAAGGCCATCCTCGAACAGCTGATCCCGCACTTCACCGAAGGCAAGCCTGCGCGCAGCCTGATGAAGAACATGAGCGCCGAAGACAAGGCGGTCATCCGCGGCTTCCACCTGCTGACCAGCAAGCCGGTCATGTACATCGCCAACGTGGCCGAAGACGGCTTCGACAACAACCCGCACCTGGACGTGGTCAAGGCCATCGCCGAGGAAGAAGGCGCGGTAGTGGTGCCGGTGTGCAACAAGATCGAAGCGGAAATCGCCGAGCTGGAAGACGGTGAAGAGAAGGACATGTTCCTCGAGGCCCTGGGCCTGGAAGAACCTGGCCTGAACCGCGTTATCCGCGCCGGTTACGAGCTGCTGAACCTGCAGACCTACTTCACTGCCGGCGTGCAGGAAGTACGTGCCTGGACCGTGCGCGTCGGTGCCACTGCACCACAAGCCGCTGGCGTGATCCACACCGACTTCGAAAAAGGCTTCATCCGCGCTGAAGTGGTGGCCTATGACGACTTCATCCAGTTCAAGGGTGAGAGCGGTGCCAAGGAAGCCGGTAAATGGCGTTTGGAAGGCAAGGACTACATCGTCAAGGACGGTGACGTGATGCACTTCCGCTTCAACGTTTAAGCGGCAGACTGCAGTACCCACGAACCCCTTGAGGCCAACGCCTCAAGGGGTTTTGTTTTTTCTGGCATCTGGCAAGCAGCACGCGCCCACTGTGGGAGCGGCTTTAGCCGCGAAGAATCCAACGCGGTGCATGGCACCGGCTGCGCCGGTGTTCGCGGGCATGCCCGCTCCCACAGGTACCACGCATTTTCTGGACCTCGCATCAAAGCGAAAGGGCCGCAGAGCGGCCCCGGAATTCAGCATCTAAGCTGTGATTCAGCACCCTCCCCTGGACGCACGCCCCATGCCTGAAAAACCCCGCCTCGACTGGCAACGCTGGTTACCCGGCCTGGTCACCCTGCTCCACTACCAACCCGCCTGGCTGCCCAAAGACATCGCCGCCGGCCTGGTGCTCACCACCATGCTGGTGCCGGTGGGCATCGCCTATGCCGAAGCGTCTGGCGTGCCCGGCATCTACGGGCTGTACGCCACCATCATCCCGCTGCTGGCCTATGCCGTGTTCGGCCCCAGCCGCATCCTGGTGCTGGGCCCGGACTCGGCACTGGCCGCGCCGATCCTGGCGGTGGTGGTGCAGTACGCCGCCAGCGACCCGCAACGGGCAATCGCCATCGCCAGCATGATGGCCCTGGTGGCCGGGGCGTTCTGCGTGATCGCCGGTCTGCTGCGCCTGGGCTTCATCACAGAGTTGCTGTCCAAGCCGATCCGCTATGGCTACATGAACGGCATCGCCCTCACGGTGCTGATCAGCCAGTTGCCCAAACTGTTCGGCCTGTCGGTCGACAGCCAGGGCCCGCTGCGGGATACCTGGAACCTGATCCAGGCCTTGCTCGCCGGCCAGGGCCATTGGCCAAGTTTCGTGGTCGGTGGCGGTAGCCTGGCGCTGATCCTGCTGCTCAAGCCGTTCAAGCGCTTGCCGGGCATTCTCATTGCAGTGGTGCTGGCCACGCTGGCGGTGAGCCTGCTGGGGCTCGACCAGCAAGGCGTGAAAGTGCTCGGCGAACTGCCGCAGGGGCTACCCAGCTTCGTGTTCCCCTGGGTCAGCGATATCGACCTGGTGGAGGTACTGCTCGGCGGCATCGCGGTGGCACTGGTGTCGTTCGCCGATACCAGCGTGCTGTCACGTTCCTACGCCGCGCGCATGAAGACCCCGGTCAACCCCAACCAGGAAATGTTCGGCCTGGGCGTGGCCAACCTGGCCTCGGGGCTGTTCCAGGGCATCCCTATCAGCAGCAGTTCGTCACGCACCCCCGTGGCCGAAGCGGCCGGCTCGCAGACCCAGCTCACCGGCATCATCGGCGCGCTGGCGGTGACGCTGTTGCTGCTGGTGGCGCCCAACCTGATGCAACACCTGCCTAACAGCGCCCTGGCGGCGGTGGTGATTGCCGCAGCGTTGGGCCTGTTCGAGTTTGCCGACCTCAAGCGCATCTTCCGCATGCAGCAATGGGAGTTCTGGCTGTCGTTCACCTGCTTCGTCGGCGTAGCGGTATTCGGGGCCATTCCCGGCATCTGCATTGCCGTGGCGATATCGGTGATCGAGTTCCTGTGGGACGGCTGGCGGCCGCATCATGCGGTGCTGGGACGGGTGGATGGCACCCGCGGTTACCATGATGTGCAGCGTTATCCACAGGCCCGACGCATTCCGGGGCTGGTGCTGCTGCGTTGGGATGCGCCGCTGTTCTTTGCCAATGCCGAACAGTTCCAGAGCACGGTGATGGCGGCGGTGGATGCATCGCCTACCCCGGTTCAACGGCTGGTGATTGCGGCAGAGCCGGTGACCAGCATCGATATCACCTCGGCGGACATGCTGGCCGAGTTGGACCGGGCGCTGGAGGCGCGGGGGGTGGAGTTGCAGTTTGCCGAGATGAAGGACCCGGTAAAGGACAAGATGCGGCAGTTCGAGTTGTTCGAGCATATGGGGGAGTCGGCGTTTCATCCCACTGTTGGGGCAGCGGTGGATGCCTACCTGGAAGAGAGTGGGGTTGACTGGAAGCCCTAGGTTTTCCTGGGCTGGCCTCTTCGCGGGTAAACCCGCTCCCACAAGAATTGCGTGATCCCATGGGCAACGCGATACCTGTGGGAGCGGGTTCACCCGCGAAGAAGCCCACGCCGCATCCGAAGCCGGTCGATCCAGATCAGCATGGCACTGGCATACACCGACACCGCCAGAAACAGCGCCATGCGCACGGCAAAGGCGCGGTACACATCCTGCCCGCCCGCGCTGTCCTGCACCGACTGCCCCAGCAAGATCAGCATGGTCGTCAGGCAACTCACCCAGTACGCCGGGCTTTGCCTGGTATCCACCGCACGGTAGAGCCTGCGCCCCTGCCAAAGGACGAACAGCAGCACCCACAGGAAAAACATCCACAGGTGCACGAACAGGCTCAACGCGCCCCACATCAGTATCGCCAGCAACCCGGCAAGCAAGGTCGAGCCGATCAGCTCGCGGCTGGCATGCCGCGCGCGGGTTTCGCCGGCCTGCTGCCCCAGGCTCACTGCCTTCATGATCAGCGGCATGTACTGGTCCGGTGCGATCAGCGCCAGCAAGAAGGCCGGCATGACGATCAGCGTGGCACGCAAGGCGACCCAGCTCACCTGGTCACTGTCGAGCAGAGGCGGTGCCGGTTGCGCCGGCGCATCGGCCGGCTCTGGAAACAGCACATGCGCTGCCGCGGTACCCAGCACCGCCAGCAGCATGCCTTTGGCCAGCGCTTCGACCACCGACAGCGCCAGGCTGAAGTCGCTGGTGCCGGCGGCAGCGATCATGGTCAGGCCGATCACCAGCAAATTGGCCAGCAGGCCGTTGCCGCCCTTCAGCGCATAACGCAAGGTCAGGAAAACCCCCACCCCCACCAGCAACACCCCACTCACCGGGGCATGGCGCAGCAGCGGAATCAGCAGCAGCCCGCTGCCGCAGGCAAGCAGCACCAGCACCGCCAGGGCCGGGGCCGCACGCAGGGGCAAGGGCTGGCTGCGCATGGCCAGCAACAACACCGCGAACACCGGCGCCAGGATCGGCACCGGCAAGCCGATGCCGAAACTCACCGCCAGGCACAGCGCCACGCCCCAGGCCAGGCGCAGGGCGCGCAGGCGGCGCAGCTCAATAGGCATACGACAGCCAGCTCATCAGCCACATGAACAGCCGGCCCAGCAGGTTCAAAGGGTTGCCCTCGGTTGGCAGGGCCATGACTTCGGCCTGGCCGCCGACCCGTAAACCGCTCTTGTTCTGCAACTGGTCACGCTCCAGTTCGACGATCACCGGGAAGCGTTGCGCCGAGCGCAGCCACTCACGGCTGTTCTGCACGGTCGGCAACGTGCCCGGCGGGTTGCTCTGGCCCACGCTCACGCCGTAGCCGATGCTGCGAATGCGCCCCTTCAACACCGTGCCGGGCAGCGCATCGAGCACTACCAACACCGGGGTTTCAGGGCGCAGCCGACCGAGGTTGTTCTCGGTCATGTCGGCACTTATCCACACGTCATGGATGGCGATCAGGGTCATCATCGGGCTGCCGGCGCCGACATAGTGGCCAACGTCGGTGCGCAGGTCGGTGATCAGCCCGTCTGCATCGGCGCGTACCACGGTGCGCGCCAGGTCCAGCCGGGCTTTTTCCACATTGGCCGCCGCGCTGCGCAGTTGGGCGTTGTCGTCCTGCGCCCCGCCCTGCTGCTCACGGGCCCGCTCCACTTCGGCACGGGCTGCCGCGACCTGGCTGATGGCCTGGTCGCGGTTGGCCTGGGCACCCTCCAGGCGGCGCACCGACACCGTGCCTGGGTCTTCATCGATCAGGCGCTTGAGCCGCTCGGCGTCCTGCCGCGCCTTGCGCTCGTTGGCCTGGGCCGCCACCAGCGCCGCCTGGGCCGAGTCGATGCCAGCGGTATGGGCGCCGATCTGCCGGCGTACCGTGTCCAGGTCGGCTTCGGCGCGGGCCAGGGCGATGCGGTACTGTTCCTGGTCCAGTTCGAACAGCACATCGCCCTTGCGTACTTCCTGGTTGTTGCCCACCGCCACACGCTTCACCTGCCCGGCCACCTCGGCACTCACCGGCACCACGTAGGCCTGCAGGCGGGCCTGCTGAGTATAGGGCGTGAAACGGTCGGCCAGCAGGTACCACAGCAGGCTCACGGCAATCAGCAGCAGCACCCAGCGCATGCCACGATCGGGGGCTGGCGGGGGTGGCGTCGGCGTAGCGTCGCTCATTTCGTTTCACCTTGTGCATGTGCGCTGGGGGCTGGCTCGTCGAGCAGTTCGCCCCAATCTGTGCGTTGCTGCATCTGCTGGCGGGTGGCCGGGTCGATCGGTGCGCGGCTGGCGTCCCAGCCGCCGCCCAGGGCCTTGTACAGCGTCACCAGGCTGCTGACGGCATTGCCGCGGCTGACCAGGTAGCCGTCCTGTTGCTGCAGCAGCAGTTGCTGGGCGTCGAGCACGCGCTGGAAGTCGGCAAAGCCTTCGCGGTACTGCGAGCTGGCCAGGCTCAGCGAGCGTTGCGCGGCCTGCGAGGCCTGGTCGCGGATGCTTGCGCTCTGCAACGAACGCACCAGCCCGCTGGCGGCATCGTCGGCCTCGCGGGCGGCTTCGCGCACGCCCTGGTGATACAGCTCGATCAACTGCTGCAAGCGGGCATCTTCCACGCGCACGGCGTTCTTGCGCCGGCCGTAGTCGAACGGGTTCCAGATCAGGCTGGGCCCGGCGGCGATGTCGAAGGTATCGGGCAGGTGATTGGCCGTGACGAAGCTCCAGCCGATGCTGCCCAGCAGGCTCAGCTGTGGATAAAGATCGGCCTCGGCCACCCCGACCAGCGCCGACTGCGCCGCCACCGCCTGCTCGGCGGCGCGGATGTCCGGGCGACGCTGCAGCAGGCTGGCGGGCACGCCCTGCAGCACGGCACGGTCCGGCAACGGCAGCTGGCCGTGGCCGGCATCCAGCTGTGGCAGCGGCCCGGGCGGCCGGCCCAGCAGCGAGCACAGCACGTTGCGCAGGGCATTGAGCTGGTTCTGAAACTCGGGGATGGTGGCCTGGGTAGCCAGGTACTGGGTGCGCGCCTGTTGCCAGTCGAGTTCGTCGTTTTCGCCATGACGGAACAGCCGCTCGGTTATCTCCAGGCTGCGCGCCTGGCGGCGGGCGTTTTCTTCGGCGATATCCAGCCGCGCCTCGGTGGTGCGCAGGGCAAAGTAGGTGTCGGCCACCTGCGCACGCAACAGCAACATGGCATCGGCGTAATTGGCCTGGGAGGCGAAGTAGACGGCGTCGGCGCTTTCGATGGCGCGGCTGAAGCGCCCCCAGAAGTCGATTTCCCAGCCGATGTCGAAGCCCGCGCTGGATTGCCAGAACACCGAATCACGCGCGGTGGCGGTGCCGGACTGGTCCTGCTTCAGGTACAAGCTCTGGGCGCGCAGCTGCTGCAGCTGTGGATAACGCCCAGTCTGCACGATGGCCAACTGGGCGCGGGCTTCGGCAATGCGCAAGCCGGCCACGCGCAGGTTGCTGTTGTTGGCATCGGCCTCGGCGATCAAGGCATCCAGGGCCGGGTCGGCGAACACGGCCCACCACTGGCGCAGGTCGGGCGCCGCGGCCTGCTGCCCGGCTTGCTCCAGCAGCGGGGTGTTCCAGGTGCTCAGCCAGGGGTCCTGCGGCGGCTGGAAATCCGGGCCGACCTGGGTACAGCCCACCAACGTGGCAGCCAGGCTCAGTGCGCAACCACAGAGGCGTCCGGGCATGGCAGGCCTTGGCTCACGCCGACGGCTCGACGGGGTTTTCCGGCACCTGCAGCGCCACCCATTGCCAGAACAGTACATAAGTGACGCCCAGGATCACCGGGCCGATGAACAGGCCGATGATGCCTTTGACCACCATGCCGCCCAATGCCCCGATCAGCACCACCGGCATCGGCACATCCACCCCGCGCCCCAGCAGCAGCGGCTTGAGCACGTTGTCGGCAAGCCCGGCGACGAAGCTGTAGATGGCGAAGATGATGGTCGCCACGGTAAAGCCTTCGACGTTGAAGATGTAGATGATCACCGGCACCGTGATCAACGTGGCCGGTGCCTGGGCAATCCCCAGCATGAGGATGACGATGGCCAGCATCCCGGCCCCCGGTACCCCTTTGATGACGAAGCCGACACCGATCAGCAGCATCTGGATGAAGGCAATGCCGATCACGCCCTGGGCCACCGCGCGAATGGTGGCGGTGCACAGCTTGGCCAGTGGCTTGCCGCGCTCCTCGCCCGACACCCGCATGGCTATGCGCTGCGCCGCGATTTCGCCGCGGTCACCGAATGCCATGATGATGCCCGAGACGATGATCGCCGCGATGAACAACAGGAACGCGCCGCCTGCGCTGGCTGCAGCCCCCAGCACCGTGCGCCCGGCATCCTTGAGCTGGGGCATCCACTGGTTCAGCACACCGGCCATGTTTTCCGAGGCTGCCAGCCACAGGGCATGCACCTTCGGCCCGATCAGTGGCCAGGCCGCTACCGAATCGGGAGGTGCCGGCACGCTCCAGGCCCCGCTTTTCAGCAGCGTCACCAGGCTGTCCACCGATTCGCCGATGGACATCACCACCAAGTAGATCGGCACCAGCAGCACGACCAGTACCAGCAAAACGACCAGCGTCGCCGAAAGCCCGTCCTTGAGCCCTGTGCGGCGCTGGATGCGGCAATACAGCGGGTACAAGGTCACCGCCAGGATCACCGACCACAGCATCAGCTCCAGGAACGGCTGGAACGTCTGGAAGGCGAATATCACCAGCGCAGCCACCAGGCCGGCCTTGATGAGCACATCGAGCAAGCCCCGCGACAGGCGGCTGTCCAGCTTGATACCCGGTTGCATGCATCACCTCCGAACTCCAGGTGCGCCGTGTGGCGCGATTCAGTGGCCCGCTTCAGGGGTTGCCTGTGTGGGGCTGTCGTCACGCAACTGCCGCGCCAGGGCCATCATTACCAACGGCACTACCGCCATCGACAAGGTGATGGCCAGCACCAGCAGGTCATGCACCTGCTGCGCCAGCACCTGATGGTCCAGCGCCAGCTTGAACACCACGAAGGCAAACTCGCCGCCAGAGGCCAGCACCACGCCCAGGCACAGCGCCTGGGCCTGGTTCAGCCCACCCGCCGTGCGGCCCAAGCCATACAGCAGCGGCAACTTGATGGCCACCAGCAGCAGGGTCAGCCCCAGCACCATTAACGGCATGCCGAACAGCAGGCGCAGGTCGGCGCTCATCCCCACGCCAACGAAGAACAGCCCCAGCAGCAAACCCTTGATGGGCTCGATCTGGGTTTCCAGTTCGTGGCGGAAAGGCGACTCGGCCATCAACACGCCCGCCAGAAACGCCCCCAGCGCCATCGACACGCCCACGTGCTCCATCACCCAGGCGGTGCCCAGCACCACCAGCAAGGCGGTAGCGGTCGACAGCTCGGGCAGGCCCGAACCGACTGTCCATTTGAAGACAGGGGTCAACAGGTAGCGGCCAAAGATGATCAGCACACCTATGCCAACCACCACCGCCAGCACCGGCCAGGCACCTTCGTCGGCGGTGCTGACATCACCACCGAGCAGCGGTACCACGGCAATCAGCGGGATCGCGGCAATGTCCTGGAACAGCAGGATCGCCACGGCCAGGCGGCCGTGCGGCTTGCCCAGGTCCTTGCGCTCGGCCAGTACCTGCAGGCCAAACGCGGTGGACGACAGCGCAAGGCCCAGGCCCAGCACGATGGCAGCCGGCTTCGACTGGCCGAACAGCCAGTACGCCAGCAGGCCAAGCACCACAGCACTCAGGCCCACTTGTAGCGAGCCGACGCCAAACAGCGCCCGGCGCATGCTCCACAAACGCCGCGGCGACAGCTCCAGGCCGATGACGAACAGCAGCATCACCACACCCATCTCCGACAGGCGTGCCACGTTATCCGGGTTGTTCAGCAGGCCAAACACCGATGGCCCTATCAGGATGCCCGCCAGCAGATAGCCGGGCACCGCCCCCATTTTCAAACGCTGCGCCAGCGGTACCAGAAGCACCACGGCCAGCAGGAACACCACCGTCGCCTGCAACAGGCTGCCATCATGTGGCATAGGCTCGCACCCTCGCTGCTCCCCGTGGGGAGAGATCAGAAACGCTCTTCGACGACTTTGAACGGGTAGTTGACGGCCTTGTATTTGCCGATCTTGCCGCGCTTGGGCAACTTCACCAGCCCGTCGCGGGTAATGTCCTTGTAGGGGATGCGCGTCAGCAGATGGCTGATGATGTTCAGCCGGGCACGGCGCTTGTCGTTGGAATGGGCCATGAACCACGGTGCCCAGGACGAATCGGAGGCGGCGAACATGTCGTCGCGGGCCCGGGTGTATTCATCCCAGCGGGTGTACGACTTGAGGTCCATCGGCGATAGCTTCCACAGCTTGCGGCCATCGTTGATGCGGTCCTGCAGGCGACGGGTCTGCTCTTCGGCGCTGACCTCCAGCCAGTACTTGATGAGGATGATCCCCGACTCGACCATCATCTTTTCGAACAGCGGCACCACGGTGAGAAACTTGCTGCTCTGTTCTTCGCTGCAAAAGCCCATCACCCGCTCGACACCGGCGCGGTTGTACCAGCTGCGGTCGAAGATCACTACCTCGCCCGCGGCAGGCAAGTGGCCCAGGTAGCGTTGCACATACATCTGGGTCTTTTCCCGCTCGGTCGGTGCCGGCAGCGCCACCACGCGGAATACTCGCGGGCTGACGCGCTCGGTAATGGCCTTGATGGTACCGCCCTTGCCGGCGCCATCGCGGCCCTCGAAGACAATGCACACCTTCAGGCCCTTGGCCACCACCCATTCCTGCAGCTTCACCAGCTCCACATGCAGCTGCTTGAGTGCCTTCTCGTACGCCTTGCCGCCCAGTTTCTCCGGCTGGTCCTTGAGGTCTTTTTTCCTGGACGACTTCGACATGGCACTCTCCTGAGGGCGAATGAAGAGTCAGTATGGTCGATCCATGGCAGTTTGCCGCTTCGCTTGTGGATTTCGCAGGCTTGCTTCTATCTCATTGATTCTGCAAGTGCTGGTGAGTGTTCCTGGGAGGGTGTGGGAGCGGGTTTACCCGCGAATGCGTCATTGAAGCTACCGACGCATTCGCGGGTGAACCCGATCCCACAAGGTACGGGGGTGCCTTCGAGGCCGGATTACTTGGCCAGTTTGTTGTAGCTGGTCATCAGGTTGCGGTAGTCCGGAATATGGTTGGAGAACAGGGTCCCCAGCCCTTCAATGTCGTTGCGCCAGTCACGGTGCAGTTCGCAGGCCACGCCGAACCAGGTCATCAGTTGCGCCCCGGCGGCCTCCATGCGCCGCCAGGCCGAGTCACGGGTCAGTTCGTTGAAGGTGCCGGAGGCATCGGTGACGACGAATACCTCGAAGCCCTCCTCCAGCGCCGACAGTGCCGGGAAGGCCACGCACACTTCGGTCACCACGCCGGCAATCAGCAACTGCTTCTTGCCGGTGGCCTTGACGGCCTTGACGAAGTCCTCGTTGTCCCAGGCGTTGATGTTGCCAGGCCGGGCGATGTACGGGGCGTCGGGGAACTGCTCTTTCAGTTCGGGCACCAGCGGGCCGTTGGGGCCGGTCTCGAAACTGGTGGTGAGAATGGTCGGCAGCTTGAAGTACTTGGCCAGGTCCGACAGGGCCAGGACGTTGTTCTTGAAGCGGTCGGGGTCGATGTCCCTTACCAGCGAGAGCAGGCCGGTCTGGTGGTCGACCAGCAGCACGGCGGCGTTGTTCTTGTCCAGACGCTTGTATTGGAAGGCCATGACGGTTCTCCTTGCTTCAGCGGGTTGGAATATCAGCGTAGGCAAGGATGCGGGGTGGGTGGGACCGTCAGTCGGTTCGCCTGCCGAGGCCGGCGATGGGGCCGCATGACGGCCCCTGCAATGCTCAGCCGAGCACCTTGCCAGCCACCTCATCGACCGCCGCCTTGGTGATGGCGACGATCTTTTCAGCATCCTCCTGGTTCAGCACCAACGGCGGTGCAAAACCGAGAATGTCACCATGCGGCATGGCCCGGGCGATCATCCCGCGCTCAAGGCACGCTGCCGACACCTGTGGCCCGACTTTCAACGCCGGGTCGAACGCCGTGCGCGCCTCGCGATCGGCCATGAACTCGACCGCGCAAAGCATGCCGTCACCCCGTACTTCACCTACCAGCGGGTGGCCTTCGAAGGTTTCGCGCATGCGCCGGTTCAGGTATGCCCCCACCACTTCGGCATTCTCGGTCAGGTTCTCGCGCTCGAGAATATCCAGGTTGGCCAGCGCCGCCGCCGCGCAGATCGGGTGCCCGGAGTAGGTCCAGCCGTGGCCCATCGGGCCGGCCTTCTGCGAGCCTTCTTCGATCACGTTCCACACCTTCTCGCCAACGATCACTGCCGACAGAGGCGCATAGGCGCTGGTCAGGCCCTTGGCCGTGGTGATCAGGTCCGGGCGGATGTCGTAGCGCTGGCTGCCCATCTTCGAGCCCAGGCGGCCGAAGGCGCACACCACTTCGTCGGCGATCAGCAGCACGTCGTAGCGATCGAGCACGGCCTGGATCGCCTTCCAGTAGCCCTTCGGCGGCACGATGATGCCACCGGTACCCATCAGCGGCTCGCCAATGAACGCGGCGACGGTGTCGGGCCCTTCGGCCAGGATCAGTTGCTCCAGCTCGTCGGCGCAATAGCGCACGAAGGCCTGCTCATCCATGCCGGCCGGTGCCTTGCGGTACCAGTGCGGGCAGACCGTATGCTTGACGCCTTCCACCGGCAGGTCGAAATGCTGGTGGAAGCTGGGCAGGCCGGTAAGGCTGCCGGTCATGATGCCCGAGCCGTGATAGCCGCGGTCGCGAGAGATGATCTTCTTCTTGAGTGGGCGACCGAGGATGTTGTTGTAGTAGCGCACCAGCTTGACCTGGGTCTCGTTGGCATCGGACCCCGACAGGCCGTAATAGACCTTTTTCATCCCGGCCGGCGCCCAGTCGATGATGCGGCTGGAAAGCTCGATGATCGCTTCGGTCGAGTGGCCGACGTAGGTGTGGTAATACGCCAGCTCCTTGGCCTGGCGATGGATGGCGTCAGCGACCTCGGTACGCCCGTAACCGATGTTCACGCAGTACAGGCCGGCGAAGGCATCAATCAGTTCGCGGCCTTCATGGTCACGCAGGCGGATGCCCTCGGCACCGGTGATGATCCGGCCCTTGAGCGCGCCGCTGGCGTGGTCATGGGCGTGGGTCGAGGGGTGCATGAAGTGGGCGCGGTCCTGTTCGAACAGCTGGCTGAAATCTTGGCTCATGGCAAACACTCCTTAGAACTGACCGTGGTGGTGCAAGCAAACGTATTTGGTTTCGACGAAGGGTTCGAAGCCCTCGCTGCCGCCTTCGCGGCCCAGGCCCGAGGCCTTCATGCCGCCGAACGGGATGGGGTGGCCGGTGAACTTGACGCCGTTGATCGCCACCATCGCGTGGTCGAGCCGGCGCACCAGCGGGTGCACGACATCGAGGCGGTTGCCGACGATGTAGGCAGCCAGGCCGTACTCGGTGTCATTGGCCATGGTGATGGCCTGCTCCAGCGTGTCGAACGGCATGACCCCGGCAATCGGCGCGAAGTTTTCTTCCTGGTAGATGCGCATCGCCGGCGTGACATCGGCAAGCACCGTCGGCTGGAAGAACCAGCCACCCAGCGCATGGCCCTCGCCACCGACCAGGCGCCGGGCGCCACGCTGCAGGGCGTCCTCGACCCGGGCCTGGGTGGTGTCGAACGCGGCCTGGTGCATCAGCGGGCCGACCTCTGCCGCCGTCTCCTCGCCATCGACCATCGCCGGGCCAACCTTCAGCGCCCGCACCGCTTCGGCGAAGCGCGCCAGGAATGCTTCGTACAACGGCCGCTGCACCATGATCCGGTTGGCCGCGCAGCAGTCCTGGCCAGACGTCTGGAACTTGGCGGCCACGGCCACCCGCACGGCCAACTCCAGGTCGGCATCGGCGCAGACGATGAACGGCGCGTTGCCGCCCAGCTCCAGCGCCACTTTCTTCACATCCTGAGCCGCGGCTTGCAGCACCAGCTTGCCGACCCGGGTCGAGCCGGTGAAGCTGACCGCCCGCACGCGGCTGTCGCGCACCAGGGTTTCCATGGCCATCTGCGGCTCGCCGATCACCACGTTGAACACCCCCGGCGGGAAGCCGGCGTCCTCTGCCAGCTGGGCCAGGGCCAGCGCCGAGAACGGTGTTTCGTGGGCTGGTTTGACCACCACCGTGCAGCCGGCCGCCAACGCCGCAGCCGCCTTGCGGGTGATCATGGCGCTGGGGAAGTTCCACGGGGTGAGCAGCGCGCAGACCCCGACGGGCTCCTTCAGCGTACTCAGCTGGGCACCCGGAATATGGCTGGGGATGGTCTGCCCGTTGAGGCGCCGGGCCTCCTCGGCAAACCAGGGGATGAAGCTTGCCGCATAGGCGATTTCACCGCGTGCTTCGGCCAGCGGCTTGCCCTGCTCCTCGCTGAGAATGCGCGCCAGAGCCTCCTGGTGCTCGAGCATCAATTCGGCCCAGCGCCGCAACAGCGCAGCGCGGCTGTCCAGGCTCTGCTGGCGCCAGGCCGGGAAAGCCCGCTGGGCGGCATCCACCGCGGCGACGATCTGCTCATGGTCGAGCAGCGGCACATGGCCGATGACCTGGCGGTTGGCCGGGTCATGCACGGCGACGCTGTTGCCACTGTGGCTGTGCAGCCATTGGCCATCGACGTGGCACAGGCTGTTGAATGGGTAGTGGTGTGACATGACTGTTCTCCATACCTCGTTGTCGTGGCGCCAGGTTCAGGCCAGTACGTCGGCGATCACCGCCAGGGTGTCGCCGCACTGCACCAGGCCGGGAAAGTGCCGGGCTGCGAGCAAGCCATTGCGTCGAGCGCGGTACTCGACCGGGGCGCTGCCGGTGCGGCGGATGTCATGGATACGGGCGATCACCTCACCCTGGCTGACCGTTTCTCCCAGGTCGCGGCACATCTCCAGCAATCCGTCGTGCTCGCTGGCGATGAAGCAATCGCCATCGGGCATGTCCAGCAGGGTTGTCTCGCCCTGCTCCACTTCGCCGGCGAGGATGCCGGCGTGGATCAGCACATTGCGCACGCCGCGCTCCGCCAGGGCCACGCTTTTCGCCGTAGAGGTGCCACCACCGCCCAGTTCGGTGGTGATGAACACCTTGCCCTGCTCTTCTGCCGCGGTGTCGTACATCGCCTGCGCATCCAGTTCGAGCATGCGCATGCTGTAGGGCGCGGCGAAGGCCTGCATGCCGGCTTCACAACGGGCCTGCTGGGCCTTGTCGGGCAGCACATGGCATGCAGCGAACGGCAGGAAATCGAGGGTGCGACCACCGGAGTGGATGTCCAGGACGATATCGGCCAACGGCAGCAAGGTGCGGCGGAAATAGTCGGCGATCTTTTCCGTCACGCTGCCATCAGGCCGGCCAGGGAAGCTGCGGTTGAGGTTGCCCCGGTCGATCGGCGAGGTGCGGGTGCCCGCCTGGAACGCCGGTGTGTTCATGAACGGCACGATGATCACCCGCCCGCTTACCTGCCCGGCCTGCAGCTGCTGGGCCAGCTTGCTCAGCGCCACCGGGCCTTCGTATTCGTCACCGTGATTGCCGCCCGTGAGCAAGGCTGTCGGGCCATTGCCGTTCCTGACCACCGTCAGCGGAATCATCACCGCACCCCAGGCCGAGTCGTCACGCGAGTACGGCAGCTTGAGGAAGCCGTGCTGCACGCCGTCCTGCTCGAAATCCAAGGTACAGGTGATGGGGTTGGCCACCGTGGCGGCGGCCTGTGCGATCGCATTCATGGGTCAGTCCTTCACGAACAGCTGGCGCGGCACGTTGCACAGGGTCTCGACCCCGGTCTCGGTGATGAGGATGCTTTCGGTGATCTCCAGGCCCCAGTCGTCCATCCACAGCCCCGGCATGAAGTGGAAGGTCATGCCCGGTTGCAGCACGCTGGTGTCGCTCGGGCGCAGGCTCATGGTGCGCTCGCCCCAATCTGGCGGGTAGCTGATACCGATCGGGTAACCACAGCGGCTGTCCTTGTGTATGCCGAACTTCTCCAGCACGCGGAAGAACGCCCTGGCAATGTCACCGGTGGTGTTGCCTGGCCGCGCGGCATCGAGGCCGGCCGCGATACCTTCGACCACCGCCTTTTCGCCATCGAGAAAGTGTTGCGGCGGCTTGCCCAGGTACACGGTGCGCGACAGCGGGCAGTGGTAGCGCTTGTAGCAGCCGGCAATCTCGAAGAACGTGCCGGCGCCGCGGGTGAACGGTGAATCGTCCCAGGTAAGGTGCGGCGCGCTGGCATCTGCGCCGGTCGGCAACAATGGCACGATGGCCGGGTAGTCGCCGCCATGGCCATCGACACCGAGGATGCCGCTGCGGTAGATCTCGGCCACCAGCTCGTTCTTGCGCATGCCGGGCTCGATGCGTTCGAGGATGCACCCGTGCATCTGTTCGACGATGCGCGCGGCGATACGCATGTATTCGATTTCCTGCGGCGACTTGACCGCCCGCTGCCAGTTGACCAGCCCGGCGGCATCGCTGAAACGCGCCTGTGGCAGGTGCTTGCACAGCGCCTGGTAGGCCGCCGCGCTGAAGTAGTAGTTGTCCATCTCCACGCCGATGCTCAGGCCGCCCCAGCCCTTGGCCAGAATCACCTCCTGGCACAGGTAGTCCATCGGGTGGCGCTCGCGTGACTGCACATAGATGTCCGGGTAGCCGACGATGTTGTCGTGCTGCATGAACACCGTGCGCCTTGCGCCATTGGCGTCCTGGCCGCGGCCAAACCAGATCGGCTCGCCATCGAGCGCCAGCAGCACGCACTGGTGCACGTAGAACGACCAGCCGTCATAGCCGGTGAGCCAGGCCATGTTCGATGGATCGGTAACCAGCAAAAGCTCCAGGCCCTGTGCCTGCATGGCAGCTCGGGTCTTGGCCAGGCGCTGGGCGTACTCCTGCCGACCGAACGGCAGGTTGACCACTGTCTGTGACATACGGATGCCCTTCTTGTGAGTGGGTTGTGAAAACTGTCAGCTGTGAAACGCCAGGCCTTTGTGGGCGGCGATTGCGCGTTCGAAGGCAAGGTTGGCGATGGCGGTGTCCTGGGCCCCGGTGCCGGTCAGGTCGCACAGGGTGACCTCTTCGGCCTGCACACGACCCGGGTGCAGGCCGGCGATGATCTGGCCCAGCTCGGAATGAACGGCCTGCTCGCTGACCGCGCCAGCGCGCAAGGCGTGGTGCAGTTCGCCCAGCACGCGGGTCTGGCTCAGGCGGTCGGCGACATAACGGTCGAGCCGGGCCAGGGCCGTGGGCGCGATCTCGTTCTTGTGCTCGGCATCCGAGCCCATGGCAGTGATGTGCAGCCCCGGTTGCAGGTGATGCGGCTGGATCAGCGGCTCGCGGCTGGGGGTGCAGGTGATGGCGATATCGACCGCCTGCATGGCCTGGTCGACACTGTCGCAGGCCTGTACCTGCAGTTGCCCATCACGCCCCAGGTCATCACATAACGCTGCGGTTCTCTGCGCATCGCGCCCCCACACCTTGACCTGCTCGATCGGCCGCACCAGGCGCAGTGCCTGCAGCTGCAGGCGTGCCTGTTCGCCACTGCCGATCAAGGCCACGCTGCGGCTGTCCTGCCGCGACAGCCAGCGTGCAGCTACCGCACCGGCTGCAGCGGTGCGCACGGCGGTGAGGTAGCCGTTGTCGAGGAGCAAGGCATCGAGCAGGCCAGTGCGGGCCGACAGCAGCATCATCATGCCGTTGAGGCTGGGCAGGCCAAGCTTGGGGTTGTCGAAAAAGCCCGGGCTGACCTTGATCGCGAAACGCTCCAGCCCTGGCAGGTAGGCGGTTTTCACGTCCACCTCGCCGTTGTGCTCGGGCACATCCAGGCGCACGATCGGCGGCATCGCCACCTTGGCCGTGGCAAGCAGGGCAAAGGCCTGTTCGATGGCATCGATCGCGTTGCGGTCGAGGGTGATGCAGCTACGCAGGTCGGCTTCGCTGAGCAAGGTGATGGCCGGCATTCGAATACCTCCAGTGAAGGAAACGTGAATTTCAGGCGTCGCCGCCGTTGAGGACGCGCTGATGCTGTGCGCTGTCGACGTTGCGCCCGCTGACCACCACCACGACCGGGCCGCGAGCCGTCACCAGGCCGTCGAGCAGCGCGGCGATGCCGACTGCGCCGGCACCTTCGAGTACCAACCGTTCGTGCTGGTAGGCGTGGCGCATGCCATTGGCGATCGACGCTTCCGGCAGCAGGTGGAGTTGGTCGAGCAGACGCTGGGTCATGCTCAAGGTGTGCTGGTTGCCCAGGCCGATGCCGCCGCCAAGCGAGTCGGCGAGTGTCGGCAGCTCCTCTACCTCGACTGGCCTGCCGGCCTGCAGGCTGGCGTACATCGCCGCGCCGCGCTGCATGCTGATGCCATGGGTGGTGATTGCCGGCTTGATGCTTTTCATGGCCAACGCCACACCCGCGAACAGGCCACCACCGGAGAGCGGAATCAGCACCTGCTCCACCTCGGGCAACTGCTCGATGATTTCCAGGCCCACAGTGCCCTGGCCGGCGATGACCTGAGGGTGATCGAAAGGTGGAATCAGCGTTGCGCCCTGTTGCTCGCCATGTTGTTGCGCGGCCTGCTGGGCATCGTCCTGGGAGTGGCCGACGATGCACACTTCGGCGCCCAGGTCGCGGATGGCCTGGACCTTGTTGGCTGGCACCAGTTGCGAAAGAAACACGGTTGCCTTCACGCCCAGTTGCGCAGCAGCGTGGGCCACCGCCCGTCCGTGATTGCCGGTGGAGGCCGTAACCACGCCGCAAGCGCGTTGTTCAGCGCTGAGTGCGGCGATGGCATTGCTGGCGCCGCGCAGCTTGAAGCTGCCGGTGGTCTGCAGGGCTTCGAGCTTCAGGTAGACCGGCGTGCCCAGGTGCCGCGACAGGCTGGGGGAAAGTTCCAGCGGCGTGCTGCGCACCAGGCCGTGGATACGCTGGCGGGCGAGGTAGAGATCGTGAAGCGAGAGCGCTGACATGACCGGGACCCAACAAGTGAGCTGATGTTGGGCGGAGTGTATGAGGCGAAAATTGTCGTGATGAATGTACTAGGGCAATTTGCGTGGGAATTTGTTTTAGCCTGTACCGGCCTCTTCGCGGGTAAACCCGCTCCCACAGGAGTCGCGCATTTCCTGAACCTCGCACGGAACCTGTGGGAGCGGGTTTACCCGCGAAGAGGCCGGTACAGGCCGCTCAAAGCTCGTGGATCTGCGGATACTGCCCGAACAACTCCCGCATATCGCCAAAGGCCTGGCGCAGCTTTGCCTCGGAACACTCGGCGCCCACGCACAAGCGCACGGCCCGTGGCCGCGGTGTACCGCGCACCAGGAACGGCTCCGGCGGCGTCACCGCAATCTGCCGGCGGCGCAAGGCACGCACCAGGCTGTCCACTTCCCAGCGTTCGGGAATGTTCAGCCACGCCCCCAGGGCATGCGCGTGCTGACCACGCACATAATCCCCCAGGTACTCACGCAACAACGCCTGACGCTCGCCCAGCAAGGTGCGCTGCAGCGCCACCAGCTGCGCCGCGCGCCCATCGTTGATCCAGCGCGATGCAATTTCCGCCACCAAGGGCGTGGCCATCCAGCTGTTGACCCGCAAGATGCTCTCGGTGCGCAGCGCCAGGCGCTTGGGCATGGCCAGGTAGCCCACGCGCAGGCCGGTAAGCACCGACTTGGTCATGCTGGTGCAGTAGAACGACAGCTCCGGCGCATAGGAACTTAGTGGCCTGGCATGGCTGCCACCCAGTAGCGGCCCGTAAACGTCATCTTCGATGATATGCACGCCAAAGCGCCGGGCAATTTCGGCAATCTCCTGGCGCCGGCTGTCAGGCATCAGGCTGACGGTCGGGTTGTTGAGGTTGGGGGTGCACACCAGCGCGGTCACCCGCTCGTTGCTGCAGATGTCCTCGAAATGCTCCGGGTTGATGCCCTCGCGGTCCATCTCCAGGCCTTTGAGGGTAAAACCGAGCACCTGTGAATTGCCGATCACGCCATGGTCGGTCAACCCCTCGCACAGCACCACATCATCCGGCCCGGCCAGCGAGGCCAGGGCCAGGAAGATGGCGTGGGCGGCGCCGTTGGTGACCAGCACATCGTCACGCTCGACCTGCATGCCCAGGCCGGCAAGCCAGCGCACCGCGGCCTCGCGGTGGCTCTCGAAACCGGCGATGGGGCGGTAGGCATGGATCCACGGCTGCTCCTCTTCCACGGCCAGCTCGGCGCAGGTGTCGCGCCAGATGCGCTCATGCACCTGGGTGTGCAGGATGCGGGTGATGGAGAAGTCGACCAGGGTACGCTCGGGCAGGTCGATGATGTCATCCGACACACGGTCGCTCATGCGCCGGCTGACGAAACTGCCACGGCCGATCTCGCAACGCACCAGGCCTTGGCGCTCCAGTTCCTTGTAGGCATTGGTCACGGTCTGCACGCTGATGCCCAGGGCATCGGCTACCTGCCGCTGCGGTGGCAGGCGCTGGTCATGTACCAATACGCCGCGCTCGATCTCGCCGGTGACGGCCTGGACCAGGATCTTGTATTTGGACTCGCCGATGCGGGCGGCGTCCAGGGCTGCCTTCCAACTGTGCATCATGATGTTCGCTTCACTTGCCAGGGCCAGGGTCACAGCATCCCCCGTACAAGTGCTTCGGGCAATTGTCCTAGTGCAATGCCATCGCCGTTTCAGCTTTTGTATGCTCGGCCCAAGGTCGAACTCCCGCTGCCTGGCAGCCTCGAACAAAAGACCGACCTGCTTTCGCTGTTTTGCTCCACTGCCTCCTAACACAGAGCCGTCGACGACGGTTTTTATAACAAACAGGAGCTTCATTGATGAGCCAGCCTTTCAACGTTCCACGCCCCTTCCAGCGCCTGCTGATGGCCTGTGCCACCTTCGGTGTGCTTGCCAGCGCCCAGGCCGCCAGCCTGGACGAAATCAAGGAAACCAGCCACATCCGCATCGGCTACGCCAACGAAACCCCGTTTGCCTTCACCGAGACCGATGGCCGGGTAACCGGGGAGTCACCGGAAATCGCCAAGATCATCTTCGAAAAGATGGGCATCAAACAGGTCGATGGCGTGCTCACCGAGTGGGGTTCGTTGATCCCGGGCTTGCGCGCCGGGCGCTTCGATGTGATTGCCGCCGGCATGTACATCACCCCGGCACGCTGCAAGCAGGTGATCTTCACCGACCCGCAGTACGCCCTGCCCGACACCCTGCTGGTGGCACAGGGCAATCCGAAGAACCTGCACAGCTACGCCGACATCGCCAGGAACCCGGACGTGAAGCTGGCGATCATGGCCGGCACGGTCAACCTCGCCTATGCCCGCGACTCCGGCATCACGGATGCGCAGATCCTTCAGGTGCCGGACACCACAGCCCAGTTGCAGGCCGTGCGCGCCGGCCGCGCCGATGCTGCCGTGGGCACCCAGCTGACCATGAAGGGCCTGGCAAAAAAGGGTGGCGACAAGGTCGAGGCGATCAGCGACTTCACCGATGACCCGGCCCACACCGGCTACGGTGCCCTGGCCTTCCGCCCCGAGGACAAAGCCCTGCGCGACGCGGTCAACGCCGAGATGAAGAAGTGGCTGGGCAGCGAGGAGCATCTGAAGACCGTCGCGCCGTTCGGCTTCGACCGCAGCAACGTGACTGACAAGACCGCCGCCGAGCTCTGTGCCCAGCAGTGAATCGAGGTGGCATGGCGCTTGCCGTGCCATTCCCTGTGTAATCCGATTATTCAGGTCGAACCATGGGTGAATTGATACCGTTGTTACTGCAAGGCGCCTGGATCACCATCCAGGTCACCTTCTTCGGCTCGCTGCTAGCCATCGTCGCCGCGATCCTCGCCGCCCTTGGCCGGCGTTCGTCATGGCGGCCATTGAGCTGGCTGTGCGTGGCCTACATCGAACTGTTCCGCGGCACCTCGTTGCTGGTGCAGTTGTTCTGGCTGTTCTTCGTATTGCCGCTGCCACCGTTCAACCTCGAACTCAGCGCCTACACCGTGGCCATCGTCGGCCTCGGGCTGCATATCGGTGCCTACGGTGCCGAAGTGATGCGCGGGGCGATCAGCTCGGTGGCCAAGGGGCAGTACGAAGCCTGCACCGCGCTGAACATGCCCGCCACCACCCGCTTCCGGCGGATCATCCTGCCGCAGGCATTGCTGGCGGCCATCGCACCTGGCACCAACCTGCTGATCGAACTGCTGAAGAACACCTCGCTGGTGTCGCTGATCACCCTGTCGGACCTTAGCTTCCGCGCCCGTCAGCTGGACCAGGCGACCTTCCAGACCCTGGAAATCTTCAGCCTCACCCTGCTGCTCTACTTCGTCCTGGCGCAGGTCATCAACTTCCTCATGCGTCGGGTCGAACGGCGCCTGAGCCGCGGTCGCCTGCGGGGGAGCCTGTCATGAATTTCTGGGACTGGAACTACGTCGCGCAAATCCTGCCCGACTTGCTGCAGGCGTCGCTGAAAACCCTGGGCATCACCTTGGTTGGCTTCCTGATCGCAGTGGTGCTGGGCCTGTTCCTGGCCATCGCCCGACGCAGCCGCCAGGCCTGGCTGTCGTGGCCGGTGGCATTGCTGATCGAGTTCATCCGCAGTACGCCGCTGCTGATCCAGGTGTATTTCCTCTACTACGTGCTGCCCAACTACGGGGTCAACATGACGGCCATGCAGGCCGGCATCATCGGTATCGGCGTGCACTACGCCTGTTACCTGGCCGAGGTTTACCGTGGCGGCCTCGACTCGGTGGCGCGCAGCCAGTGGGAAGCGGTGGTCGCCCTCAACTTCGCGCCGTGGACCGCCTACCGGGCAGTCATCCTGCCCCAGGCGATTCGGCCGATCCTGCCGCCATTAGGCAACTACCTGATCGCCATGCTCAAGGACACCCCGGTGCTGTCGGCCATCACCGTGGTGGAAATCATGCAGCAGGCCAAGAACGTCGGCTCCGAAAGCTTCCGCTACCTCGAGCCGATCACCCTGGTCGGTCTGTTCTTCCTGGCCTTGAGCGTCGCTCTGGCCTACCTCGTTCGGCGCCTTGAAGTGCGCCTGGAGCTCCGCTGATGATCGCCCCTGTGACCCACTTCGCCACTGCTACCGCCACCCAGCCGCTGGACACCCACATGCCCACACCGGCCATTGCCCAACCGATCGTCAGCTTCAAGGACGTGACCAAACGCTACGGCAGCTTCACCGTGCTCGACGGCCTCAACCTCGATGTCGCCCCCGGTGAAAAGGTGGCGATCATCGGCCCCAGCGGCTCGGGCAAGTCGACGTTGCTGCGGGTACTGATGACGCTTGAGGGCATCGACCAAGGCATGATCGAAGTCGATGGCGAATCGCTCACCCACATGCCCGGGCGCAACGGCGCGCAGCTCATCGCCAACGAGCGCCATGTACGCAAAGTGCGGGCGAAGATCGGCATGGTGTTCCAGAGCTTCAACCTGTTCCCGCACATGAGTGCCTTGCAGAACGTGATCGAGGCCCCGGTCCAGGTGTTGGGCGTGAAGCCGGCCGAGGCGCGCGAACGGGCTGCCGAGCTGCTGGAGATGGTTGGCCTGGGCAACAAGTTCGAGCATTACCCGTCGCAGTTGTCCGGTGGCCAGCAACAGCGCGTGGCGATTGCCCGGGCGCTGGCGATGCGGCCCAAGGTGATGCTGTTCGACGAAGTGACCTCGGCGCTGGACCCGGAACTGTGTGGCGAGGTGCTGAACGTGATCCGCCGGTTGGGCAGCGAGCACAACCTGACCATGCTGATGGTGACGCATCAGATGGGCTTTGCCAGGGAGTTCGCGGATCGGGTGTGCTTCTTCTACAAGGGGCAGATCCACGAGCAGGGGACGCCGGCGCAGATCTACGAAAACCCGCAACAGGAGCGGACCCGGGCGTTCCTCAGTGCAGTACGGGAGGCGAACTGACCGACGATTGTCGCTTCAGTACTCGCGCCGCTTGCGAAACGCCCAGCGCCCCACCAGCACGGTGAAGGTCGCCACCAGGGCCACCAGCACCCAGAAGCCGTGGGGGTTTTCCGCCAGCGGCACACCCCCGACGTTCATGCCGAAGAAGCCGGCGATGATGTTGATGGGCAGCGCCAGCACGGTCACCACGGTCAGGGTGAACAGGGTGCGGTTGGTCTGTTCGTTGAGCTTGGCGGCGATTTCTTCCTGCAGCAGCTTGATCCGCTCACCGAGGGCGGTGAGGTCGCTGATCACCAGGGTGAACTCTTCTGTGGCCGCCCGCAGCTGGCGTATGTCCTGTTCCTGCAGCCAGTCGGGCGGCCGGTTGAGCAGGCGCAGCAACGCCCCTGGCTCCAGCGCCAGCAGGCGCTGCAGGCGCACCAGCACCCGGCGCATGCTGCCCAGTTCGGCGCGGTTGTCGCTCAGGCGCTGAGACAGCAACTGGTCTTCGATGCGGTCGACGCTGGTGGTGGTTTCACGCACGATCTGGGTCAGCACATCACCCTGGTCGCGCAACAGATGGACCAGCAACTCGATGGACGAATGAAAGCGCTCGCCATGCTTGACCGACGAGCGCAGCTTGTCCACCGAATGCAACGGCTGCAATCGAGCGCTCACCAGCAACTGGCTGCTGGCGCAGGCCCACAGCGTGGAGATGTCCGAGGACACCAGGCCGAAGTTGAACACCACATCGTTGACCACTGCCAGCAGCGCCGAGTCGGCGTGTTCGATACGGGTCGAGCGCGAACCTTCGCGCAGGGTTTCGAAGAAGGCTTCGGGCAACTGCAGGTGGGTGCGCAACCAGCGCTCGCAGGCAGCATGGGCCAGGTTCAGGTGTACCCACAGAAACTCGCCAGGTTCCAGCGGCTGGCCGAGCGTGCGCAACAACTGCGCCGAATCGATTTCGCGCCCCGGCTGGCCAGGGCGGAAGGCGAAGGCGTAGAGCAGGCCGAACAGGTCGTGCTCCTGTGGCAGATGCAACGCGGGATGGCCCATTCGAACTCGCAATGAGGCACGGGGAGATGGCAGAAAGGTTGCTGAACATTCGTTGCAGTCAGATGACAGCTGGATAGCGGAAAGCCCTTTGGGCTGCGCTGTCGCGTAGAGAGCCGAATTTGCAAGCGGTCCGCATACCCTGTGGGAGCGGCTTTAGCCGCGAAGAATCCAACGCGGTGCCTGGCACCGGCTGCGCCGGTGTTCGCGGCTAAAGCCGCTCCCACAGGGTCCCTGCTAATTCAATGAGTTATGTGCAGCCTTATGAGTACGGGCACGCCCGCTCCCACAAGGTGCGCGGCGCGAAACCTACCTTGCAACCCGCCGATACTGCTGTTTGGGGCTCCGTGGTGATTCGGGATCGGTCATTTCGATCAACCCGGCAGCGAGTGCCGGGTACAAGTAACTCTTGCGGAATGTGGCACGGTGCGAGAGGCCCAGCTGGTGCATCAATTCGCTGCTCTTCAAAGCAACGCCTGCAGGCAGCACATTCAAGAGACTCGCTACTTGGTCGGTTACTTGGTCGGTTACTTGGTCACTGTCTTCTGCTTCGATAAGCGCCTGCAACAAGGCTTCGAGCATGAATTCGACAAATGGGGTTGCTTCAGCAGCTTGGTCGGCGGCGGCCAGGGCAGCGTAGTAAGCGTCCTGCTGCTCACGAATAACGGTTTCCACCGGCAGGTACGCCAACACCGGCCGCCACTGGCTGAGGAGAAGGGTCTGCCATAACCGTCCCATCCGCCCATTACCTTCAGCAAATGGGTGGATGAATTCAAACTCGTAGTGGAATACACAACTGGTAATCAGCGGATGCCAATCGTTGTTCGCGAGCCAGTGCAACAAATCCTGCACCAGCGTCGCCACCCGACTGGCCGGTGGCGCCATATGCAGAAGGCGAGTGCCGCGATAGATGCCCACCCCTCCACGCCGGTAGCGGCCAGCGTCATCTATAAGCCCATACATCAGCATGCCGTGCGCAGTGAGCAGATCGTCCTGGGACTCAGCGCGCCAACCAGGCATCGCATCGTAGGTCGCGAACGCGTTACGGACTTCCTGGATTTCACGTGGCAAGCCCAGAACCCGCTTGCCATCCAGCAAGGCGGTTACCTGCTCCACGCTCAGGGTGTTGTTTTCGATGGCGAGCGACGCCTGGATGGTGCGGATACGGTTGCCTCGGCGCAGCTGTGGCGTCAGCGCGCCATCACGGTAGGCAGTCAACAATCCCACTTGCTCGCTGATTTCGGCAACCAAAGCCAGAATGCGGGGGGTCACCGTCAGTGGTGGCTGGTAATTGCTCATTGCCTACAGCCCATGGGGATCAGCTGCCACCTTAATCCACAGATCACACGGGGGTAAAGAAAGCGCAGCCATCACTTCACAAATTCCTGAACTGATTATTTGCCTGCAGCGATTTTTCCTCTCGCCAACCGCCACCAGAATCGCTTCACCACAATCACAAGAACCGTGAGGCCACTCCCGTGGACCAGACACTCCAGGTACGGCAAGCCGCCGCCGACCTCGTTGCGGCGTTCGCCAGCAACGACACTGCTCGCTATTTCGCCTGCTTCAGCGAAGACGCCACCTTCCTTTTCCACACCCTGCCGCAACCGCTGCTGTCGCGCCATGCCTACGAGCAACTCTGGGCCCAGTGGCAGGCCGACGGGTTTGCCGTGCTCGCCTGCGAATCGGGCAATGCCCAGGTGAGCCTGCAAGGTGACGTGGCGATCTTCATGCATGATGTGGCCACGCACATCCGCATCGCCGGCGAAGAACACCAGTTGAGCGAGCGCGAAACCATTGTCTTCCGCCGCCACGGC
Organism: Pseudomonas sp. LSJ-87; assembly: GCF_032971465.1. Lineage (NCBI taxonomy): Bacteria > Pseudomonadati > Pseudomonadota > Gammaproteobacteria > Pseudomonadales > Pseudomonadaceae > Pseudomonas > Pseudomonas sp. LSJ-87. The sequence goes on along the minus strand of NZ_JAWJYQ010000003.1, from coordinate 3,982 downwards.
GAACAGTGGCTGGCCTGCCACGAGCACCTGTCGGTCGTATCGCCGGCCTGATCATCCATTTACGCGGCCCTGCCGCCCTGCCATCGCACCCACAATAAGGCCCGCGTACTGCGCCGGCCCACAACAACCGCGCTGGAGCATCACCATGAGCCACTCGACCGGTATCGAGACCAACGGCGTCGAACAGATCCCCGACGATCAACGCGACGCCTCCCCGCTGGACCTGTTCCGCCTGATCTTCGGCGGCGCCAATACCTTCGCCACGGCCGTGCTGGGCAGCTTCCCGGTGCTGTTCGGGCTGTCGTTCCAGGCCGGCGTGTGGGCGATCCTGCTCGGCGTCGGCGTGGGCGCGCTGATCCTTGCGCCCATGGGCCTGTTCGGCGCCCTCAACGGCACCAACAACGCAGTATCGTCGGGTGCGCACTTTGGCGTGCACGGGCGCATCGTCGGTTCGTTCCTGTCGCTGCTCACCGCGGTGGCGTTCTTTTCGCTGTCGGTGTGGAGCTCGGGCGACGCCCTGGTCGGCGGCGCCAAGCGCCTGGCCGGCCTGCCGGAAACCGACCTGACCCTGGGCTTGGCCTATGGCCTGTTCGCGGTGCTGGTGCTGGTGGTGTGCATCTTCGGCTTCCGCTTCATGCTGTGGGTCAACAAGATCGCCGTGTGGGCCTCGAGCCTGCTGTTCCTGCTGGGCATCGTTGCCTTTGCCGGGCCGTTCGATGCCGGTTACGCGGGCAGCGTAAACCTCGGCCAGGCGGGCTTCTGGGCGGCATTCGTCGGTGCGGCGATCCTGGCCATGAGCAACCCGGTGTCGTTCGGTGCGTTCCTCGGCGACTGGTCGCGCTACATCCCGCGTGAAACGCCCAAGGCGCGCATCATGCTGGCGGTGATCGCGGCCCAGGGCGCGACACTGATCCCGTTCCTGTTCGGCCTGTGCACCGCCACCTTGGTGGCCACCCAGGCACCGGACTACATCGCTGCCAACAACTACGTCGGTGGCCTGCTGGCGGTGGCGCCAAGCTGGTTCTTCCTGCCGGTGTGCCTGATTGCGGTGATCGGCGGCATGTCCACCGGCACCACGGCGCTGTACGGCACCGGCCTGGACATGTCCAGCGTGTTCCCACGCCTGCTCAGCCGTGCCGGTGCCACACTGCTGATCGGCGTGCTGGCGATCGGCTTCATCTTCGTCGGCCGCTTCACCTTCAACCTGGTGCAGAGCGTGTCGACCTTCGCCGTGCTGATCATCACCTGCACCAGCCCGTGGATGGTGATCATGATCCTCGGCCTGATCACCCGCCGCGGCTTCTACCATGCCGACGACCTGCAGGTGTTCACCCGCGGCCAGCGTGGCGGCCACTACTGGTTCCTGCATGGCTGGAACTGGCGCGGCATGGGGGCGTGGATCCCCAGCGCGGCGGTGGGCCTGTGCTTCGTCAACCTGCCAGGGCAGTTCGTCGGCCCGCTGGGCGACCTGGCCGGCGGCATCGACCTGAGCCTGCCGGTCACCCTGGGGCTGGCCGGCGTGCTGTACCTGCTGCTGCTCAACCTGTTCCCCGAACCTGCCGGCGTGTATGGCCCCCTGGGCCCACGTTGGGTGCGTTGCAAAAGCACCGCGCACACGCCGGTAACCACCGCCGAAATGGCCTGACTGGAAAACGACCATGACCACTTCCCACTACATTGCCGGCCGCTGGGTCGAAGGCCAGGGCAGCGACTGCATCAGCGTCAATGACCCGGCCCTTGGGCAACCGTTTGCCGAACTGATGGCCGCCAGCATCGCCCAGGTAGACCAGGCCGTGACCGCTGCCCGTGGCGCCCTGCCCGCCTGGAAAAACACCAGCGCCAGCGAACGCGCCGCCTACCTGCGCGGCTTTGCCGAACAGCTCGGGCAGCGCCGTGAAGCGTTGATCACCTTGCAGATGCGCAACAACGGCAAGCCACGTCACGAGGCGGAAATCGACCTGGACGACGCCATCGCCACCTTCGGCTACTACGCCGAACTGGCCGAGCAACTGCCATCGAAGAACCGCGATGTGCCGTTGGCTGCACCGGGTTTCAGCGCTCGCACCCGCCTGGAACCGGTGGGCGTGGTCGGCCTGATCGTGCCGTGGAATTTCCCGCTGGTGACCAGCGCCTGGAAGCTCGCCCCGGCCCTGGCCGCCGGTTGCACCGTGGTGCTCAAGCCATCGGAAGTCACCCCGCTGATCGAACAGGCCTACGGCCAGATCGCCGATGCCCTGGGGCTGCCGGCCGGGGTGTTGAACATCGTCAACGGCAAGGCCGAGACCGGCGCTGCACTGAGCAACCACAATGGCCTGGACAAGCTGTCGTTCACTGGCAGCAATAGTGTCGGCAGCCAGGTAATGCGCAGCGCTTCGGCGCAGTGCCGGCCGGTGACGCTGGAGCTGGGCGGCAAGTCGGCGATCGTGGTGTTCGATGATTGCGACGTGGGCCAGGCGGTGGAGTGGATCGTCGCCGGCATTACCTGGAACGCCGGGCAGATGTGCTCGGCCACTTCGCGGCTGCTGGTGCAGGACGGCATTGCCGATGCGCTGCTGCCGCGCTTGCAGGTGGCACTGGAACAGCTACGGGTCGGTAATCCATTGACCGAAGAGGTCGAAATGGGGCCGCTGACCAGCCAGGCGCAGTGGCTGAAGGTGGCCGGCTACTTTGCCACGGCGCGGGAAGAAGGCCTGCATTGCCTGGCCGGTGGCAAGGCGCTGGACCGGGATGGCTGGTTCGTCAGCCCGACGCTGTATGCCGATGTGCCGAAAGACAGCCGCCTGTGGACCGAGGAAATCTTTGGCCCGGTGCTGTGCGCGCGTCGCTTTGCGACCGAGGGACAGGCGATTGCCGAGGCCAACGATAGCCGCTTCGGGCTGGTGGCTACGGTGTGCTCCGCCGACCTGGAGCGCGCCGAGCGGGTGGCCGATGCGCTGGAGGTTGGCCATGTGTGGATCAACTCGGTGCAGGCGGTGTTCGTCGAGACCTCGTGGGGTGGCACCAAGGGTAGCGGGATCGGGCGTGAGCTGGGGCCTTGGGGGTTGTCGGCCTACCAGTCGGTCAAGCATGTGACGCGCTGTCTGGGTTGAGATTTCCGAGGCCGCTTTGCGGCCCTTTCACCGGCAAGCCATGTGCCATCCCTGTGGGAGCTGGCTTGCCGGCGATCGAGGGCGAAGCCCTCGCCTTGGCCCCCTCAGATGTAAGACTTTTCCCAACCTGAAACCAAATGCTTCAGCTGGAAGTAGCTTGGGAATTATCCTACCCGCGCCGCAGCCGTTTCTCTGTTGTTGAACAGGAGCATCAGGGCTAATTTCCCCGGGTCGTCAAAAATGGCGACCGGGTGTGAGAGCCCGTGCTGATCTGGTTGCAACCTCAACGGTAGCTGTGCGCGGGCAGGCTTGGTCCTGGCCGGGTTCCTAGGTCTCCGGTCTCTCACCCCGCGTACGGCTGCCACCCGATCCTGTGAGAGGGAATGGGGTGGTAGCTCCTGACCGACCTAGGGAAACGCAATGAATAAACTTGTGCCCGATCCACCTGTAAAACCTGGCTCCCGCCCGTTCTACACCATCAACAACGACTTGCCCTCACCCGAGGCACTGCGATACGTCTCGCAGTTGCTGCTTGGCATCGAGGACACCCTCGACGAATACATCTGCGCCAACGCTGGCGAACCGGGCATCGGGTTGTTGGTCAATACCGTGCATAACGTGCAAATGACCCGGGCGCTCAGCCAGTTGCTGTTGAACCGCGAGTAAGGCCTGGAATTGATGCCGGGCTCACCGGCCCCTTCGCGGGTAAACCCGCTCCCACAGGGATAGCGCAGGCCTGAAGGGCAGCGCGCTACCTGTGGGAGATTGCCCAGCCCTTTGGGCTGCGCTGTCGCGCAGAGAACTCAGTGCGCAAGCGGTCCGCGTACCGTGTGGGAGCGGGCGTGCCCGCGAAGAATCCGACGCGGTGCCTGGCACCGGCTCCGCCGGTGTTC
>NZ_JAWJYQ010000002.1:0-3606 GCF_032971465.1 Pseudomonas sp. LSJ-87 | reverse complement strand
GCTTGCCGGCGATGGGCTGCAAAGCAGCCCCCACGGTCCGAGAAGACAGCACATAATCACCAAACAGCCCATGCCCGCTGCGCTATGATCAGGCCCTAAGCCTTAGCGCCGAGTCAGTAGCATGGAGCCGATGACCACCCCCAGCGCCACCCTGGACACCAGTAGCCAACCGGCCTGCTTGCGCATCACCGGTGACTGGACCCTGGCGCACTACGCCAGCCTCAAGCGTGAGAGCGAGCGCCTGCGCGCGCAATACGCTGCCGATACCGTCGCCGACCTCAGCCAACTGGGCCGCCTGGATACCGCCGGTGCCTCGCTGCTGGCCGAACTGCTCGGCTCCGAGCGCCTGTCGCGCTGCACCCACGGCCTGCCCGAAGCCAGCCGCGCCCTGCTCAAGAACGTCTATTGCTCGGTGCAAGACTACTGCATCCCGGTCAAGGAGCCCGAGCGTAACGTGCTGCTGTTGCTGCTGGAACGCATCGGCTGCGCCGTCGGTACCTTGTGGCAAGACACCATGCAGGTGCTCGGCTTCGTTGGCCTGATCCTCGAAACCCTGCTGCGCCGCGCCCTGCAACCTCATCGTTGGCGCTTCACCCCGGTCGTGGCGCACATCGAACAGACCGGCCTGGACGCCGCGCCCATCGTCGCCCTGCTGACCTTCCTGGTGGGCGCGGTGGTGGCCTTCCTCGGCGCCACGGTGCTGGCCGATTTCGGCGCGACCATCTTCACCGTCGACCTGGTGGCATTCTCGTTCCTGCGCGAGTTCGCCGTGCTGCTGACCGCTATCCTCATGGCCGGCCGCACCGCCAGCGCGTTCACCGCGCAGATCGGCTCGATGAAGGCCAACGAGGAAATCGATGCCATCCGCACCCTTGGCCTGAACCCCATGGAGATGCTGGTGGTGCCGCGCGTACTGGCGCTGTTGATTTCGCTGCCCTTGCTGACCTTCATCGCGATGATTTGCGGCATCGTCGGCGGTGCGGTGGTGTGCGCGCTGTCACTGGACATCTCGCCAGCCATGTTCCTGTCGCTGCTGCAAAGCGACATCGGCGTGCAGCACTTCCTGGTCGGCCTGGCCAAGGCACCGTTCTTCGCCTTCCTGATCGCCGCCATCGGCTGCCTGGAAGGCTTCAAGGTCAGCGGTAGCGCCGAATCGGTTGGCGCACACACCACCTCGGCGGTGGTGCAGTCGATATTCGTGGTCATCGTGCTGGATGCGGTGGCCGCACTGTTCTTCATGGAGATGGGCTGGTGAGTGGCCAGGAACGCGTGATCGAGGCCCGCGGCATCTGCAACCGCTTCGGCCGCCAGAGCGTGCACGAAAACCTCGACCTCGACCTGTATCGCGGCGAGATCCTCGCCGTGGTCGGCGGGTCGGGCAGCGGCAAGTCGGTGCTGCTGCGCAGCATCGTCGGCCTGCGGCGGCCCGACGAAGGGCAGATCAAGGTGTTCGGCCAGGACCTGGCCGGCCTGCGCGAAGAGCAGCGTTCACTGGTCGAGCGGCGCTTCGGCGTGCTGTTCCAGAAGGGCGCGCTGTTCTCTTCGCTGACCGTCACCGAAAACGTGGCGTTACCGCTGATCGAGCACGCCGGGCTGTCCCGCGCCGATGCCGAGCACCTGGCCGGAGTGAAGCTGGCCCTGGCCGGGCTGCCGATCTCGGCCGCTGACAAGTACCCGGCCTCGCTGTCGGGGGGCATGATCAAGCGCGCCGCGCTGGCCCGGGCCCTGGCACTGGACCCGGACATCCTGTTCCTCGACGAACCCACCGCTGGCCTGGACCCGATCGGCGCCGCCGCCTTCGACCAGTTGATCCTGACCCTGCGTGACGCCCTGGGCCTGTCGGTGTTCCTCATCACCCACGACCTCGACACCCTGTACACCATTACCGACCGCATCGCCGTGCTGTCGCAGAAGAAGGTCCTGGTGGCCGGCCCACTGGCCGAGGTCGAGCAGACCAACGACGCCTGGATTCAAGAATACTTTCATGGCCCACGCGGGCGCGCAGCCGAGCAGGCCGCCACCCGTGCCGGGCAGGAGCGCTGAGCAATGGAAACCCGAGCCCATCACGTTCTTATCGGCCTGGTCACCGTCCTGGTGGTGGCCGGCGCCATGCTGTTCGGCCTGTGGCTGGCCAAGTCCAGTGTCGACGACGCCTTCAAGGACTACGAAGTGGTGTTCAACGAAGCCGTCTCCGGCCTGTCCCGCGGCAGCCCGGTGCAGTACAACGGCATCAAGGTAGGCGACGTGTCCACCCTGCGCCTGGACCCGAAAGACCCGCGCCGGGTACTGGCACGGGTGCGCCTGAGCGCTGACACCCCGGTTAAGGAAGACACCCAGGCCAAGCTGACCCTGGCCGGCGTGACCGGCAACTCGTTCATCCAGCTCAGCGGGGGCACCCCGCAAAGCCCCGAGTTGAAAGGCAAGGACGGCAAGCTGCCGGTGATCATCGCATCGCCCTCGCCAATCTCGCGCCTGCTCAATGACAGCAGCGACCTGGTGACCAACATCAACCTGCTGCTGCACAACGCCAACCAGATGTTTTCCGAGGACAACATCGGCCACCTCAGCAACACCCTGTCCAACCTCGACAAGACCACCGGCGCCTTCGCTGGCCAGCACGGCAGCATCACCCAGGCCATCGAACAACTGGTGCAGGTGGGCAAGCAGGCCAGCGCCACCCTGGCCGAAACCCAGGCACTGATGCGCAATGCCAACGGCCTGCTGGGCAGCGAAGGCAAGCAGGCAATCGGCAGCGCCGAGCAGGCCATGCAGTCACTGGCCGAGAGCACCGCCACCATCAACCGCCTGCTCGAGGACAACCGCGAAGCCATCGGCGACGGTGCCCAGGGCCTGAACCAGCTGACCCCGGCGATTCGCGAGCTGCGCGAAACCCTCAACGCACTCAAAGGCATTTCCCAGCAACTGGAGGCCGACCCTAGCGGCTACCTGCTCGGCCGCGACAACAACAAGGAGTTCCAACCATGAAACCGTCGCTGCGCCTGCTGGCCCTGGCGGCCGCACTGAGCCTGGCCAGTGCCTGCTCGATCCTGCCGCAGAGCGAGCCCGTCGACCTGTACCGTCTGCCGGTGAACCAGCCCGGCCGGACGGCGACGGCGCTGGACTGGTCATTGCGCCTGAACAAGCCGCTGGCCAGCGAAGTGCTGGCCGGGCCACGGATTGCCGTGATTCCCCAGGGCGATGTGGTCAGCAGCTACAAAGGCGCGCGCTGGAGCGACGCAGTACCGGTGCTGCTGCGCAACCGCCTGCTCGACGGTTTCCAGCGTGACGGCCAGGTACAGCGCCTTAGCGCCGACGACAGCAACCTGCAGGCCGACTACGAGCTGGCTGGCGAGCTGCAGGCGTTCCAGGCCGAATACCGCGAGGGCGGGGCGGTGGAGGTAGTGATCCGCTATGACGCACGTCTGGTTCAGGGCCGCAGCCAGCGCATTCTGGCCAGCAAACGCTTCGAAATCCGCCAGCCGCTGGCCGACAAGCAGGTGTCAGCGGTGGTTGCCGGCTTCGGGAAGGCCTGCGACCAGCTGACCGGGCAGGTGGTGAGTTGGACCATTGCGCAAGCAGCCAGCGTTCCTGCTCACTGAACCCTGC